>CAZFAT010000399.1:0-23361 GCA_964517075.1 uncultured Solibacteraceae bacterium
TCGTCGACGACCAGCGCCGGGGACCGCGGGATCCAGCGCTGGGTCCACATCGTCTCACTCGCACAGAACGTGCACTTGTACGGACATCCGCGCGTCGCGAGCATCGGAATGAACCGCCCTCGGGACGCCCCGTGCGGCTGGTTGAACGCCATGTACGCGTCCAGGTTGAAGTGAGTCCATCCTGGCCAGGGCAAGGCGTCCACGTTCTTGATCCGTGAACGCGGTGGCGTCCGGATGGGCACGTCGTCGGGACCGCGCACCACCAGGCCGGGAACCTCGGCCAACGGACAGCCGTCGCGGATCGCCGTGAGGACGTCGAGCAACGTCTCCTCGCCTTCCCCGACGACGCCGACATCGATCGGACTCTGTTTGAACGTGATGTGCGGCAGCGCCGTGACGTGTTCACCCCCGAGCAAGAGCGGGGTCGCGGGCCGCGAGGCCTTGATCAGCGCCAGCAATCGGCGCGTGGCCGGCCACGTACAGCTGAACATCAGGCCCACGCCGATGACGTCGACGTCCGGCGGGATTCTGGCGACGACCTCCTCGTCGCTGAGACCATGAAGATGGTGCCGGCCGAACGGTCGATAGCTGCTCAGTCCCTCGCCGACGGCGTCGACCACCGACACGGCATGCCCATCCGCCTCGAGGGAACCGGCAAGGTAGGCCAGCCCCAGCGGAGGCATCGTGACGGTCGATACCGCGTTCGTCGCGGAAATCAACTGCGGAGGATGGATCAGCGCTACCTTCATGTCCTCCTGCCCCATTCCGGCAGGGACGCCGTTCGGCAAACGCCTCTGGCGGAGTTCAAGGATAACCCTCCCAGCTTATCGACCGGCGGCGCCGGCCGACATAGGTGCACCGGCGGGCGACCTCACCCGGTCAGGCCGGACCCGTCCTGGGACCTCTCCAGACTGTCAGGACGTCACCAACCCGGCGGGTCGACGGGCGGCTTCTCACGGGCGTCTCACGAACGGCAGCCCGATGCGATCATTGCTAGCATGCCCCAGTGGCTCATGCGCAACATCGACCGCCGCATTGTGGACGCCCTCCGGACACGGGCGGCCCGCCGGGGCCATCCTCGGAGGCGGAGCACCGGGAGATCCTCGAGTGCGCGCTCCTCGGCCCTCCGCCGGCGCAGGACTTCAAGGCCTTTCTCCGATCCGTCCCGGCGGCGCCGGCCCTCCGCCTGCGGCGGTCGAAGGCCCGCGGCCGCCGCGTGTCCCTGTGAGTTTTGTACTCGACACCAAGGTCGTCTCGGAACTGCGGCGCGGAGACCGTGCGAACGATGGACTCGTCGACTCGTTCGACGCGCGGTGGCGGAGCAGTGGGGGCGGCGGCGCGCGGCGCGGCGCGCGCCGGTGGTCGATGCCCTGCTCGCGGCCACCGCTCGTGTGCACCGGTTGACGCTGGTGACGCGAAACGTGCGCGACTTCGCGGGCCTCAACGTGCGCGTCCTCAACCCGTTTCGCGGCACCGGCCCGTCGCGCCCGGCGACGCGGTGAGCCGCCTGAATCCGCGCTAGGATCCTGCCTCAGGCATGCCCCAGGCCGACCGCGCCCGACCGTCCCAGGCGTCGCGCCGTTCCGCACTCGTGGACCTCGCGGCCTCGTCGGGCGGCTGGTCGTACTACTCCGGTCGGTCCAGCCGCATCGAGCCAACCTGCTGGGCGCTCCTCGCGCTGGGACCGGCCGGCGCCACTCCCCGTGAGACTGCCGCGATCGCCGGCGCGCGCGCCTTTCTCCGCGGCCTTCAGCGCGCCGACGGCCTGCTCGTCGAGCCGGCCACGCCGGGACCGAACTACGGGTGGAACGGCCTGGCACTCCTTGGCCTCAACGATCGTGACAGTCTCGATCTGGTGGATCGGCTGGCTACCGCGCTGCTCACGGTCAAGGGCATCCGGATCGAGCCTGAAGGGCCAAGCGCGGTGCGCGTGGACAGTCGCCTCCAGGCATGGTCGTGGACCGAAGGCACGTTCAGCTGGGTGGAGCCCACGGCGTATTGCATGCTGGCGTTGAAAGTCCGGCGCGTGGCCGGTCCCGCCGTCGAGGCTCGCCTGCGCGAAGCGGAGGCGGTCCTGCTGGATCGGGTGTGCGAGCCCGCGGGATGGAACTACGGGAACGCCCAGGTGCTCGCGCAGGACCTCCGGCCGTACGTTCCGACCACGGCGCTGGCGCTCCTCGCCCTGCAGGACAAACCCGATCATCCCGTCGTCCGGCGCAGCCTCGACTGGCTGTCGGCGCACGCCCTGGCGGAGCCATCCACGCTGGCGCTCTCGCTCGCAGCGATGGCCCTTGACGTGTACGGTCGGCCCGCCGACGCGGTGCTCCGCGAACTCACGGCCCAACAGGTTCGCACCAGTGCGCTCGGGAATGCCCACCTCCTGGCCATGGCCCTGTATGCCCTGACGCTCCCCGCGCACCGGGCTGCGGCCCTGAGGGTGGCGTCACCCAGGACCTCATGAATCTTCAGGTCCAGCGCGCAGTGGATCGATACCTGGGTGTGCCGTTGTGTGCCCTGCTCTCGCTGGCGAACCTGTGGCGCCGGGCGGCGCCCCGGGAAGGTCCGCCGCGCCGCATCCTGGTGATCCTGCTGTCCGAGATGGGCAGTCTCGTGCTCGCGCGGCCGATGTTCGCCCGGCTCATGGCGCAGTACCCCGAGGCCTCGCTGCACGTCCTCGTGTTTGCCGGAAATCGCCAGGTGCTCGACTTGCTGGCTGTCGTACCGCCCGAGAACGTCCTGACGCTCGACGACCGATCCGCCACCAGTTTTGTGCGCGACAGCGTGGCCGTGCTGCGGCAGCTGCGCGCGCTCGGCGTGGACGTCGTGATCGACTGCGAGCTGTTCGCCCGGGTCAGTGCGATCCTCTCACTGCTGTCGGGCGCCCCCATCCGCGTCGGGTTTCACCCGTACACCCAGGAGGGGCTCTACCGCGGGTCGTTCGTCAACCGGCCCGTCCTCTACAATCCGTATCACCACATCTCGCGGCAATTCCTCACGCTGGCGGCGGCCATCGACTCGGTGTCGATGCCGCTGGTGAAGACAGCGCCGGCGGGCGACCCTGGCCCGCCGCCCCGCTGCGCGTTGCCGCCCGAAGAGATTGAGCAGGCGGCGGCCCGGCTCGAGCAGGATTTTCCATCGATTCGGGGCCGTTCGCTGGTGCTGGTGTATCCGGGCGGCGGCGCGCTGCCCATTCGAGCCTGGCCCCTGTCCCACTATCGCGAGCTGTGCGCCAACCTGCTCGACGATGGACACGCCGTGGGCGTGATCGGGTTGGCCGGCGATCGGCCGCTGGCGCAGGCGATCGTCGGTCACGGCCGACGTCCCGAATGTGTCGATCTCACCGGCTATACGACGTCGATCCGCCACCTCCTGCTGCTGTTCCACCGCGCGTCGCTGCTCATCACCAACGACGGAGGCCCGGCGCAGTTTGCCGGCCTGACACCGCTGCCCAGCCTGGTCCTGTTCGGCCCGGAGACACCGCTGCTTTACGGGTCGCTGGCCGAGAACACGACCGCCTTCTATCGCGGGCTGCCGTGTTCGCCCTGCCTGACGGCGTACAACCATCGCCGATCGCCGTGCGACGGCGACAACCAGTGTCTCAAGCAGATCAAGCCGGGCGCGGTACTGGCGAAAGCCCGCGCGGTGATGCAACGCCAGTGATGCCGGTGCCAATCCACCGGCATTCACCGTGTCGATAGCTAAGACGAGAGCGGCGCTACGTGGGTCTAAGACCGGATTGCACGTGCAGAGACGGGGTAATGCAGTGACGCGATGGCGTCGGCAGTCAGCGGCGCTGAAGGCGATCCAGCCGGATACCACGCCACTTTGGGGTCAACCGTCTCCGTGGCTGATCGTCACGCTGGGATCATTGAACATGTGGGTGGTTCTAGCCCTCCTCTGCGCCGGGCTACCTGCCCGGCGCGACTCGGTCGGCGCCGGATCCCCGGTTGCAACTCACTTGGTCGGGCGATGACCTTCGTCGTCCTTCTGGCCGTCCTGCTCGGCGTGAGTGCGCTCATCCGTGATGACGGCACGCCCCGGGGCAGTGGAACCAGGCGGTGGGTCTGGCTGCTGGTGCTCGGCGTGGCGGCGGCTGGCCTGCTCGTTCGAGTCGTCGGCCTCGATCGCAGTCTCTGGATTGATGAGTTCGGGACGCTATGGGCGATCGAAGGTACCTTCCACGAGAGCTGGTCGCGAGGCGTTGCGTTCCATGGTCAAAGCCCGCTGTATTACACACTGCTCTGGCCACTGATCCGCGTCGCAGGGGAGTCCGAAGGGGCGCTTCGGCTTCCGTCGCTGGTCTGTGGCGCTGTCGCCGCGTTCCTCGTCTATCGCACGGCGAAAAGGATCCGCTCGATCGAGGCGGGCTTGTTTGCCGGATCCCTGGCGTGGGTTTCTCCCGTCCTCATGGAATCTAGCGTGAGTGCGCGGCCGTACGCGCTGGCAGTGGTCTGCGCCGCAGTGGCCTTTCACGGCTTCGTGCTCGCCGTGCAGACCGGAGGGCGGCGGTCACGACTGCTGTTCGTCGTCGGTGGCGCGGGCCTCTTCTTGACGCACTATGTTTCGAGCCTTGTGATGCTCGGAGTGGCGGCGGGGTACCTGTCCTTTCGTGATCTCAGAACGCACTATCGCTGGCCGGCATTCCTGGTGGACGTGACGGTGCAGCTCGGCGCTGTCGTCATCACTTTGCCCCAACTGGACGCGTTGTGGGCCCGGCGGGGAACGCTCGACTGGATCGGCCCTCCCGACTACCTCACGTTCATCATGGTGCTTGGACCGTTCCTGCTGCCTGTCCTGGTCGCGCGGCTGTACGCGCGGGACTCACGCGATCGGATCAGCAACCATATTGAGCTTGTGCTTGCCCTGGCTATTGGTGCCCAGGTCGGTGCCATGACGCTTCTGGCCCTGTTCGGGACGAACCTTCTCGCACCGCGCTACCTGACGGTCATTGCCGTGCCTGCGTCACTGCTTGCGGGCCTGGCGCTGTCCAGGCTCAGGACTCCAGTGGCCTCGATCTCAATCATATTCGCGATGGTCCTGGTGACGGCGCTGTCGGTCCATTCCTGGCGAGTCAGCGGGGTGCCCACGACGCTGGTCAACGAAGACTGGCGCGGTGCAGCCCACGCCCTGCACGGTGAGATGAGTGCGACTCCAGGATCTCTCGTCCTGTACCGTCCTGGGTTCGTCGAGCAGGAGCCGGGGGTGACCGCCAGTCCGGTGCTCGCGGCTCCCCTCAGGAGTCCTGGATTCTCCGCCCCTGACTGGCCGATCGTGCCGTTGACGTTCTCCTGGTGGAGTGCGGCCAGGGAGCCGTATTTTCGCCGAGTGCTTCTTCCAGCCCTGAACGATGCCGAGGTCTTCTTCGTGCTGATCGGAGGCACGACCCCGAAGACCGGCGACTACGGGCGCCTGCTACTGGAGTGGATCGAGATGGCGCTGCCGCGCCAGTTCAGCGTCCGCTCCCTGGGAGACTTTCGCGGCGTGTCCCTGCTGCGCTTCGACCGTCGTCGTGGACAGGTGTCGAGGCGCTGATGAGAAGCGACGGAACCGCCAGGATCGGATCGGCCGAGGCGCTCGCTCGCGCGCTGCTGGCAGACATGTCATGACCTGTTCTGCAGAGACGCCAGGCGCATGAGGCCGCTCACTAGCGTCCTCGCGCGGGCGCGCGCCCAGCCAGCCTGGTCGAAGGGGCTCCTCGCCGTGGCACTCGGACTTGGGGTCTGGGGCGCCCTCTGCGGCGAATCCGCGGAAATCACGACGTTCACCGCGCTTCCGGGCGAGAACGACATCGAGGTGCAGGCCACGGTGCTCGCCCGCGTGCAGGGCGGCGAGCGGTACTATCAGGTCGTCCTCGACGAGCTCCAGCGCCGGGGATATCCCACGGGATCACCATTCAATTTCCGTTTGCCGACGCTCGTCTGGTTCCTCGCCCTGTTGCCGTCGATGCGGGCGAGGACCGCGGTGATGCTGCTGCTTGGTGTGGCCACCGCCGCGCTGTGGAGCCAGAGCTTCGTCCGTCAGGGCCGTCCGCGACTGTTGTGGCTGGCGGTGCCGCTGACCGGGACGATGCTGCCGATCTGGCTGCACGGCGGCGCGATCCATCTGAATGACCTCTGGGCGGGCCAGTTGATAGCGCTGTCGCTCGCGGCACGGGCCGCCGGATTCCTGCCGCTGAGCGTGGCATCGGGGGCAGCCGCCGTGCTGATTCGCGAGCTCGCCCTGCCGTACGTCCTCATCATGGGCGTCGCGGCGTTCCTGTCCGGCCACCGCCGGGAGGCTTGGGCGTGGGCCGCAGCCACGGCCGGTGTGCTGGCGCTCGTGGCCGGGCACGTCCTGTACGCCGGTCGGCTTGCGCCATCCGACACGCTGCGAAGCGGATGGGTGGCTCTCGGCGGTTGGTGTTTTGCGCTGCGGACCGCCAGAATGAATCCGGTGCTCATGCTGCTGCCGAACTGGCTTCACGCGGCGCTCGTGTCGGGCCTGATTGCCGGCGCCTGGCTGTGGCGGTCGACGTCCGGGCAGCGCGTGGCGCTCGTCATCACGTGCTACCTGGCCTTCTTCGTGGTCGTCGGGCGTCCCGACAATTTCTATTGGGGACTGCTCATTGCGCCGATACTGCCGCTCGGAGCCCTGGGGTGGCGGCGGACATGACGGCGCTCAGCCGGCGGACGTTCCTGAGCCTGCCCGTGGCAGGTCTCATTGGCGCCGCGTGCCGGCGGCAGGGCCCCCCCTTCGTCGAATCCGACTTCGCGGTGCCTGCGCGCTCGTCGGTTGGTCTGTTTCCGGCCGCGGACTACTCGGTCGACCTCGCGGCCGTGATCAGCCGCGGGCTGGCGGAACTGCAGGTGGACGTCCGCGGCCGATCCGTGCTGCTGAAACCCAACCTCGTGGAATATGAGGCGGGCCAGGCCATCAATACGCACCCGCGGGTGGTCGCTGGCGCGGCCACGGCCTTGCTCCGCGCCGGCGCTCGTGAAGTCGTTGTCGGCGAGGGACCGGGTCACCGGCGCGACATCGAGTACCTGCTGACGTCCACCGGCCTCCTCGATCAGCTGACCGATGCGAAGGTGCGGTTCGTCGATCTGAATCACGATGACGTGCGCGAGGTGCCGCTGCGGAGCTGGTTCACCGGGCTCCGGGCGTTGTCACTGCCGGTCTCGGTGCTGCAATCGGACTTCGTGGTCTCGCTGCCCAAACTGAAGACGCACCACTGGGCGGGGCTGACGTGCAGCATGAAGAACTTTTTCGGCGTCGTGCCCGGCGCCGTGTACGGATGGCCGAAGAACGTGCTCCACGTCAAGGGAATTCACGCGTCGATCCTCGATCTGGTGGCGACGGTTCGCCCGGCGCTGACCATTGTCGATGCCATCGTGGGAATGGAAGGCGACGGGCCGATCATGGGCACGGCCCGGCCGGTCGGCTTCCTGGCGATGGGGCAGGACCTCGCCGCCGTGGACGCCACGTGCGCCCGTGTGATGGGCCTCGATCCCCGGAAGATCGTCTACCTCGACGCGGCGGGGCACTTCCTCGGGAACATCAATGAGCGCCGCATCGATCAGCGCGGCGAACGGATCGAGCGGTTCCAGACGGATTTCGCCCTCGTCGAGTCGATGCAGTCGCTCCGCTCGGGTGCATGACGACGGCCGCGCTCTCCGCATGACAGCGTTCCACCTCGCGATTTTCACCAGCGCGTTCCTGCTGTTTCTCGTTCAGCCGCTGATTGCGAAGCAGATCCTCCCATGGTTTGGAGGCGCGCCGTCGGTCTGGAGCACGTGTCTTGTCTTCTTCCAGCTCGCGCTGGTCGCCGGCTACGGGTACGCGCATCTGAGTCGCCGGCTCGGGACCCGCCGGCAGGTCTGGCTCCACCTCGCGCTCGTGGTGGCCGGCCTCACCCTGCTGCCGATTGCTCCCTCCGCCGCCTTCAAGCCGGCCGCGACCGATGATCCCTCGCTGCGGGTGTTTCTGCTGCTGTCCACCAGCGTGGGTGTCCCGTACGTGCTCCTCGCCGCCACGGCGCCGCTGCTGCAGGACTGGTACGCCCGCGCCCGCCCGGGGCACAGCCCCTACCCCCTCTATGCCCTGTCAAATGCCGGATCGCTCCTCGCCCTGTTGAGCTTTCCAGTGGCCTTCGAGCGCTTTCTCGACGGCCGGATGCAGGCGGCCCTGTGGTCGGCGGGCTTCGTGCTGTTTGCCGCGGCCTGCGCCTGGTGCGGCCGGATGGCGATTCGCGCGGTTCCAGCGACGACACCAGCCGGCGCGGCGATCCCGGAGTCCCCGGTTCGCCGGCTGGCGTCCGTCGACGTCCTGTTGTGGTTCTCCCTCTCCGCCTGCGGGACGGGCCTGTTGCTGGCGGTCACCAACCAACTGTGCCAGGAGGTCGCAACGGTCCCGCTGCTCTGGGTGCTGCCGCTCATGGTGTACCTGGTGAGTTTCATTCTCGCGTTTGCCGGCCTGTACGCACGCCGCCTGTGGCTGCCGCTCTTTGCGGTGTTCGTCGGGGTGTGCACGTACGTGCTGGCACGGGCGGGCTATGTGAGCCTCCCGGCGCAGGGCGCATCGCTCCTGATCCTGCTGGCCGCCGGCTGCATGGTCTGCCACGGCGAGCTGGCGCGCCTGAAGCCCGGCGTCAGTCATCTGACCGGTTTCTATCTGGCCTTGTCGATTGGCGGCAGCGCCGGCGGCATTTTCGTGGCGCTCGCCGCGCCGCGGCTGTTCCAGTTCTACGCGGAGCTGCCCTTTTTCGTTCTGTTCACGCTTGGCCTGCTGGCGGCCGTCGTCTTTCGCGATCGCGCCGTGCGTGAGTCCCTCCGGCCGCCGCTCTTTCTCTGGGCCGTGCCGCTGGCCGTGTTCCTCGTGACCATGATCGGCGCCCTGCAGCAGGTGGGCGCCACCCCAGGGACGATCGCCATTGAGCGGAACTTCTACGGCGTCCTCCGGGTCGCGGACAGTCCGGCGGATCAGCCCCCGCGCCTGCGCCGCCTCTTTCACGGCCGAGTCCTTCACGGCGCGCAGTTTCTCGATCCGGACCGCCGCGAGGATCTGACGATCGACTTCGCGCACGGCAGCGGCATCGCCCTGACGTTTGCGGAACATCCTCGCCGCGTCGCGGGTCAGCCGATCAAAGTTGGGGTCGTCGGTCTGGGCGCGGGAACGATTGCCGCGTTCGGCCGCGCCGGAGACACGATGCGATTCTTCGAGCTGAACCCGACCGTCATCGAGTTCGCCCGGGAGCATTTCACGTTTCTCCGCGACTCACCGGCGGCGGTCGATGTCGTGGCCGGTGACGCGCGGCTCTCGCTGGAAACGGAAATGGCCACGCCCGCGCATCGGCACACCTACGACCTGCTGGTCGTCGACGCGTTCGCCGGTGCGGCCATCCCCGTCCACCTGCTGACGCGCGAGAGCATGGCGCTCTACCAGCAAGCCCTCACGCCGGACGGCGTGCTGGCCGTGCACGTGTCGAATCAGCACCTCGATCTCACGGGCGTGGTCCGCGGGACGGCCCGCGAGCTCGGCATGGCCGTGGCGCACGTGACGCGCGCACCCGACGCACGCGTCAGCGCCACCAGCAGCGAATGGATGGTGGCGAGCCGCCAGACGACCTTCATCGAACGCGTGCGGGCCCTCGCCCCCGCCGCGTCAGCGGCGACGCCCGCCGTCGTCTGGACGGACGCCTTCAGCAGCCTGACCAGCGTGCTGCGGTAGCCGGCGGACTCCGCTCACGCACGCGACGACGCCGGTCGCGACCAGCACGCACCAGGGCAGGACGCGGTTGACCCCCCGAAGGCCGACGAAATCCCCCCAGTTCCACGCCGCCATGCGGCCCCACGCCGAGACATCCGGATCGAGCCCCTGCAGCCGGATGGGCAGGACGTGCGGGTGGAGACGGCCATCGAGGAAACCGGGCAGCACTTCACCAAACAGCGGATTGAGGGCTTCCTCCCTGACGAGCGGGCTGACCGCGGCAATCGCCAGCATGTTGAGCAGCGAGGGCGCGGCGGCCACGGCGAGCACCGCGAGGCCCGCGCGGTCGGCCGGCAGTTCGCGCAGGGCCAGCGCGACGAGCGGCACGACGACAATCAAGTACCGCGCCGCGATCGTGGCACCGCCGTGCCAGCCGTTGAACGTGGAGACCCATAGCAGCGTTGCGAAGGCACTGCCCAGGCACAGCCAGAAGAGTGGGTCGGACGGCGCCCGGCGTCGCCAGGCGACGAAGCCCGCGATCGCCACCAGCAGGAGCGGCATTTGCAGGAACAGCCCGCGATACGGGCCAACCGTCAGTTGGAACAGCGCGACGCCGGACGGCCATCCGAACAGCCCGAGCGCGCGCTGATCGTCGACGAACATCGGGTTCGTGCCTTCGGTGGGCAGGTGGAAGGGACTGCCGAAGCAGTACCAGAGGTAGAGGCCGAGCACCAGCGCGGGACCGCTGCCGCCCAGGACGAACGGCCAGATCGATCGGCGCGTCCGGAGCGCGATGACAATTCCCAGCCCGGCCAGGATCGGCAGCACCAGGAAGTCAGACATCACCGCCATCCCGCTGCACAGACCTGCCAGGACGAATCGGCGCGCGTCGAATGCCGCGATGGCGAACATCACGAACGCGGCGGCAGTCGTATGTCCCCAGAGCTGCGTGGCATAGGGGAACAGCGCCGTGCCGAAGAACGTCAGCAACGCGAGGCGCGTGCCGGCCACGGGACCAGCCCGCTGCGCCAACAGACGCGACCACGCCATCATGGCCAGCGCGATCGGCAGCACCGAGACCCAGAGGTTGATGAGGTACGCGTTGACGTGGTGCAGCGCCGGCCGGCTCAGATCGACGCCGGCGACCCGCTCGAGGTGGTACAGCGGCAGGTAGACCAGCGTTCCCAGCAACAGCGTGCCCGGGGCCTTGTTGGCGTAGTAGTGGTCGCCCACGCGGGTCCAGTCGCCGGTGTTGATGCCGCCGACCGGATCGGGGAGAAACGGATCGAGTCGAAAGGTCCAGCGGTGCGGTCCGGGCTCGACGAAGGTGAAGATTGCATCGAGCCGGGCGTTCTGATTCCACGAAGCCCCGCCATAGAAGTACGCGGCTCCCACGAAGACCACGAGCGCCAGCCAGACATCCGCTGCCAGCGGCCCACTGACGCGGCCCCCGGGCGACGAGGACGCGCGCGTGCCGGCGGAGGACACCATTGCACGGTGAGGATACTGCCTGGATTCATCGAGAGCGTCGGAAGCCGCTGCCCGACCCGTCGGCTCCCGTGAAGAAGCGGGCAGGTCCGGGCAGGGAACCAGAACGGCCTTCCGCTAGAATCGCCCGCGTGACCGCGCCGCTGAGCGACGACGCGTTCGTGAGGCGGGCGCCGGCCGTCGGCGCCGTCGCCGTGCTGCTCGCACTCGCTACACTGACGACGGCCGATTCCGATCTCTGGGGCCACCTCCGGTTTGGCCTCGACATGATCGAGACGCGCAGCCTGCCGTCGATCGATCCCTACTCGTTCACGCAGGATCTGCCCTGGATCAACCACGAGTGGCTGAGCGAGCTGGTCATGGGCGTGGCCTGGATGATCGGCGGCACCGCCGGGCTGACCCTGCTGAAAGGTGCCCTGGTGGCAGTGGCCCTGCTGGTGGTGTGGAAGGCCATCGGCCGCGTCAGCCTGGGCGCGCGGTTCGTCATCTTCGCCGCCGTCGCCGCCTCAACGGCGCCGGTGGCGCGGACACTCCGCCCGCAGCTCTGGACGCTGCTGTGTCTGGCGGTCCTGTGCCACGTACTGGTCGAACGACGGGCCCGCTACTGGTTGCCCCCGATGTTTGCGCTCTGGGCCAACATGCACGGCGGGTGGGTCGTCGGCCTCGGGGTGCTCGCCGCCTGGACCGCGGCTGAGACCGTCGTCTCGCGTCGGCTCGATGTTGGCGCGATCGTCGTGGTCGTCGCGAGTCCGATCGCCACTCTCCTGACGCCCTACGGGTGGCGGCTCTGGGCGTTTCTGGCCGGCACGGTGCGCATGGGCCGCGACATCACGGAATGGCAGCCCCTCTGGAACGTGCCGCCGCTCGATGTTCTGCCGTGGCTTGTGGCAGTGGTGACGGCAGCGTGGCTCGTCTGGCGCAGCCCGCGCGACCTGTGGCCGAGGGTTACCGTCGTCGTCATGCTCGCGTACGCGTCGGCGCGCGTGGTCAGAATTGTGCCGCTCTTCGTCGCGTGCGCGGCCATCCTGCTGGCCGACGCGATGGCAGTTCGCTGGCCGCGGCCGGCCGGCCAACCGCTGATGGATCGGTCGCGACACGACCGTCTGGCCGCGGCCGTGATCGCGATCGTGACCCTTTCGGGCGCCCTCTGGGTCGCCATGACGTCGCTGCGGTGCGTTGGCGTGGAGACACCGCGCGCGGCCGACAGTGAGGCGATGCGCGTGCTGCGCGGCGCACCCCCTGGCCGCGTCGTGACCTTTTTCGACTGGGGCGAGTACGCGATCTGGCACATCGGACCCGCCGTGCGTGTGTCGATGGACGGCCGCCGCGAGACGGTCTACAGCGAGACGCGGCTCGAGGAGCACGCGGCCATTCTCGACGGACGTCCCGATGGTTTGGCCACCCTGGCAGCCTGGAGGCCGGAGTACGTCTGGCTGCCCGCCACGAGCGCGCGCACGCGCGAGTGGCTCGTCGTGCAGGGCTATCGCATCGAACACGCCAGCGACCGGTCGTTCGTGGCCGTCCGCCCTGATCTGCCGCCAGTGACTCCCGCGCCCGCAGCCCCTCCGTCAGTGACCGCCTGCTTTCCGGGATGAGCGCGCAACCTCCGCGTGAACTGGCGGCCTCGCGGCTCGGCGTGATCGCGCTGGCGATGTTGGCCTTCGCCCTGGCTCTGGTCACGCGCGCCGACGCCGACCTCTGGGGCCACCTTCGCTTCGGCCTGGACTTGCTGGACACTCGCCAGCTCACATCCGTGGATCCCTATTCGTTCACCCAGGACAAGCCTTGGACCAATCACGAGTGGCTGAGCGAATTGCAGATGGCGTGGGCGTACCGGGCGGGTGGAACAACGGGCCTGCTCCTGCTGAAGGCCTTGCTGACATGGGGCCCGTTTGCCCTTGCCTGGCGGGCGCTCCGCGGCTCCGCGCTGAGGGCGCGTCTGGCCGCCATGGTCCTGCTCGTCATGGGCACCATTCACATGACGTCGTCGGTTCGACCGCAGATCTGGACCTTTGTGAGTCTCACGCTGCTCTGTCTCTCGCTAACGACGTCACGCCCGGTCCTGAGGTGGTCGCTGCCGCTCCTGTTCATCGTCTGGGTCAACTGTCATGGCGGGTGGATCGTCGGCCTCGGTGTGCTCGGGGTCTGGGCGACCGCGAAGGTCTGGCAGTCTCCGGAGGGGTGGCGGCACTGGGGGAGTGTGACTGCCGCATGTGTAGCGGCGACGGTCGTGAACCCGTACGGCTTCGAGCTATGGGCGTTCATTGCCACGACGGTGCGCCTGACGCGCTCCATCGATGAGTGGCAGTCGCTCTGGCACACGCCGGTGCTCAACTGGTTCCCGTGGGTCGTAGCGATGAGCGGGATCATCTGGATGTGGCGCCGAAGGACGCCAGATCGGCTGCCGATTGGCCTGACGCTGGCGATGCTCGGGTACGCCGCAGCCCGAGTGCTGCGCATCGAGTCGCTGTTCGTGCTGGCTGCCGTGCTGCTCCTGGCGCCCGCGCTGGCCGCTCGGTGGCCGCGTCAGCCCTTGGCGATCCCGCGGGGCCTCTCCACCGGGCTTGCCATCGCTTTGCTGCTGGCCGCGATCCCCGCCTCCTTCTGGATCAGCCGGCGTGCTCTCGCGTGCGTGCCGATCGTCGGCTCCTGGACGCCGGACCTGGAGGCCATGGCCGC
The DNA here is from genome assembly GCA_964517075.1 of uncultured Solibacteraceae bacterium. Lineage (GTDB taxonomy): Bacteria > Acidobacteriota > Vicinamibacteria > Vicinamibacterales > SCN-69-37 > CAZFAT01. The sequence continues at coordinate 13,852 of CAZFAT010000399.1, forward strand.
GCTGAAACAGGCCGGTCCGGGTCGGATCGTCACGCCGTTCAACTGGGGTCAGTACGCCATCTGGCACCTTGGCCCCCGGCTCCGTGTCTCGATGGACGGCAGGCGGGAGACGGTCTATACGGACAACCGGCTTCGCGAGCACGACGCCATTCTGGCCGCCGACCTGGCGGGGCTGACCGCCCTTGACCAGTGGCAGGCCGACTACGTCTGGCTGCCGGCGGCAAGTGAGAAGACGGCAGCGTGGCTGGCGGATCGCGGCTATCGCCTGGAGGTGGAGACACACCGGTCCCGCGTGGCCGTACGGGGCGATCTCCCGAGGCTGCCGGCCGTCGAGTCGAGCGTCAGGGTTCGCCCCTGTTTCCCGGGGTGAACCGGCTGGCGATGTCCCCCGTCTGGCGGCTGCCGTGACGCCGACCCGCCGATCTCACAATCCGCGTTCTGGTGCATGTTTGTCTGCCCTGCGGCAGACTGAAGTGCCCGCTCGCGGCGTTCAGTCCGGTTCCAGGCCGATGCTGGGGCGTGGCCTTAGTGGCCGGGTGCGGTACGAAAGCTGCTATTGGGGAGCCTGCGTCTTTGGAGACGCGGTTCCCCGGCCTGGGCGTCAGTGCACAGCAGTGCATGCTGTGGTGTCATCCTGCCGCGGAACTCAGTGCACAGGTAGATGTTCGAGCTGGCCCCCCAAGGGGTCCCCGGATGGGCTCGCTGGGCAAGACCGGGGTGGGGCGGGCAGATGCACTGGACAGTCGGATGATGTCGCACTCAACTCAAGGGAGATTACGTTAATGACGCTGCAGAACTTTTTCGCCCGCCTCGTTCGCGACGAACAGGGTCAGGACCTCATCGAGTACGCCCTCCTGGCGACATTCGTCAGCTTGGTTGCCATCGGCGGGGCCACGCTCCTCGGGACGGCGTTGAACAACTGGTACAGCCAGGTGTCCAACAACGTCAACGGCGCGGCCATGTCGGCCAGCTAGCACGCTCGATGCCGGTGGTTCCCTGGGAGCCACCGGCGTTCCACTGCTTCCCACGCGGGCCAGATGACCAGGCACCTCGCGCGCCTCTACGCCGACGAGCAGGCGCAGGATCTCATCGAGTACGCCTTGCTCACAACGGTGATCGGTCTCGCGAGCATTGCCGTGTTCGACGTCATCCGGGGCGCGATCGCGTTCGCGTATCAGTCGTGGAATACGTCGCTCAACAGTCCCAGCTTGGTGTATCCACCAGATCCGTGATGGCCGTTGCTCAAATCGTCGCCGTGGTGGTGGCGTTCGCCGCATGCGTCACTGATCTCAAGACGCGCCGGATCCCGAACGTGCTGACGCTCGGAGCGGCGCTCATCGGTTTCGGCTTTCACCTCGTTGCGGGCGGCTGGGGCTGGGGCGGACTCCTCACCTCCCTGGCCGGATGGGGTGTCGGGCTCGTGCTCTTCCTCCCGCTGTTTGCGTTGCGCGGGCTGGGCGGCGGTGATGTGAAGCTCCTGGCCGCGCTGGGCGCGTGGCTCGGACCGGGCCAGACCGTCTGGCTCGCCTTGTTCACGGCGATCGCCGGTGGCCCCCTCGCCGTAGCGGTCGCGCTGTCGCGGGGGTATCTCACCCGCGCCCTGAAGAATGTCTGGGGCCTGTTGATGTTCTGGCGAGTCGCCGGCGTGCAGCCCCACCCGGCACTTACCTTGGATTCGCCCGGGACGCCTCGGCTGCCGTACGCGGTGCCGATTGCGGCCGGACTGGTGATGACCCTATGGCTTCGCTGACGTTGCGCCGACGACGTGGATCGGACGACTCCGGTGCCGAGCTGATCGAGTTCGCCCTCGTCCTGCCGATTCTGCTGCTGGTCGTGGCAGCCATCATGGATTTCGGCTTTTTGTTTCAGCGCTACGAAGTGGTGACCAATGCCGCGCGCGAGGGGGCCAGGGTAGCCGTCCTGCCCGGGTACGGCCTCCCTCAGGTGCAGGCGCGCGTCCAGAGCTATCTGACCGCAAGCGGCCTGACGGCGGCCGCACCCCCGGCGACAATGGTTATCGGCGCGCAGGCCCTGCCGGGTGGCCTGGTCGTGAGCACGGCGACCGTCACCGTGCAGTATCCGAGTCAGTTCGCGTTCATCGGACCGATCGCCGCAATGATCGGGGGTACCGGGTGGGGCACGATCACCCTCCAGGCCACTTCGGTGATGAGAGTCGAGAGCGGCGGCTCCTAGCCGCCCAGGGTGAGGCGTTCCAGTTATGAATCGTCAGACGCGTGCGCTCGTTGTCATCGGCATCGCCATCGTGCTCGCCTCAGCGGCCAGCTATGGCGTGTATCGCGCCATTCAGCAGATGCCCGTCCGGGAAGTGTCGGTGGCCACAGTCCATGCCGTGGTCGCGCGCGACCCGCTCGGGGTGGGCACAGTCATCACGGCGGGCCAGGTGCAGCTCGTGCCGTGGCCGGAAGCCGCGCCCGTGCAGGGCGGGTTTGCGAACATCGACGAGGTCGTGGGCCGTGGCTTGATCTCGGCGGTGGTGCCAAACGAGCCGATCACCGAGTCCAAGCTCGCGCCGCGCGGGGCCGGCGGCGGCCTGCCGCCGCTGATCACGCCCGGCATGCGCGCGATGTCGGTGCGCGTCAACGACGTGATTGCGGTGGCCGGATTCGCGGCGCAGGGTCATCGCGTGGACGTGCTCGTCATCATGAGTTTGGGGCAGGAAAGCATGTCGCGCGTCGTGGTCAGCAACGTGCAAATCCTGAGTGCGGGGACCCAGATCGACCAGCAGAAGGCCCGCGACGGGCAGCCGGTTCCCGCCGGCGTCGTGACGCTGCTCGTCACGCCGCAGGATGCGGAACGCATCGCGCTCGCGCAGAACAACGGCCAAATCATGCTGGCCCTGCGCAATCCGCTCGATGTCGAACCGACCAAGACCTCGGGGATTCGGGTGTCGGCGCTTCTCGCCTCGCCGAACCCCGCGCCGGTCACCCGTGTGGTCCAGGGTCGGCCGCGCGTGGTTGCGCCACCCCCACCCCCCGCGCTCTATACGGTCGAGGCCATCCGGGGCGCCAAGCGCACGCAGGAAGTCATCAAGTAAGTGGCACTACCCACACGGAGGATGAGCGACAGATGATGCGTCTCCCCAGCGGTTACCGTACGACTCTGAGCGCCGCGACGCTGGTCGTGTTCGCCTGGTTCGCTCCTGCGCTCGCCGGGCAGACGCCGGTTGTGGAACAAACCGCCGTCCCGACGGTAACGACGCCGGCGGCGGTGTTGCAGGAAACCGCCGGCGGGCGGCTTCGGCTCGTCGCCGGCCGGTCGACCGTCCTGACGACGGCCTTCGACATCCGGCGCATGTCCCTGACCAATCCTGAGGTCGCCGATGCCACCGCCGTGAGTCCCCGCGAGCTGCTCATCGACGGCAAAACAGCCGGGACGATCAGCTTGATCGTGTGGGGGGAGGCGACCCGCGTGCATTACGAACTCGTCGTCGAACCCGCCGTGACGACGCTCGAGCAGCGGATGCAGGAACTCTATCCCGGCGAAGACATCCGGGTCAGCGTGACGGCGGGGTCGGTGATCCTCTCGGGTCGCGCCTCGACGAACGAGGTGATGCTGCGCGCCGGTGAAGTCGCGACGGCCAGCATGCCAGAGCTCCAAGTGCTGAACCTGCTGCAGTTGCCGGGTGGTGGCGGCAGCCAGCAGGTGATGTTGCAGGTGCGCGTCGCCGAGGTGAACCGAAATGCGATCCAGGAGCTGGGGCTGGCGCTCTTTTCGAGCAGGACCGGCTTCACCGCACGGTCGACCACCCAGCAGTTTCCGGCCCCTGACTTCGAAAGCGACGGCGGCATCAACGGGCTGGTGTTCAGCGACTTCCTGAACCTGTTCTTCTTTCAACGCAACGTGGGCATTGGCGGCGTGCTGAAGGCGCTCGAGCAGAAGGGCAACCTCCAGAGTCTGGCCGAGCCGAATCTGATTGCCTACAACGGGAAGGAAGCCAGTGTGCTCGTCGGCGGGGAGATTCCCGTGCCCGTCGTCAGCGGCTCGAGCGGGAGCGTGTCGGTCGACTACAAAGAGTATGGCGTCCGGATGCGCTTTACACCGACGATTGCGGGTGACGTCATCCGCCTGAAAGTGCGGCCGGAGGTCAGTGCTCTCGACTTCGCGAATGGGATTACACTGTCAGGTTTCCGCATCCCGGCGCTGTCGACGCGCTACGCCGAGACGGAAGTGGAGCTGCGGGACGGCCAGTCGTTCGCCGTGGCCGGGCTGCTCAACACGATGGGGCAGGAGGACAAGGCGGCGATTCCCATCCTCAGCCAGATTCCGCTGATCGGCCACCTCTTCAGGAGCCGGGCGCAGCGCACCGAACAGACCGAGCTGATGGTGATTGTGACGCCTCGACTCGTGCGGCCGTTGAATCCGGACGAAGTGCCGCCGCTGCCGACAACGGAACCGGGGCTGTCGGGTGGGGGGCTGACCGTGGAGCCGGCGCCGGGCCCAGGGGCGACGCCCCAGCCGTAGCGGCAGATGCAGGACGGTGGAGAGCCATGCGACATCATGACCACGAAACGGCCGGTGACCGAGGGGCGATCCTTGTTCATGTGGCATTTGCCATCCTGGCCCTAACGGCGTTCACGACCTTCGTGATCGACTACGGGGTCTTCTGGGAGAGCCGGCGTCAGGCGCAGAACGCAGCAGACGCCGGTGCGCTGGCGGGGGCCGTGGCGCTGGCCTTCGACGATCCGCTCGATCGCTCGCCGACCGGCGTGGCGGCGCAGGCGGCGGTGGCCATGGCTCAAAGCAACCTGATCTGGGGTGTGGCCCCCAGCGTGAACCCCGCGACGGACGTGTTCATCACCCAAGATCCGCCCGGAGGCCCGCAGGATTACCCGTGCCCTCCACCCCTCACGACGGGCGTCTGTATTCGCGTGAACGTCTATCGCTCGGCGGCGCGGGGGAACGCGCTGCCGATGTTCTTCGGCCAGCTCGTCGGGCTGACCCAGCAGGATGTCCAGGCCACGGCCGCCGCGCAGGTCGCGGCCGCCAACGCGAGCAATTGCATCAAGCCGATCGCGGTGGCGGACAAGTGGTTCGAGAACAACCCCGTGCCGAACTCTCCGTGGGTGTCGACGGCAACCTTCGATCCCACCGGCGCCTCGCCGGACGTCTACGTGCCGCCGTCTCCGACGAGTCCCGGGTCGGGTTTCACGATTGCGGACGACTACGGCACGGAACTGCTCCTCAAGCCCGGCAGTCCGCATGACGCGATTAATCCCGGCTGGTTCCAGCCGGTACGCTTTCCAGGCGATTCCGGCGGGGCCGACTACCGTGATGCGCTCGGGAACTGTCAGAGCGGCAACTTCGAGATTGGCGACTACCTCGACAAGGAAAACGGCAACATGATTGGTCCGACGAAACAGGGCATCGGCGACCTGATCGATCTGGATCCGACGGCCACGTGGAACCCCACGACGAAGCAGGTCGAGAACAGTTGCTGGCAGACCGGCAGCTGCGTCGGCAACCCGGGCGTCACGCAGAGCCCGCGCATCGTCGCCCTGCCCGTCTTCGACCTCCAGGAATACGTGGCGACGGGCGGACCCGGCATGGGCAGCGTCAAGATCGTCAATGTTCTCGGATTTTTCGTCAAAGACATGGTGGGCAACGACGTGCGCGGCGTGCTGATGACCGCCCCGGGCGTCTTCAATGTGGGTGGCGGCACCGTGACCCCACCGGCAGCGTTTCTCTGGACCGTTTTACTCGTTCGGTAGTCCCCCGGCAGGAAGTTAGTGAAGATTGTGACACCCACTCACCTCGTCGTCGTCGAAGGACCGGATCGGGAGCTGTCCGCCCTGGCGCGAGACGCCGGACTGGAGATCGCCTCGTCGTTGGAGTTCGATCAGTTGGCGGGACTCGAAGACGGGCAACAGCCGCCGGACGTCCTGCTGCTCGACTTGCGAGGCGAGCGCGGTGTGCCGCCGGCGCTCATCGCGCTCAAGCGGCGGTTTCCACGCGTCGGCGTCGTCATCGTGGCCGCCGCGCTCGATCCGGTGTTGATGCTGGAAGCCATGCGGGCGGGCGTCAACGAGTTCGTGGCCGAACCGCTCGATTCTGGCGAGCTGCGATCCGCCGTGGAGCGTACCGTCGGGTATCAGCTGGCCCCGGCGGCGGCGGGGAAGGTGCTGGCCTTTGTCGGCGCGAAGGGCGGCGTGGGGACGACCACGCTTGCCGTGAACGTCGCCACGGCGCTGGCCACGAACAAGGCGCGTCCGGTCCTGATAGTGGATCTGCACGTCACCGCGCACGGCGACGCGGCGCTGCTCCTCGGCGTGGAGCCCAAGTTTTCCGTGACCGACGCGCTCGAGAACACCAGCCGGCTCGACTCCTCGTACCTGAAGACCCTGGTGGTGCATTCCAAGATGGGCGTGGACGTGCTGGCCTCCCCCGACCGCCCCTCGCTGCGCCAGCCCACCAGCGCGCAGATCCATGGCTTGCTGCAGCGGGTCGCCGAGCAGTACGCGTGCGTGGTGCTCGATGTGCCCCGGTCGGACTTTGGCACCATCGACGCGCTCGATCCCCTGTCGTCCCTGATTCTGGTGGTCAACCAGGAGCTGCCCACCGTGCGCCGCGCCGCGGAGATCGGCGCGATGCTCCGCCAGCGCTACGGCAAGGAACGGGTCGGCTCGGTGGTCAGCCGCTACGACGCCCGCGCCGACATCGGGCAGGACGACATCCATCGCGTGGTGGGCCTCCCGGTCTGGGCGACGCTGCCCAGTGACTATCGCAAGGTGCTGGCCGCGGCCAATGCCGGCCGCCCGCTCGTGTCGGATAACCACAGCCGCCTCGCGGCGTCCGTGACGCAGCTCGCCCAGCGTCTCGCCGGTCCGGGCCCGACGGCCGCCAGGAAGCCGCCGGCCGCCAAGACCTCCGGTCGAGGGTTCTTCTCCCTGTAGGGAAAACGAGTCATGGCTATCTCACCCACACTGTCGCCCCGAGCCGACACCCGCCAGCGGCACTACCAGGAGGTCAAGAGCCGCGTCCACGAGCAACTGCTCAATCGCCTGAACCTCGAGCGGCTGAGCCAGGTCAAGCGCGAGGAAGCCGAGCCCGAGCTGCGGTCGGTCATTGCGACGCTGCTCGACAAGGAAGGGGAGACCACGCCGCTCAGCCTGAGCGAGCGGGAAGCCATCGTCGTCGATGTCTTCAACGAGCTGTTCGGCCTGGGCCCGCTCGAGGAGCTGCTCGCGGATCCGGACATTTCGGACATCCTCGTCAACCGGCACAACCAGATCTACATAGAAAAGAACGGGCTGCTCGAGACGGTGGACACGGTCTTCAAGGACGACCGCCACTTGATGCGCATCATCGAGCGGATTGTCAGCACGGTCGGCCGTCGCATCGACGAGTCCACGCCCATGGTGGATGCGCGCCTGCTCGACGGGTCGCGTGTGAACGCGATCATTCCGCCGCTGGCGCTCGACGGCCCCGTCATGTCCATCCGCCGTTTCCGGACGGACAAGCTGAACGCCCAGGATCTGATCAACGGACTCTCGATTACCGAGCCCATGATGATGTTTCTGAAGGCTGCCGTGGGCTGCCGGTTGAACGTCATCATCTCGGGCGGCACGGGCGCCGGCAAGACGACGCTCCTGAACGTGCTCTCGAGCTTCATCTCCGACAAGGAGCGCATCGTCACGATCGAGGACGCCGCCGAACTGCTGCTGCGCCAGCGCCACGTGATCCGCTTGGAGACCCGTCCGGCCAACATCGAGGGCAAGGGCGCCATCCGCCAGCGGCAACTCGTGGTCAACTCGTTGCGCATGCGGCCCGATCGCATCATTGTGGGTGAGGTGCGAGGCGAGGAAGCGGTGGACATGCTGCAGGCCATGAACACGGGCCACGACGGCAGCTTGACGACGATTCATGCGAACAGCGCGCGCGACGCGCTGTACCGGCTCGACACGATGGTGGCGATGGCCGACCTGAATCTGCCCGACAAGGCCATCCGGCATCAGGTGGCCTCGGCCATCAACCTGGTCATTCAGGTGTCGCGCATGGCGGACGGGTCGCGCCGCGTCACGAACATCTCGGAGATCACCGGCATGGAAGGCGAGGTGATCACGATGCAGGACATCTTCGTGTTCGAGCGCAGCGGGATCAACGCCCAGGGGAAGGTGATGGGGCGGTTCCGCGCGACCGGCATCCGGCCCAAGGCCAGCGAGCGGCTCGCGGCGGCGGGCGTGCAACTGCCCATCCAGATGTTCGAGCACGTCCAGATGGTGGGGGCCGACGAGCCCGAAAGGAATCGCCGCGCATGACGCCGGCGCTTGTCGTGTTGCTCGTGTTCGTCGGCGTCGTGGCGATCGTCTGGGGCGCCTACTGGATCTTCGTCGTCCGGGACGAAGAACGGCTGCTCGGACGTCTGAAGCCGGCCCGCCCGAAGGGGCAGCGGCTGGTCCGGGACATGGTCAAGGCCGAGGAGCAGATGAGCTCGGTCGGGATGTTCCAGCAGACGCTCGAACAACAGCCGTGGGCGGGCAGGCTGCAGCTCACGGTGGAGCAGTCGGGCCTCAAGATCAGCGTCGGCAGCCTGCTGTTGATGATGGGCTGCTGCGCCGTCGGCGCCTACATACTGGTCGCCTGGCTCACACGCCAGCCGCTGGCGGGCCTCGGCGCAGGCGCCTTCGCGATGTGGCTGCCGCACATGTACGTGAGGCGCGCGCGCACGAAGCGGATGCTCAAGTTCGAGGAACACTTCCCCGAGTCGATCGATCTGATTGCCCGCGCGCTCCGCGCCGGGCATGCGCTGCCGACCGGGCTCAGCATGGTGGCCGATGAGATGCCGCCGCCCGTGGGCACGGAGTTCAGGCTCCTGTACGACGAGCAGAATTTCGGGTTGACCCTGCCCGACGCGCTGCGCAACTTCGCCCGCCGCATCCCGGTGCTCGACGCCCGGTTCTTCGTGACGGCCGTGCTGACCCAGCGCGAATCAGGCGGCAACCTCGCCGAAGTGCTCGACAACCTGTCCTCGGTCATCCGCGATCGCTTCAAGGTCAAGCGCCAGGTGCGCGTGCTCTCGGCGCATGGACGCATCACGGGCTGGGTGCTCGCGCTCCTGCCGCCGTCGCTCGCGATGGCGACGCTGCTCATCAATCCCGATCACCTCGGGACGCTGACCGGCGATCCGGTGGGGCAACAGATGATCATGGTGGCGGTGTTTCTTCAGGTCGTCGGCACGCTCATCATCCGGAAGATCGTGGACGTGGAGTACTGATGTCCACCGAACTGATAGTGGCCGTCGTCGCCGTCTTCGGCACCGTGGCCCTCCTCGCCGGAGCCGTGGCGGCGTACGTGCTGGGCGAGATGGCGCCGGAGCGCCGGCGCCTGCAGCGCGTGGGGCAGGCGGCGGCGACGTCGGGGGTCCTCCTCGAGAATGCCTCGCTCACCCCCGAGGCGAGCCTGTTCGCCCAGAAGGTGCTGTCGGTCATTCCGAAGTCGCCCAAGGAAGTCTCACGCCTCCGGAAGCGATTCATGCGGGCCGGGTACCAGACG
>CAZFAT010000400.1:0-14682 GCA_964517075.1 uncultured Solibacteraceae bacterium
AACGAACAGATCCTCGTCGCCGTCGGCGTCGAAGTCGCCCGCGCCGATGCCCATGCTGGCTTCCGGGTGGCCGGCGGCATTGACCGCGGCGCCTGAGAGGAGTCCCTCATCGAGAAACGTGCCGTTGCGCTGGTTGACCCAGAGCTGGTTGCGTGTGGCGTCGTTCGCGACATAGATGTCGAGCCACCCGTCGCCGCTGAAGTCGCCGGTGACGACGCCCAGACCGTTGCCGTCCGCCTTGCTGATGCCGGCCGAGTCGGTCACGTTGGAGAACCGGCCGCCGCCTTCGTTGCGATACAACCGATCCGGGGCCGGAGGGAACACGCTCGGCGGGCAGTAGTGGCGCACGTGAGCCGTGTCGAAGCACTGTCTGTTGTCGGACTCGCTGAACACCAGGTAGTTGGTCACGAAGAGGTCGAGGTCGCCGTCGCGGTCGTAATCGAGGAATGCCGCGCTCGTGCTCCAGAGCGAGTCGCTGACCCCGGCCTCCTTCGTCACGTCCGAAAACGTGCCGTTGCCGTTGTTCCGGAAGAGCGTGTCCGGGCCGTAGGTCGTCACGAACAGATCAAGAAAGCCGTCGTTGTTGTAATCGCCGACCGCGACGCCCATGCCCTGACCCGCGAGGCCGATACCCGCCTGGTCGGTCACGTCCGTGAAGCGCAGCCGGCGGGCACCACCGGACGGCCCCGCGATGTCGTTGCGGAAGAGGCGGCTGGTCGGCGGGGTCCCTGCAGGCCGCCGCGATGCGGGGAGAGGCGGCGCCGCACCCTGCACCAGGAACACGTCAAGGTCATTGTCGTTGTCGTAATCGAACACCGCCACGCCCGATCCCATCTCCTCGTGCAGATAGAACTGTCCGGACGCGCCGTTCGTGTGCGCGAAGTTGAGGTTGGCGGCCGCCGCGGCCTCGATGAAGTACGGGGCGGCAGCTTGTCGGACCGCGGTGGCGGGCATGGACGCGGCGATCATGGCGCCCAAGCCGATCGCCAGCCGTGCGAGCGTCACTGGCGCGCCCCGGAGACGGACACCCGGACCTCGTCAATGGTTCGGACGACGTCGGTCTGTTCGTATTTGATGGCGAGGCCCTTGGCGTCATCGAATCGTCGGGCTGCCTCCTGAGGTTGCCCCGCCAGGGCCAGAGCGACCGCGAGACCCAACAAGCACTGGGGCGTCATCTCGTCGCGCGGCTCGAGGGTTCTCTCGAATTCGCTGATGGCCTCGCGCGGTCTGCCCAGCGCCATAAGCATGCGGCCCAGGTCGTACCGGGCGACCCGATCGGTGGGCCGGCTCGCCACGGCCAGCCGGAATTCAGCGGCCGCGGCTTCGAGGTTCTTCTGCCGCTCCAGCTCACGTCCGAGACGGATGTGGGCGCCGGTGTGCTCGGGATTGATGGCAATCCCCCGGCGGTAGGCCGCTTCCGCCTGCGGCCAGTGCCCCTGAAGCTCCTGCGCGTGACCGTAGTCAAGGTTCGCATCCGCCAGTCCGAAGCCGAGCGACACCACGGCCTGGTAGTGCTCTTCCACCTGCGCCCAGTTGCGGACCTGGGTATAGAGACTGATGAGATTGGCATGCGCCTGGGCGTAGGCAGGATTGCGCGCAACGGCGGATTCGTGCGCGGCAATCGCCCCCTCGATGTCGCCAGCCTGCTTCAGCTTGATGCCGCGCTCGAGACTGGCCGCCGCGTCGTCGCGAACGGGCACCGTGCCGGCCAGGACGGGATCGTCGAGCACCGGGACGGTATTGCCGAACCGGCCGTACAAGGCCAGTGCGGCGGCGGCCTCCTCGCGCCGATTGAGTGCCCGATACGACATGGCGAGCGCGTAGTGCGCTTCGCCCCATTCCGGGAAGAGCTCAATGGCACGCTGAAAGTGAGCGACGGCCGCGTCGTGATTGCCCTGTGCCGCGGTGATCCGGCCGAGCCCGAACCGGGCAAAGATTTCAGCGAGGGGATCCTCGAGGAGCGCACGGAAGACACGCTCGCTTTCGGTCAGGTCGCCGCTCTTCAGCAGAGACTCCGCATACTTCACCCGCGCCGGCAGGTAGTCGGGCGTCACCGATAGCGCCCGCCGGAAGTCCTCAGCGGCCGCGGCGTGACGTGCAAGGCGCTGCAGGATCAGGCCGTCGAGATAGAACCAGTCGAACACTTTGGGCTCGAGCGTCTGGGCTCGGCGAAACGCCTCGTGAGCCGCGTCCCACTGTTGCCACGCCTGAAGCGTCCGTCCCAGCGCGCCGGCCGCCGAGGCGTCTGCGGGGCGGGCCGCGGCCGCCCTCAACATCGGCTCGACCGCGTCGCGTGTTTCCGTGGGATACGCGCTCAGCGGCAGACGTGGCAGCGCCGGCGTCTGTGCGGATGGCCGGCCGGCGAACAGGGCGAACGCCAGGACGAGACCGCTCGCGTGCGCCAACCACCGACGCCTGCCGGCCACATGGCGGAGCATCGCCGCAGAATCATACAGGCGCATCCGGCGCGGCAGGTGTGTCACCCGTGCCGCTCCGCCTGGTCTATTCGCGTGGCGAGATCCTGGGCGGCCGACCGGGACGTCCCCTCGACGATGAGTTGGCCACAGGCGGCCCGGATGTCCCGGCCTCGACTCTTCCGGACCGAAACGCGCACGCCTCGATCCGCCAGCATCCGGGCGAATCGGCTCACCGCTTCGTCGCTCGGACGCCTGAAGGGAATGCCGGGCGCCTCATTCAGCGGAAGCAGGTTGACCTTGGCTTTGATGTCGCCCAGCATCCGCGCCAGCCGGCCTGCGTCTGCCGGCCTGTCGTTCACATCGGCCAGCAGGACGTACTCGAACGTGATCCGGCGACGGCGCCTGACGGGAAACGTCCGGCAGGCGTCGAGCAGGGCGTCGAGGTCATACCGGCGGTTGAGCGGGACCAGGCGGCTGCGATCCTCATCCGTCGTGGCGTGGAGCGAGATCGCGATGTTCGGCATGACCGGTTCTGGCGCGAGCGTGGCGAGCGCCGGCAGCAAACCCACGGTCGACAGGGTAACGCGGGTGGGATGCACCGACAGGCCCTGGCTGTCGGCGAGGATCCGAAGCGCCTTCATCGTCGCGTCGTAGTTGTGCAGGGGCTCGCCCATGCCCATGAACACGATGTTGAAGGCGCGCTGTGCGAGACCGGTGGCGTGGCTGAGGACGCGGGCCTGGCCCGCGATCTCCCCGGCCGAGAGATGGCGGACCAGGCCCATCCGGCCGGTCAGGCAGAAGGCGCACGCCATGGCGCATCCCACCTGCGTGGACACGCAGAACGTCTGAGCGGGCGTGTCGGGGATGTAGACCGACTCGATCCGCCGCCCGTCGGCGAGCCCGAGCAGGAACTTCGTGGTCCCGTCCTCGGATGTGTCCCGCGACTCGATCACCGGGGTGCCGATGGTGACGCTCGCCGCCAGCGTCGTGCGTGCGGCCCGCGGCAGGTCCGTCATCAGGTCGAAGTCCGTCACGCCGCGCTGGTGAATCCATCGGAAGATTTGACGTCCGTGGAAGCGCGGCAATCCCAGTCCCGCGACCGTGTCCTCGATCTCTGTGCGTTCGAGTTCAGCAAGGTCCATGGACGGTCCCAGCTATCGGGAGATGGGCGTGCCCGCGCCCCGTTTGAGGACGAGGACGCGGCCGGCGGACAACCCTGTGAAGCGCTCGCGCGCACCGTCAGGCCAGCGGACTTCGATGGAGCCAATCTCGGCTGACGATCCCAGACCGAAATGCACGCGCGAATCGCTCGCCGAGAGATAGCTGCCGTCGGTCTTGACGCGCCGCCAGAGGGTTGGTCGGCCCGGGCGGTGGAGGCCGATCCACGCGCCGAACGCAAACCGGTTGGCTGGCCCCTGGTCCAGGCGGACCTGACCCCAGTGATGTTTGCCCGCGGCCTGGTTGACCAGCAGCTTCGCCGGGCCGCCATTGCTCGAGACGACGACATCGAGATCGCCGTCGTTGTCGATGTCGCCAAAGGCTGCACCGCGGCCGATCTCCGTCTGCGAGAAATCGGACCCCGCCGTGCCCGCGGGCACTTCATCCAACCGGCCTTTTCCGGTGTTGTGAAAGAGCTGGTTGTTCATCCGGTACGGCCGCGGCTGGCCCCGCAGTTTGGGAATGATGTTGACCGCGCCGTTCGTCATGAACAGATCCAGCCAGCCGTCGTTGTCGTAATCGAACCAGTCCGTACCGAAACCGGTGTAGGCCCCCGTGCGAGGGCCCACACCGGTTCGACTGCGAACGTCGTCGAAGCCGCCCTGGCCGTCGTTCGCATAGAGCACGAACGTTTCCTGCACGAGGTTGGTGATGAACAGGTCTTCATCGCCATCGGCGTCGAAATCGCCCGATCCAATGCCCATGCTGGCTTCGGAAAACCCCTGGGCGTTCAGGGCCGCACCCGACAGCAGGCCGCGATCGACGAACGTGCCGTTCTGACGGTTCATCCAGAGCTGATTGGGGGTGGCGTCGTTGGCCACGTAGAGGTCGAGCCAGCCGTCGCCATCGAAGTCGCCGGCCACCACGCCCAGACCCTTGCCGAACGCCTTGCTGATGCCTGACGACTCGGTGACGTTGGTGAACTGCCCTTTGCCGTCGTTGCGATAGAGCCGGTCCGGCACCGGGTCGTACACGCTGGGCGTGCAGTAATCGACGGTGCCCGCACCGTCCTTGCACTGCCGGTTGTTGGCTTCCGTGAACGCGACGTAGTTGGCTACGAAGAGGTCCAGATCCCCGTCGCGGTCGTAGTCGAGGAACGTGGCGCTCGTGCTCCAGAGCGGATCGCTGACTCGAGCCTGGGTCGTGACGTCGATGAAGGTCCCGTTGCCGTTGTTGCGATACAGAACATCGGGACCGAACGTGGTGACGAAGAGGTCGAGGAACCCGTCGTTGTTGTAGTCGCCCACGGCGGCGCCCATGCCCTGGGCCACCAGTCCCACGCCCGCGGTGTCCGTCACATCGGTGAAGTGGAGGGTGCGACGGCCATCCGGTGCGACGGTGAGATCGTTACGGAACAGACGGCTGGTGGGGCGCGACGAGCCTCCGGTGCGCCCGCGGGGCGATGCCGGGGACGACGACCCGCCCTGCACGAGAAAGACGTCAAGGTCCCCGTCGTTGTCGTAGTCGAACACGGCAACGCCGGCCCCCATGATCTCGGGCAGGAAGTACTGGCCGGTCGCCCCGTTGGTGTGCGTGAACAGCAGGCCTGCCAGCCTGGCCCCCTCGACGAAGAGCGCCGGTCCGCCCTGCCGGGCAGCGGTCCCCGTGACCCACGCGACCAGCGCGGCGACGAGCGGGACCAGCACTCGCCAGCCGGTCATCGCGGCGACCCTTTCAAGTACTCCAGCGTCCGATCGATGGCGGCGACGAGTGTGGTCTGCTGATAGGACCGCGCAAGCTCCCTGGCCTCCATCGCGCGAGCGATGGCGGTCTTCGCATTTCCTGCCTCGGCGTGGGCAATGGCCAGGGCGTGCAGGTAGGTCGGCGCTTCGACGTCGCGCGGCTCCAGGATCTGCTCCAGTTCGGCAATGGCCTCCGAAAAACGCTGGAGTTCGAGCAGAACGCGGCCCAGATAGAACCGAGCGGGCCGCGACGTGGGTTCGGCATCGGCGGCCAGCCGAAACTCGACGGCGGCGCCCTCGAGGTCTTTCCGGCGCTCCAGGGCCACGGCCAGATTCAAGTGCGCCCGGAAGTGATGCGGATTGGAGTCGAGTGCGCGACGGTACGCCGCTTCAGCCTGATCCCAGTGGTTCTGCAGCTGTTGCGCGTAGCCGTAGTTGTAGTGCACATCCGCCAGGCTGTAGCCAAGCGCGACCGCCTTCCGATAATGCTCGTCGACCTTCGCCCAGTTGGCGGCGCTCCCGTACAGCAGGATCAGATTCAGGTGCGCCTGGGCGAATGCAGGATCCCTGGTGACGGCCTCTTCGTGCGCGGCAATGGCGCCGGCCCGATCGCCGTCCTGGTCGAGCTTGATCCCCCGCTGCAGCGCCGCCACGGCATCATTGCGAACGCTCGATGCGGTGGCGAGGACGGGATCCTCGAGACCCGGCCCCGCGGCGCCATGCTGGAGCCGCCCCGCCATGGCGCGCTCCGCGTCCTGCGGTCGGCCCAGCCGGCTGTAGGAGAGCGCCAGAGCGTAGTGAGCTTCTCCCCATTGGGGGAAAAGATCGATGGCACGCTGCAGATGGGTGATGGCGGCCTCGTGTCGTCCCTCGCCCGCTGCGATCAGCCCCAGACCGTATTCGGCGAACGGCTGGGTCAGCGGTCCCGAACGCAGCGCCTCATAGATTCGCCGGGCCTCATCGGTGAGGCCGGTTCTGAACGCGGCGTCGGCGAGCTTGACTCGAGCCGGGAGGTAGTCGGGCGAGAGCGCCAGCGCGCGGCGGAACTGCCCGGCGGCTTCCTCATAGCGGGCGAGGCGGTACAGCACCACCGCGTCGAGGTAGAGCCACTCGAAGGTCTTCGGCGCCAGCGCGTGCGCCCGAAGGTAGGCCTGATGGGCATCCTCCAACTGGTCCCAGGCGTGGAGCGCGCGCCCGAGCGCGCCGGCCGCCTGGGCATCGGCCGGTCGGTCGACCGCATTCTTGTAGAGGGGGCCCATGGTCTCGCGCGTCCGCTCGGGATACGCGTCCATCGGCAGCGGCGGAAGCGCCGGCGCTTGTGCCGTCAACCCTGATGCACCCCACGCCAGGGCCGCCACCAGGGCGCCGGAGCGTAGCGTCCGTCCAGGGCAGCGTCTCGTCCGGGGGAGCCGGCACCCGACCATTCCTAAGATTACACTTGGCTCGCCGGGCTGCCTGTGATCGTCAGAAGCCTGTCTCCCACTGACGAAAGGCCCCGGGAGACGGTGGCAAGGCGCTGGGCTACGTGCTAACATGAGATGTCTTGACGTCATCGTATAAAGTCAAGCCAATGAACAACTTAGCGTACTTTCTTGCGGCGCGTGCCCGCGGTGCCGGCCATGGTTGTCACTGAGACGCTGCCGTCGGGGCTGCGGCTGCTGACGGAGGCCATGCCGCAAGTCCGGTCGGTGACCGTGGGCGTGTGGCTGACCCGCGGCTCCCGCCACGAGTCCGATCCGGAAAGCGGGGTGGCGCACTTCGTGGAGCACATGCTCTTCAAAGGCACCACGAGCCGGTCCGCGCAGGTGATAGCCCAGACCATCGACTCCATTGGCGGGCAGCTCGACGCGTTCACGTCGAAGGAGTATGCCGGCTACTACATCAAGGTGCTCGACGAGCACCTACCGCTCGCCATCGATCTGCTGGGCGACATCGTGATGCACCCCGCGTTTGCTCCGACGGACGTCGAGCGGGAGCAGAGCGTCATTCTCGAAGAAATCAAGATGGTCGAGGACGCGCCGGACGACCTCGTGCACGAAGTGTTTGCCCAGCAGTTCTGGTCGCGCCACCCACTGGGCCGGCCGATCCTCGGTACGCCCGAAACCGTTTCGTCGTTCGATGCGCCGCGGCTCCGCCAGTACTTCGGTTCGACCTATCTGGCACAGAACTTCGTCGTGGCGGCCGCCGGACATCTCGAGCATGGTCGCGTCCGCGATCTGGTGAACCGTGTGTTCGAGGGGCTGCCTGGCGGCGCGTTGACAGCCAGTGAGGCGCCACCAGCGGTGACGCCGGGCCTGGTGATCCGGCAGAAGGATATCGAGCAGAGTCACCTGTGTCTGGGCGCGCCGGCCTACCCGCAGGCTCACGCCGACCGCCACGCGATGTATGTGCTCAACACCGTGCTCGGCGGGTCCATGAGCTCGCGGCTGTTTCAACACATTCGCGAAGAGCGCGGGCTGGCCTATGCGGTCTTCAGCAGTCTCGCCACCTATAGCGATGCGGGCGCCATTACCGTATATGCCGGCTGCGCCACCGAGCGGGTTCGTGAAGTGGTGGACCTGACGCTGGCCGAGCTGCGTGGCCTTCGCGACGAGCCCGTGCCGCCCGACGAACTGCAGCGCGCGAAGGATCACCTCAAGGGCAGCCTGACGCTGAGCCTCGAGAACACATCCAGCCGCATGTCGCAGCTGGCCCGCCAGGAGATGCAGTTCGGCCGCCAGTTCACCCTCGACGAGATCCTCGCGGCCATTGATGCCGTGTCCGCCGCGGACGTGCAGCGTGTCGCCTGCGATGTGTTCCGGGACGGCGCGCCGGTCGCCACCGTCGTCGGTCCGGGTCCGCAGTCGCAGCTGACCGCCGATCAGCTTCGGGTCTGAACAGCCATGATTCCCCGCTACACCCACCAGCAGATGGGCGCGATTTGGACCGACGCCAGGCGGTATCAAACCTGGCTGGACGTCGAACTCGCGGCGACCGACGCCCTCGCCGCCGCGGGCGTCGTACCTGAGGCCGACGCGCGGGCGCTGCGGGAGAAGGCCAGCGTCGATGCCGAGCGCGTCGAGGAGATCGAGCGGACGACGCAGCACGACGTGATTGCCTTTACGACGGCCGTGGCCGAGCGCGTCGGTCCGGCGGCCCGGTGGCTGCACTTCGGCCTGACGTCCTCCGACGTGCTCGATACCGCGCTCGCCCTGCAGATGCGAGAGGCCTGCGACGTCATTCTCGACGATATCAACGCGCTGTTGGAGGCGATTGGCAGGCGCGCGATGGAACATCGCCGGACACCGATGATTGGGCGCACGCACGGCGTCCATGCCGAGCCCATGACCTTTGGCGTGAAGCTCGCCCTCTGGCATGCGGAGGTGCAGCGCGGGCGCGTGCGCCTGGTGCGCGCGCGCGAGGCCGTCTCGGTCGGCAAGTTGTCGGGCGCGGTCGGCATGTTCGCCCATGTGACGCCGGACATCGAAGCCGCGGTGTGTCGACGCCTGGGCCTGGCCGCGGCTCCGGTCTCCTCCCAGGTGATTCAGCGGGATCGGCACGCGGAGCTCGTGACCGCGCTCGCCATCCTCGCGGCGTCGCTCGAGAAGTTCGCGCTGGAGGTCCGGGGCCTGCAGAAGACCGAGATTGGCGAAGTTGAGGAGCCCTTCGGCCGCGGTCAGAAGGGATCGTCGGCGATGCCGCACAAGCGAAACCCCATCGGGTGCGAGCAGATTACCGGCCTCGCCCGGCTCGTCCGCGCCAACGCCATCGCCGCGATCGAGAACGTCGCGCTCTGGCATGAGCGCGACATCTCGCATTCCTCGGTTGAACGGGTGATTCTGCCTGACAGCTTCATCGCCCTGGACCATATGCTGCGCCGCTTCACGACCATCGTCGGCGGCCTGGTCGTCCACCCGGACCGGATGCTGGAGAATCTCCAGCGCTCGCGAGGCGTCGTGTTTTCGGGGACCGTGCTGCTGGAGCTTGCCCGGCGGGGCGTGTCGCGGGAGCAGGCCTATGCGTGGGTCCAGCGCAATGCCATGCGCTCGTTCGAGGAACGCCGGGATTTCCGCGAGCTGCTCCTGGCCGACGCGGACATTACCGGCGTCCTGCCGCGTGCCGTCATCGACGACGCGTTCAGTCTCGAGACGCACCTCAGACATACCGACGCCATTTTCGAGCGCGTGTTCGAGCTTCGACCCGCCGCCGTGTGAGGGCGCCGCGAGCGCCCGGGAGTCACGATGAAAGCGCGTGTGTTCGTCACCCTGAAGCCGTCCGTCTTCGATCCGCAGGGGAGCACCATTGCCGAAGCGCTGCATTCCCTGGGGTACGGCGCCGTGGCCGACGTCCGGCAAGGGAAGTACTTCGACCTGGACCTCGCGGTCGCGTCGGCGGGGGAGGCCGAGCGCCTGGCGGCGGAGCTGGCCGACCGCGTGCTGGCCAATCCCGTGATTGAGAGCTTTCGTATTGAAGTCGCCGCGCCAGGCGCCGGGGAGGCGCGATGACCTTTGCCGTCGTGGTGTTTCCGGGATCGAATTGCGATCACGACGCCTGGCACGCGGCCAGCGTGCTCGGTCAGAAGGCGCGCTTCGTCTGGCACAAGGAAACGTCGCTGGCCGGCGCGGACGTCGTGGTCCTGCCCGGTGGGTTTTCCCACGGCGACTATTTGCGGACCGGCGCGATCGCGCGGTTCTCACCCATCATGGCGGCCGTGCGGGAGTTTGCCGAGACCGGACCGGTTCTCGGGATCTGCAACGGTTTTCAGATCCTCCTGGAGTCCGGCCTGCTGCCGGGCGCCATGCTCCGGAATCGCGACGTCCGTTTCCACTGCGAGTTCGTCCACGTGCGCGTGGAGCAGGTGAACACGCCGTTCACGGCGCTCTGCCGGCCGGGACAGGTGCTGCGCATTCCCATCGCGCACGGCGAGGGCAACTACTACGCGCCGCCCGACACGATTGCCGATCTCGAAGCGAACGGACGCGTGGTGTTCCGGTACGCCGACGCGCAGGGCCAGCTCGTGGACGCCGCCAATCCGAACGGCTCTCTCCACAGCATCGCCGGCATCTGCAACGCGGGCCGGAACGTCGTCGGTCTGATGCCCCACCCGGAGCGGGCCTGCGAGGCCATCACGGGCAGTGCCGACGGTCGCGTCCTCTTCGAGTCGGTGGTCGAGACGCTGGCACGCGGCGGCCGGCTCGAGGCGGTGACTCCGTGACGATCGCACCCGACGTGCTCGCCCGTCACGGCCTGACGAATGAGGAGTACGCCCGGATCGTGGGGCGCCTCGGCCGTGAGCCGAACCTCACGGAACTGGGTCTGTTCTCGGTGATGTGGTCCGAGCACTGCAGCTACAAGAGCTCGCGCGTGCATCTGAGGACGCTGCCGACCGAAGGCGCGCGCGTGCTGCAGGGACCCGGCGAAAACGCCGGCGCCGTGGACATCGGCGATGGTCTGGCGGCGGTATTCAAGATCGAATCACACAACCACCCATCGTTCATTGAGCCCTATCAGGGGGCCGCCACCGGCGTCGGCGGGATCATTCGCGACATCTTCACGATGGGCGCGCGGCCGATCGCGCTGCTCAATTCGCTCCGCTTCGGTAGCCTGGACGACGGGCGAACGCGCCGCATTCTGCGCGGCGTCGTGGCGGGCATCGCGGGCTATGGCAACAGCATGGGGATTCCCACCATCGGTGGCGAAGTGGTGTTCGACGAGACCTATGCCGGCAACCCCCTCGTGAACGTGTTTTGTCTGGGCGTCGCGCGTCACGACGCGATCGTGAAGGGGCAGGCCTCGGGCATCGGCAACCCCGTGTACTACGTGGGCGCCAAGACCGGTCGTGACGGCATTCACGGCGCCACGATGGCCTCGGCTGAGTTCGATGAACGATCGGCGGAGAAACGCCCGGCGGTTCAGGTGGGCGACCCGTTCATGGAGAAGCTGCTCCTCGAGGCCTGCCTCGAGGTGATGGCCACCGACGCCTGCGTCGGGGTCCAGGACATGGGGGCCGCCGGCCTGACCTGCTCCACGTCCGAGACCGGGGCCCGCGGCGGGGTGGGCATCGAGATCGACGTCGACCGCGTTCCGCAGCGGGAAACCGGCATGTCCCCCTACGAAATCATGCTCTCCGAGTCGCAGGAGCGGATGCTGCTGATCGTCAAACGCGGCCGGGAAACCGAGGTCGAGCGCGTCTTCGAGAAATGGGACCTCCATGCGGTGAAGATCGGCGAAGTGACGTCGGATCAGCGGCTGCGGGTTCGCCAGGGCGATGCCGTCGTGGCTGACGTGCCCAATCGCGCGCTGACGGACGAGGCGCCGGTGTACACGCGGCCGATTCGCGAACCGGACGGCCGCGACGAGCTCCTGCGGGTGCCGGAGATTGCGCTGGAACGGCCGCCGTCCATCCCGGACGTCTTCCTGCGGCTGTTGTCCTCGCCCACTGTCGCGAGCAAGCAGTGGATCTATCGTCAGTACGATCACATGGTGCGGACGAATACCGTCGTCCTGCCAGGGCTCGGATCCGCTGTCGTCCGCATCAAGGAAAGCGGCCGCGGTATTGCGATGTCGGTCGACGGCAACGGCCGTTTCTGCCTGCTGGATCCCCGCGAAGGGGCGCGCCTCGCGGTGGCCGAGGCCGCGCGCAACGTCGCCTGCGCCGGCGCCGAGCCCATTGGCGCCACCAACTGCCTCAACTTCGGCAACCCGGAACGCCCGGAGATCATGTGGCAGTTCGCGGAAGCCGTCGCGGGCATCGGCGACGCGTGCCGCGCCCTCGACATCCCGATCACCGGCGGCAACGTCAGTCTCTACAACGAGACCGACGGAGTGCCGATTCTCCCCACACCGGTCATCGGCGTCATCGGCCTGATGGACGATGCCGAGCGGGCCCGGACCCGTGCGTTTCCATCGGCAGGGCTCGCGGTCATCCTGCTGGGTGCGAGCGCCGGCGAACTTGGCGGGAGCGAGTACCTCAAGACCATCCACGGCCTCGTTCGCGGCCGGCCGCCCGCGCTGGATCTCGTCCGCGAACGCGCCCTCCTGCGACTGCTCGTCGATCTGGCCGGACGCGGCGACATCGAGTCCGCGCACGATTGCGCGGAGGGCGGCCTCGCCGTGACCCTCGCCGAGTGCTGTTTCGACACGGGTGGCGTGGGCGTGGATGCGACCGTGCCAGCGGTCGAGTCGCCCGATGGCGCGGATTCGCTCGTCGCCACGCTGTTTGGCGAGTCGGCCTCCCGCGTGGTGGTGAGTGCAACGCCCGCGCGCGCCGCCGCGGTGCTGGCCTCGGCCGCGGCCGCCGGCGTGCCCGCGCTCCGGATCGGCCGGACTGGCGGCGCGGCCATTCGCATCGCGGTCAGTGGCGCGGTGGCCATCGACGTGCCTGTCGACGAGGCGGAAGCTCGGTGGAACGGGACCTTGCGCGCATGGCTGGACGGCCGCGCGGCTTGAGTGCATGCGAGGATCGAACCTGACCGCCCCCCGTCGTCGTCGGCGCGGGCCGGTTGAGTGGAGAATGGGCTGTTGATGGACAAGTTTCGCGAGGAGTGTGGCGTCTTCGGGATCTACGGCCACGCGGAGGCCGCGAATCTGACCTACCTCGGTCTCTATGCCCTCCAGCACCGGGGGCAGGAGAGCGTCGGCATCGCCACCTCGGACGGGGAACGTCTCCAGGTGCACAAGGCGGTTGGCTATGTCGCCGACAGCTTCGACGAGGCGACATTCGCCCGGCTGGCCGGCTCGAGCGCGATTGGACACGTGCGCTACTCGACGGCGGGCGAGAGCGGCCTGAAGAATGCCCAGCCCATCCTGATCGATTGCGCCCACGGTGAAATCGCGATTGGACACAATGGCAACCTGGTGAACGCCCAGGAGTTGCGCGACCAGCTGGTCCGCGACGGGTCGATCTTCCAGACCACGAGCGACACCGAAGTGTTGCTGCACCTCTACGCGCGATCGAGAGCGGCCAGTCCGGAGCAGGCCCTGGTGGAGTCCGTCACCCAGGCGCAGGGGGCCTTCTCGCTCGTGCTGTTGACGAAGGACCGGCTCATCGCGGTTCGCGACCCTCATGGGTTCCGCCCATTGACGCTGGGACGGCTTGGTGATGCGTACATCGTGTCGTCCGAGACCTGCGCGCTCGACCTCATTGATGCCGTCTGGGTGCGCGACATCGAACCTGGCGAGATGCTCGTCGTGGGTCCCGGGGGCGTCTCGTCGATCTTTCCGTTTCCCCCGGCCCCCAAGGCGCATTGCATCTTCGAGCACGTGTACTTCGCCAGGCCGGACTCGCTCGTGTTTGGCCAGAGCGTGAACGAGGTCCGAACGGAGTTTGGTCGACGGCTGGCTGCCGAACAACCCGTGCCAGCCGATGTCATTGTGCCGATTCCGGACTCCGGCGTGGGCGCGGCGACCGGGTACGCCGAGACGTCCGGCATTCCGCTGCGGATGGGGCTGATTCGCAATCACTACGTGGGCCGCACCTTCATCGAGCCCCACCAGTCCATCCGTCATTTCGGCGTGCGGGTCAAGCTCAATCCGGTCCGCAGCATCCTGCAGGGCCGGCGCGTCGTGCTCGTGGACGACTCGCTCGTTCGGGGAACCACCGCGAGGAAGATCGTGCGGATGGTTCGCGCCGCGGGTGCGACCGAGGTGCACATGCGCATCAGCTGTCCCCCGACCATCTCGCCCTGTTTCTATGGCGTGGACACGCCGCGGCGGTCCGAGTTGATTGCCGCCACGCACTCGATCGACGAGATCCGTCGGTACATCGGCGCCGACTCGCTGGGCTATCTGAGCCTCGACGGTCTGCTCGGCGGCGTCGGACCGACGCGGTCGTCCTACTGCACGTCCTGCTATACGGGGCATTACCCGGTGGCCTTCCCGCGCGACGAAGCCGCCTACCTTCAACTCGCGCTCAAACTCACCGAATGACGCGTTCTCTGTCGCTGGCGCTGACGCTCGTGCTGACCGTCCCCCCTCTGGCGGCCCAGTCGGGACCGGCGACAGCCGCAGACACCGCCGCCATCGATCAGTTGGGTTCATTCGACTACGACGTGAGGACCGCGGCCGCCCGGGCGATTCGGCGGAGCCCCCCCGACCGGATCGTGCCTGCCCTGCTGACGGCGGTCCGCGAACACCGGGACGAGTACGCTCGCTACCGGGCCCTCGTGCTGCTCGCCGGATTTGCGGAGGCGGTCACCTCGCCTGCGGTCGAGCCCACCGGTCAGATCATGCGCGCGATGCTGACCGACAGAAACGACCGGCTGAGGACCGTGGCCTATCAGTGGTTCGAGTACCACCCGGATCCCGCCGTTCTGCCCGTCCTCCTCGCGGCGCTGGACAAGGAACGTTCGGAGTTTCTGCGGCCGGCTCTCACCCGGGCCATCGTC
>CAZFAT010000401.1:0-7359 GCA_964517075.1 uncultured Solibacteraceae bacterium
GTCTGCCCTCCGGCCCTCAACCGGGGCGGTTGTTACGCGGTCAGTCTAGCAAGCACTATTTGGTGGGGCAAGCAAAAACCATGGCACAACCTGTTGCGGCGCTCACCGGCGCTCGCGGGAGGCGATCAACTGGCCGGCGTCGGCGAAGTAGCCGAGCGCAGCCTGGACCTGGGGATCGATACTGGACAGGTGGCGGCGCGCTTCCGCGATGCCGAACAGGTCCACGTCCACTTCGAACCGCAGCATCGCCCGGATGAAGTCCAGGTCCGTCTTGAACGCCGCCTCGTCGACGCGGACGCGTTCCCTGGTCAGGTACGCCCGGAATTCCTCCACCATGGCGTCGGTCAACTGCCAGCCCGGCGCGACTTTGTAGACGGCGGCTGACTGCGCACCGGGACGGCTGTCGCCCTCCTTGGTGAAGCGCTCGGCAAACCCGACGAACGCCCCGCGGTCGCGGAGGAGCCGCGAGAAGCGCGTCGGGTTGAATCCTTCCACCGCGCCGGCAATCAGGTGGTCCGGTTCGATGCCGCCGCCGCTGTAGACCTTGCGGCCGCTATCGGTGTACATGAGCTGCGATGGCTCGTGGGAGGGCGCGGCGGATCCGGCGCGATCGGTCTGCGTGTAGAGCACGTAATCGTCGAAGCGGGCGTCCCAGGGCCGCTGAATCATCCGGCCTGACGGGGTGTAGTAACGCCCCGTGGTCAGGGCGAGCCCGGCGTTGTTGCTGATGGGATACACCGACTGCACCAGGGCCTTGCCGAAGGTCGTCTCACCGACGACGAGCCCGCGGTCGTGATCCTGGATGGATCCGGTCACGATCTCCGAGGCGCTCGCGCTCGATCGGTTGACGAGCACGATGAGCGGCAGGGTCGTGTATTCGCCCTGCTCGGTCGCCTTGTACTCCTCGTTGGCCGAACTGATGCGCCCGCGCGTCTCGACCACCAGTTCTCCGCGCCGGAGGAAGCGGTTCGAGACGGCGATGGCCTGATCGAGCGGCCCGCCGGGATTCTCGCGCAGATCGAGCAGGAGCTTCTGCATGCCCTCGCGCTTCAGGCGCTCCAGGGCGTCCCCCAGCTCCTGATTCGTGGTCTCCGAGAAGTCCTGGAGCCGGACGTAGCCGGTCCCCGGCGCGATCATGAACGCCGTGCGGACACTCGGAATCTTGATTTCGTCACGCTCGACCGTCAGCGGGATGAGCTTCTGGAGGCCCGGGCGGCGGATCGCGATGTCCACGGTGGTGCCCTTGGGGCCCTTCACGCGATTGACGACCTCTTCGATTTCCCAGTCCTTCGCTTCCTCGGTCCCGACCCGCGCGATGATGTCGCCGCGGCGGATGCCCGCGCGGTAGGCGGGCGAGCCCTCGAAGAGCGAGGCGACGCGGACGTCGCTCCCGACCTTTACGATGCTGATGCCGATGCCGTAGTACCGGCCGCCCTGCCGTTCGCGCATGGCCGCGAACTCGCGCGGCGGGAAGAAGCTGGAGTGCGGATCCAGCGTCCGCAGCATGCCGCTGATCGAGGAGTAGATGAGGCCCTGCGATCCACAGAGGGTCGAGGTCACGCAGATCTCGTCGAGCGGCTCCGCGTAGTCGGTTTCGATCGCCGCGAGGGCCCGCACGTAGATCTGGCGGCGGGCCTGGGTCCGATCCTGCACGTGCGCCGTGGCCGAACCGAACAGCACACCGCCCGCGATGGACAACGCCGCGACGATGGCGGCGGATGGAACGGCAACACGTCGCATGGCAGGTCTCCTCACGGGTCAGTCCTCAACGCGCTTCTTGGCAAACAGCCAGGCCACGCCGATGCTCACGACGTAGAGCGCCACCATGGGCGCCGAAAACACCATCAGCGTGACGGGATCGCCGCTCGGCGTGATGATCGCGGCGGCAATGACGATGAACAGGACGGCGTACTTGAACTTGACGATCAGGAACCGTGCGGAGATCAGGCCGAACCGCGCCAGCCAGAACACCATCACCGGCATCTGGAACGCCAGGCCGAGGCCGAGGAGCACCCGGACGTAGAGCGAAAAGGCCACGTCGATCTGCGGCAGGAACTGCACGTTGTCCCGAGCGTAGCTGGCGAAGAAGCGCCACATCGCCGGATAGCCCGCGACGTGCGCGAAGTACGCGCCGGCGAAGAACAACATCGAGGAAAAGAACACGAACGGCAGCACGACGCGCTTCTCGCGCGCGTACAGGCCCGGCGCGACGAACAGCCAGACCTGGGAAAAGATGAACGGGGCGGCGATGATCACCGCGGCCAGAGCCGAGAGCTTCAGGCTGAACATGAAGCCGGCCATGGGCTGCGTGAACACGAGCTGGCCGCCGTACGAGCTGAAGTAGTTGATATAGAACTCGTAGAGCCGGTCCCACGAGTAGAACGTCACGGCGCAGCAGGCCAGCACCGCGTAGAGCGAATAGAGGATGCGCCGGCGCAGCTCATCCAGGTGATCGAGGAAGCTCATCCGCGATCGGGATTCGGCCACCTCCTCGGCGGTTTCGAACTCGCCGGTCGCGGAGAGGGCCGGACCGGCGGAACTGGATGGCGACGTCATCGGGCTCGGACCCTGTCAGCGACCACCGTCTCAGCCGTGCTGGCCGCGGGCGACGGTCTCGGGCTCGGGCGAGGGCGCGCTCTCCGCGGGCGGTTGGTCCGCGCTGTCGTCCGAGGCCACGGCGCCCACACGATAATCGTCGTGCGGCAGGTCGTCGGGGGAGGAGCCGTCGGCGTAGTCGTCCTCGGGAGCGCCGGAGTCGGTGGTCGGGGGGATGACGGCCGGCGACTTGGCGACCGCCGCGCGGCGGTCCTCGGCCTGGATCTCCTCGTCCAGCGTGCTGCGCAGTTCGTTCGAGGCGCGCTTGAATTCCGACAGGCTCTTGCCGAGCGATCGCCCCAATTCGGGCAGTTTCCGCGGGCCGAACACGACGAGCGCGACCACGAAAATGATGATGAGTTCAGGAACACCCAGCGGACCCATTAGCGCGCTCCTTACATGGTAAGAGACCCCCCAAGTATACCGTGACTGAGGCCGCCGTCCGGCCTCCCGGCGGGGCGAAAAACGGGAAACCCGTGTGTTTTGTTGGCTTTGTCCCCAGATTCGAGCCCGAACCCGCTGCTGGGTCATTTCCGGGTGTACTTGTTGCATGGTTGGTCGTACTATGCTCCGTGGTGGTGTTCCCCCCATCACTCACAGACTGGACAGCCGTATGAGACCCTTTGCAGTGATCCTCCTCGTCACGGCCCTTGGCGCCACGGACGTGTACGCTCAGACGCCGCAGACCCCTCCGGAGCCGGACACCCGACCTGCCCTGACCACCGCCTCCGGAACGACCGGCATCTGGTTCGTTCCCACCGGCGAAGTGCTACCGTCCGGCCGCTGGTCGCTCTCGCTGTACCGGACGAACATGGACGACGGCCAGGGCTTTACCGACATCTCCACATTCCCGCTGACGTTCGCGGTCGGCCTGGGCGATCGGGCCGAGCTGTTCGGCAGTTGGTCGCTCGTCACGCGCATCGATCGCGACACCCGGCCCCTCTTTTTCACTAGCACACCCACCACGGTCGACAGCGGCTCGGGCGGCGGGATTGTCGTGGACTACCCGCT
Source organism: uncultured Solibacteraceae bacterium (assembly GCA_964517075.1). Taxonomy (GTDB): domain Bacteria; phylum Acidobacteriota; class Vicinamibacteria; order Vicinamibacterales; family SCN-69-37; genus CAZFAT01. Next base: position 3,607 of record CAZFAT010000401.1, read on the forward strand.
CGTGCGGCAGGGCTGGAGCGGCAACAAGCTCGGGGATCTGCGGCTGGGCGGCAAGGTGAGCTTCACGCCCAACCCGGGTCCGGTCGCGGTGGCCGCCCGTGCCATGGTCAAGCTGCCAGTGGGCGACGAGGACAGCGGCGCGTCCAGCGGCAAGGCCGACTTTGCCGTGGATGGCATCGTCTCGGGCGAGAACGCCGCCGTCGAGCTCTCGGGCTACGTCGGCATCATGGTGCGCGGCGAACCCTCCGGGTTTCAGCTCACCAACGGCTTGCGCTGGGGCCTGGGCGCGGCCTTCCCACCGCGCTCCAACCTCATCGTGACGGCTGAACTCTTCGGTGAGCGGTACTTCGACGACACCATCACGGCGCCGGCGAGCCTGACGGGCGTGGATGGATCCGCCGCCCCCACGAGTACGCGCATCAAGAATCCCGTCGTGACATCGATTGGACTGACGTGGCGGGCACAGAACGGGTTCTTCATCGGCGCGGCCGGGAGCTGGAACCTGAACATGAAGGGGCGGGACGATGCGGCGGCGGGCTGCCCCGCGGCCGGTCCGTGCCCGACGGAACTCCTGGCGCCTTTCGAGAACGAACCCAGTGACGACAAGGACCTTCAGGTGCGGATCGGCTTCCACCCCGGCGCCCGGAGCCGGCGCGCCGCACCGCCCGTGGAGCCCGTCGTGACACCGCCCCCGCCCCCGCCGCCCCCACCACCGGCGAACCGCCCGCCCACCGTGAAGGCGGCCTGTGATCCGTGCACCGTGGAGATCGGCAAGGCCGCCACGGTGACGGCCGACGCACAGGATCCCGATGGCGATCCGCTGACCTATCAGTGGACCGCAAAGGGAGGCACGCTCGCTGCGCCGACGAACCGGCAGTCATCGTGGACGGCGCCGATGCAGGAAGGGCCCGTGCCCTTCACCGTGCAGGTCGCCGACGGCCGCGGTGGCACCGCGCAGGCGGCGGTCACCATCCAGGTCGTCCGGCCGGCCGTGAAGCAGTACACGTTCGAGGATGTGCACTTCGAGTTCGACCGCCACACGCTCCGTCAGGACGCCTTGCAGGTCCTCGACGGCGCCATCGCGGCGATGAAGGAAAACGCCACGCTGCAGCTGCAGATCGAAGGGCACACGTGCAACATTGGGACGGCGGAATACAACCTGGCGCTGGGCGAGCGCCGTGCCGGCAGCGTGCGCGACTACCTCATCTCTCGCGGGGTCGCCGCCAACCGCCTGACGTCGGTCAGCTACGGCGAGGAGCGGCCGCGGCACGACAACGGACGCGAGGAAACGCGGCGACTCAATCGTCGCGCGGCCCTCACCGTCAGGCTGCAGTAAGGGAGCTCACGCTGGTCAGCTTTGAGCTTGGGCTCATCGCTCATCGCTCATAGCTGACCAGTGGCACCTAGTACGCTTTCGCGAACCAGGCCTTGACCCCGGAGGGCTGCTGACACTTCACGCAGTGGCCCGGCACCGGAGGTTCGGCGAGCGGGATGTTGCGAAGCGTCGCCTGCGTCTCGGCCTTGATCGTCGCTTCACACTCCGCCCGCCCGCACCACGACGCCACGACGAATCCGGGCCGGCCTTCCATGGCGGTCCGAAACTCCTCCCACGTGTCGACACGCGTGGTGTGACTCTCGCGGAACGCGCGCGCACGCGCGAGCAGGTCCCCCTGGATCTGATCGAGTAGTGCCGGCACGCGCGCGGCCAGATCCGCCATCGGAATCGGCGCCTTCTCGCGCGTGTCGCGACGGGCCGACATCACCTGCGCCTTCTCGAGATCCTTGGGCCCAATCTCGAGCCGCAGGGGAACGCCGCGCAACTCCCATTCGGCAAACTTCCAGCCGGGTGAGTTTTCCTCGCTGGCGTCGAGCTTCACCCGGACGCCCGCGGCCGTCAGTTCATCGCGGATGGCTTCAGCTCGCGGCAGGACGGTATCCTTCCAGTTCCCGCGCGGAATCGGCACGATGACGACCTGATGCGGCGCGACGCGCGGCGGCAGCACGAGGCCGCTGTCGTCGCCATGCGTCATGATGACGGCGCCCACCAGCCGCGTCGAGACGCCCCAGGACGTCGTCCAGGCGTGCTGCAGCACCTTGTCGCGGCCCTGGAACTGGATCTCGAACGCCCGCGAGAAGTTCTGCCCGAGGTTGTGCGACGTGCCGGCCTGCAGGGCCCGCCCGTCGCGCATCAGGGCTTCGATGGAGTAGGTCCGCGCCGCGCCGGCGAACTTCTCGCTCTCGCTCTTGGCACCGTCCACGACCGGCATCGCCATCTCGGTCTCGCAGAACTCCTTGTAGAGCGCGAGGATCTTGAGCGTCTCGGCCTCCGCCTCCTCGGGCGTCTCGTGCGCGGTGTGTCCCTCCTGCCAGAGAAACTCCGTGGTGCGCAGGAAGGGACGCGTGACTTTCTCCCACCGGACGACATTCGCCCACTGATTGACGAGCACCGGCAGGTCCCGCCAGGACTGAATCCACTTCGCGTACATCGTCCCGACGATCACTTCCGAGGTGGGCCGGACGACCAGCCGCTCCTCCAGTTCCTCGTCCCCGCCGCGCGTCACCCAGGCCACCTCCGGCGCGAAGCCCTCGACGTGCTCCTTCTCCCGGTTCAGCAGACTCTCGGGAATGAAGAGCGGAAAGTAGGCGTTGACGTGTCCGGTGGCCTTGAAACGGGCGTCGAGCAGACGCTGGATATGTTCCCAGATCGCGTAGCCGTAGGGCCGGATGACCATGCAGCCCTTGACGGGTGTGTAGTCGGCCAGTTCGGCGCGCCGCACCACGTCGAGGTACCAACGGGAGAAGTCCTCGGATTGCGGCGTGATCTCGGTGACGAACGCGTCTTTCTTCTGGTCCTTCTGGTCGGCCAAACGCGACTCTCCTGGGAACGGGTCAGCGGGATGTGTCGAGCGCACCGGCCGCGCGCTCGTCAGCCAGGCGGCGCTTCCAGTGTAGATCGTCGGTCGCGGGAAAGTCGGTGCGCCAGTGCGCGCCCCGGCTTTCCTCCCGCCGGAGCGCCGCGCGCACGATGAGCCGGCTGACGACGAGCAGGCTGATCCGGCGCCAGGTGGGCGCGTCGATGCTGCCGCCAGCCGCCCAGGCGTGGTTCAGCGCCTGCCACACGGGCTCGATCACATCGTGAACCCGGCTCAACCCGGTCCGATCGCGAAACACACCGGCATGCCTCCACATCAGGTCGCGCACCTCGTCCTCCGCGACGGGAATGGGCACGACCGCCCCGCGGGGCGGCCGGTCCGCGGTGGCGCCGCTCACGGGTACGGGCCAGGCCGCGCGGCGCCAGTCCGGCATCCGGCGCCCGGCGCGGCCGCCGAACACCAGGCCCTCGAGCAGCGAGTTGCTGGCCAGCCGATTCGCGCCGTGCACGCCTGTACAGGCCACCTCCCCCGCGGCGAACAGGCCGGGCACCGACGTGCAGCCGTCGAGGTCGGTCGTGATGCCGCCCATGACGTAGTGCGCCGCCGGCCCGACGGGCAACCGATCCGTCGCGAGATCGAGGCCGGCGCGCCGGCACAAGTCGGCAATCAGTGGAAACCGCGCGCGCACCGTCTCGGGCGGCAGATGCGCCAGCGTGAGATAGATGGGGCCCTGCGTCCGCTCCGCTTCACGCACGATGGCGCGGGCCACGCGGTCACGAGCCGCCAGATCGCCTTGGGGCTCGTAGCGCCGCACGAACGGCTCGCCGTCGGCGTTCACGAGTCGCGCCCCTTCGCCGCGGAGCGCCTCGGATAACAGATA
>CAZFAT010000402.1:0-4409 GCA_964517075.1 uncultured Solibacteraceae bacterium
AAACGACGCCCGACGTCGTGTGCCTAGAACCGGAACCCGACCGAGAACCGGAAGTCCCGCGGCAAGGTGTAGGCGCCGGCGGCCGTGGGTTGCCCGAACAGCGGTCCGCGCTCCCAGTGCACGCCCTCGACCGGCGTCTCGGTGAAGGGATCGAACGGCTGCATCCGGGCCGGGTCATCCATGGGACGTGGGTCGGTCACGGCCGTGCGCACCGTGGTGTTGATCTGGCCGCCGGTGCGGTTGAACACCTGGAACTGGTTGAAGAGGTTCAGCACCTGCGCCTGCGCGAAGAGCTCGACGCGGCGCGCCGAGCCGACGCGGCGGTTGAACCTCACCGAGATATCGGTGCGGAACATGGCCTCCGTGTGGAACTCGTCGCGGGGCGTGAAGAAGTAGGGCACCGAGGCGACGGGCGGCATGACGTAGCCGGGATCCGTGACGTACGCCGACGTGTCGATGGCGCCCACCGCGCCGTAGGGCGTTCCCGACTCGAGATGCTGCACGAGGCCGAGCGAGAGCGACCCGGAATCGCCCCCCACCGGGATCACGTAGATTCCCCACAGCCGCAGGCGATGACGCTGGTCGGCCGCGAGGGGGCCCTCCGGACTGCGCCACGCCAGGTCGAAGTATTCCGGATAGCTGAGCACGTCGAGGGGCACCGGCCCGCTGCCGGCCGTTTCGCCATCGACGTTCCCATGCAGGCGCGACAGCGTGTAGCTGCCGCCCATCTCGCCGTCCTGGCCCGCCCGGAAGCTGGCCTGCGCGTGGAGGGCCGTGTACCGGCGGGTGAGCAGGTTGGTGTTCTCGATGAGCCGCAAGTCGAACGGCTGACCGAACTCATCGGCCACCTGGCCCGTGGTCGTGTCGGCACGCTGGCTGTAGAAATCGCCGAATCGGCGGTGCACGACGTCCACGCGGACCGACGTGTTGGCGTCGACCTGCCGCGTCACGCCCGCGGCGAACTCATCGGCCCTCGGCGACTTCAGCGACTCGCGAATCTGGGTCTCGACGCCGGGCACGGTCGCCTGGAACGGCGGCGGCGCCGTGGTGTCCAGCCAGTCGAACACCTGCTGGAGCGCGACGTTAGTTGGCACCAGCGGGTCGTTCGGGTCCATGTTGATGGCGGGGCCCTGATAGAAGTACGCCAGGATCGCCGATCGTCCGGCCGGCGAGGCCGTGCTGGCGATGCTGTTGGCAATCGCGGCCACGTAGCGGCCGGCACTGGCGGTGACCACCGTGCGGCCGTTGCCGGCCAGGTCGAACGCGGCACCCACGCGCGGGCTGAAGGCACTGTCATGGGCCACCAGATTGCCGCTGCCATCGCGGCCCTGGTTCCGGTCAAACCGCAGGCCGAGGTTCATCGACAGCCGGGAGCTGGCCTTCCACGTGTCGTTGAAGAACAACGCATGCGACCGGTAGTTCGTGCCGCGGCTGGGCGCCAGAATCGGCCAGTGGATGATGAACGTGCTGAAGGCGTCGGGCCCCCCCTCCATGACCGGAAAGATCGTCCCGTTGTCGACGACGCTGGCCGTGGTCCACACGTGGTAATCGGACCCTGACTCGTGCAGGTCGCCGTCCCTGCGGTCGTTGAAGGTTTCGTAGCCGAACACCAGGTCGTGGGCCCCCGCGCCGTTCGAGAGGAAATAGCTGCCCTTCACGAGCATGCTGTCGTTGTCGCGCCGCTCGTCCGAGCAGACGCCGCAGAACTGCGGCGCCCACCAGCTCGCGCCGGTGGACTGGTCCAGCATGAACGTCCCGAGAATGCGGTCGCGCGACCGGCCCCCGTCGCCCTCGAATGTGAAGCGCCGCAGCGAGTACTGGCCTTCGAGGAAGAAGCGATTGCCGAACATGCCGGTGTAGTGGGCCGACAGCAGCCGCTGCGGCAGCGACCGGTTCGTCAGGCTCGCCAGGTCCATCACGTTCGAGGCGCCCGCGCTCGCGTGGTTCGTTTCCAGCCGGTCGATGCCCGTGTAGGCCACCTCCAACCGTTGCGCCTCGCCCAGCGACTGCGTGCCCTTCGCCTCGTAGCGCTTCTCGTTCGCGTTGAACTCGAACGGCACGTTGGTGATTCCCGTCTGCCTCGCCGTCGTCCGGTCGAAGAACCGGCCCGCGCCGAAGAACCAGGTTCGGTTGGCCACCACCGGACCGCCGGCCGTGAACTCGTAGGTCGGCACCAGCGCGTCCACCTTCGACTCCTCGAAGGGCGTCACGCTGCGCCACTCATCGTTGGTGAAGCCCGTGCGGAAGGACCCGCTGAAATCGTTGCTGCCCGACCGCGTGACGGTGTGGATCAGGCCGCCCGTGAACCGGCCGTACTCCGCCGACACGCCGGACGTCTGGACCGTCGTCTCCTGAACCGCATCCTCGATGTAGAGCTCCAACGGGGTGCCACGCAGGTTGTCCTGCGACTGGACGCCGTCCACGAGGAACACATTCTCGAACGTCATCGCGCCGCTCATCGAGAGGGCGCCATCCGGGCCGGTCGTGTGCACACCCGGCGCCAGCGCGACCGCGGCGGTCACACTCCGCCCGAGCGGCAGCTGGTCGATGACCGACTGCGAGAAGTTCGTCGCGCTGGCCACGGTGTTGAAGAACCGACTGGCCTCGGGCTTGACGGTCACGGCTTCGCGCACCGGACCGGGCCGCAGCACGGCGTTGACCACCACGGGCTGATTGGCCGCAATGTCACGCGTCTCGGTCGCTTCCGCGAACCCGGCCAGCGCGAAGGAGACCCGGTACTCGCCCGGTGGCAACAGCCGGAACAGGTAGTCGCCATTCTCTGACGTCGACGTCCGCTGGTTCTGCAGCAGACTCGACGACGAGACGGTCACGATGACATTGGCCCGCGGCGTGCCGGTGACGTCAGTGACCCGTCCAGACAGAATGCCGGTGGGGCTTTGAGCCGCCGCAGAACTCGTCAACACCATCACGAGCCCCAGCGACCACGACACGCGTTGCGCGAACGAGACGAAACCTCTCAGCATGCGCTCTCCTCAGGGACGGCCAACCGGCCGATTACAATTGAGCAATCCTGGTGCCAGCGCGACCGGGAACGGACGTCAGCCACGGCACGCTGGTCTTCAACGTTCGAAAGGCCGCAACCCCTTGCCCATCAGTCAGATGCTCCCCACGGTCGCCGCTCCAGGGGGCGGCTCTGGCCCGTCGGCTGATTTCAGAATTGTGAGACGGCTGACGGTTTCAAACTGCAGGGGAACTCAAGGGACTCGCGCCCTACCCGCCGTCGGCACGACGAGCAACGACGTTCCCGCCCTCGCTTAGTACCGGAGGGCGCCGCCGAACCACATCCCGCGGAATTTCAGTTCGCCCTCGTCGTCTGCCGTCGCGAGGTAGGTGGACATGCGCCGCCACCCCACCTGCACGCCGACGTACTCGTTGAGGTTGACCGTGCCGTGCACGTCCCAGTCCAGATAGTTGGCTTCGACCTCGTCATCAATCCGCGGGACGCGGAAGCCGCTGACTTCGACATTGAGGGCGATGTTCGGCAGAACATACGCGCGGCCCACGACGCCGATGGCGGGAAGCGGCGCGGTGGCCGCGACCGCCGCCTCGAGGGCGGGCGTGAAGATCGGCGTGTTCGTCATGAGCCTCGCGTCGAGTTTCGTATAGCGTGCCTCGAGCAGGACGCCCACGAAGCCCCGCGATCGGTAGATGACGTCGTATTCGAACCCGGCGCGCCAGACCGTCCAGCCGAAGTCGGAGGTGATCGGCACGCTGACGGGGAACGGCGTGCCGCCAAAGACAATTTCTCGATCGAACGTCGTCTCGGCCGAGTAGCGTACGGGGGTGTGCTGCAATCGAAGCCGCACGCGTTCACTCGGGCGAAGGACGACTCGGAAGTCGTTCAGCCGGGTGCGCTCGTACCCGAGATCGTCCCCCAGGTCGATCGCGTCGCCGATGCGATCGAAGCTGTCACTCGCGATGCGGCCGAACAGCGCTGGATTCCAGAACGTCCCCGCCACTTCGACGTGGTAGCGCTCGCCGACCGCGCGAAAGCCGCTGTCGGGCACGCGGAACTGGGCCGACGCGGGCGCCGGCATCGAGACGCCCAACAACACGGCAACGCCGGCTGCCGTCACAGGTTTCAGGACGCGAGCGAGATGCAGGTGCGAGCTGATAAGGCCTCCGGAAAGCCTTATCGGCGGCGGAGCGGCGAACCGTCAGGGGAAGGCCAGGCCTATCGGGCCGGGCGTACCGTGTCCTTGGGATTCCAGCCCAGACGCAGAATTGTCAGTTTCACTTTGCGTCGGCCAAACGAGAGCGCGTCGTGACAGCTCCAGATGTACACATCGACATGCCGGCCCTTCACCAGGGGCCCGGTGTCGAGCACGGTGTAGATCCCCTGATACCGCTCAGGCAAGCCGTCGAGTTGGACGATGGAGCCCTGCGGG
>CAZFAT010000403.1:0-26963 GCA_964517075.1 uncultured Solibacteraceae bacterium
CAGCGGTCGCGGCGTCCGCCGCCTCCGCGGGTGGCTTGATGGTCTTGATCAGACGCGGCCGCATGACCGCGGCCGGCGGTTTCGGCGGTTCCGGCGCCGGCTTGCCTTTGCCGCCCGACCGCCGGGCGACGGGGGTATCCGCGAACAGCGGGCCCGTCGGGAGCGCCAACTGGCGCTTGCGCGCGTGCCGCTCCACGAACTGGCGCGCCACGATTTCCTCGATGGAACTGGACGCGCTCTTGACGTCGATTCCGGTGTCGGCCTTGAGCAGACTCATGGCTTCCTGACTCGTCAGGCCCAGCAGCTCAGCGACCTTGTAGATGCGGACAGTGGCCAACGCGGCTCCTTGCCAATCCCAGTTCGTGTGCACGCGCCGGCACGACGGCGCGCGATGAATCCCCGCGGGACTCAGGTCTCCTGTCGATCGCCTCCGGTGTCGCCCTCGCCCGAGGTCCCGGTCTCCGCGCTCCCGGCCTCAGGCTCGCGGTCGCCTTCGGCCACGGGCTGGGCCGCGTCGCTCGCCTCGCGTGCGGCGGCCTCCTGCTGTTGCCGGTCGCGTTCGATCCGCGCGGCGGCAAACACGGCCTCGACCGTCTCATCGTCGAATCCCGGCAGCGCGAGCAACTGCTCGGGGGCGGCGTCGATGACCTTCTCGACCGTGTCGTAGCCGGCTGCCCGCAGCGACGCGACGACGTCGTCATGAATGTCGGGCAGGCTCAGGGCATGCGATTCGATGGTGGTATCGCCGAACTCGATGCCCGCGAGCTGCGCCTCCACTTCCTTGCGCTTCTCCTCCTCGCTCTTGATGTCGATCTTCCAGCCCGCCAGCTTGGCCGCGAGGCGGACGTTCTGGCCCTTCTTGCCGATGGCCAGCGAGAGCTGGCGGTCCTCGACGACCACTTCCATCAAGCGCTGTTCGTCGTCGACGATGCTGACGCGCTGGACGCGGGCGGGGCTCAGCGCCTTCGTGACGAACGTCACGGGGTCCTCCGACCACTCGACGATGTCGATCTTCTCGCCGCGCAGCTCGCGGATGATGGCCTGGACGCGCGTGCCGCGCATGCCCACGCACGCGCCGACGGGGTCCACGTCGCGCTCGCGTGAGTACACCGCGACCTTGGCGCGGTCGCCGGCTTCGCGGACCGCGCCGCGAATCACCACGGTGCCGTCGTAGATCTCCGGCACTTCCTGCTCGAAGAGCTTGATCAGGAGGGCCGGGTCCGTGCGCGAGAGGATGACCTGCGGCCCCTTGGCGTTCTTCGAGACGGCCTTGATCACGGCGCGCACGCGATCGCCAATCGAGTAGTTTTCCGCGCGCGACTGTTCCTTGCGCGGGATCTGGGCCTCCACGCGGCCGATTTCCGCGATGATGTCGCCGCTTTCGAACCGCTTGACGGTGGCGTTGACCACCTCGCCAATGCGCTGGCTGAACTCGCCGTGGATCTTCTCGCGTTCGGCCTCGCGGACGCGCTGGGCGATGACCTGCTTGGCGGTCTGGGCGGCGATGCGGCCGAGTTTCTCGGTTTCCTTCGGAAACTCAATCTCCATGCCGACTTCCGCCTCGGCGCCGTAGAGTTCCTGCGCCTGGCTCAGCGAAATCTCGCGGGCCGGGTTGGCGACGTCTCCGACGATTTGCCGCACCGCGTAGAGCTCGACCAGCCCGGTCTCGAGATTGAAACGCGACCGCAGGTCCTCGTCGCCCTTGAAGACCTTGCGCGAGGCCGCGAGATACGCATCCTCGATCGCGCCGATCACGATGGCGGGGTCGATGCCCTTGTCCTTGGCCACCACGTCAATCATCTGCTGCAGTTCGGTAGGCATAAACTCCCTAGAACTCCACCTCGAGCCGCGCCCGGCTGATCAGCGCCAGCGGGACCCGATGCGTGCGCCGACCTTCCGTCAGCACCACGCGGTCGTCTTCGACGCCGGCGATCCGGCCCGCGAAATGCGACTGGCCGTCGACCGGCGCGCGGGTCACCACCTTGGCGAGCCGGCCGACGAACCGGCGATAGTCGCCTTCGTGCCGGAGCGGGCGATCCAACCCGGGCGACGACACCTCGAGGGTGTAGTTGTCCAGGCCGCCCGTCAGGTGGTCCTCCACGTCGAGCAGCGCGCTCAGATCCTGGCTGACCCGCTGGCAGTCCTGGATGCCGACCGGCTCGGTGTCCATTGATGACGGCTGAATGTCGGCCGGCCGATCGATGATCACCCGCAGAACCCAGCCCACCGGCTCGCGCCGCAGCTGGACGTCGAAGATCTCGAGGCCGTGGCTGGCCGCGACGCGGGCCGCGGCGGCCCGCACGTGATCAACCGCGTCGGTCCGACTCGAGGTCACGGCGGCTCGTCTCCTGGGACCGCCCCGGGAACCCGCCATCGGCGCGACAACAGGCCCCTAAAATATAAATAGTGGGCACGGGCCCACTACCAGCGTCCTTCCCGCAAAGACCACCGCAAAGTATAGCAAGCCGTTCTCAGGCAGGCAATTCAGGTTCGAAGGCGCCAACGTCCGAAGATGCGACGCCGAGCTCGAGGGGACCGGGGTCAGGGGCGGCGATCAGGTCGTAGCCGCGCGCACCGGTGATCCGGGCCGTGACGAAGTCGCCGGGCGACAGGCTGGATGGATCGCAGTCGGTCAGCACCACCATCGCGTCGATGTCGGGCGCCTGACTGGCGAGGCGCCCGGTCATGACCAGCGGAGCATCCGGCGCGGGTCCGTCCACGAGCACCTCGACGCGGGTGCCGATGCGCGCCTGCTGGCGCCGCGCCACGAGCCGCTGCTGGAGCCGCATGATCCGCTGGCGCCGGGCTGCCTTCTTCCGGGCCGACACGTCGTCGGCCAGCGCGTGCGCGCGCGTGCCTTCCTCGTGCGAGTAGGTGAAGACGCCCAGGTGATCGAACCCGTTGTCCTCGACGAATGCCGCCAGTTCGTCCACGTCGGCCTCGGTCTCGCCCGGGAAACCCACGATGAACGTGGTGCGCAGCGCGACGCCCGGCACCCGGGCACGAATGCGCGCGAGCAGCTTGTCGTAGGTCGCCCGCGTGCCGGGCCGGCGCATCCGGCCGAGCACGGCCGACGAGGCGTGCTGCAGCGGCAGGTCGATGTACCGGCAGACCTTCTCGCACTCGGCCATCGCATCCAGCACGGCATCCGTGATCGTGGTGGGATACAGGTACAGCAGGCGAATCCAGGCCAGTCCCGCCACCTGGTTCAGCCGGCGGAGGAGACGGGGCAGCGCGTCGCGCTCGCCGCGGTCCACGCCGAAGAACGTGGTGTCCTGCGAAATCAGCAGCAGTTCGCGCACGCCGGCCGCGGCGAGGGTCTCGGCCTCGCGCACCACCGAGTCTTCGGTGCGACTCCGATACGAGCCGCGCAGCGTGGGGATGATGCAGAACGCGCAGGTGTAGTCGCACCCTTCCGCGACCTTGACGAAGGCGTAGTGACGAGGCGTGGACCGCACGCGCGGCGTGGACGCGTCGTACAGGTAGGTCGGGGCCGATCGCGCCGGGGCCTCCGGGGCGACGGGGGCGATCGTGTCCCTGTTCAACGCCGCCGCCGACATGTACAGGCGCAGCGGCGTGGACCGGGCCGCGGCGGGCGCGCCGCCGAGCGCGCCCACGATGTCCGGCACCTCCCCGGTGCCCAGGACCACGTCGATCTCGGGAATCTCCGCCCGCAGCTCGTCGCGATAGCGCTCGGCGAGGCATCCGGTGACGATGAGCTGGCGGCAGCGGCCAGCCTTCTTCAGCTCGGCCATCTCCAGGATGGCGTCAATCGACTCTTCCTTCGCCGCGTCGATGAACGCGCACGTGTTGACGACAATGACATCCGCCGCGCTGGTGTCCGCCGTGATCTCGTGGCCGGCCTCACGCACCAGACCGAGCATGACCTCGCCGTCGACGAGGTTCTTCGGACAGCCAAGCGACACGAGCCCCAGTTTCACGCGCGAGCCCTCCTCACGTGCGCAATGGAGAGGCCAATCGTCGTCCGACCTCTGACTTCTAACTGTTGGCTTCTCACTTCTAACTCTTACCTTACCTACGGCGTCAGCCGGTTCAGCATGCGCGGAAACGGGATGGCTTCGCGCAGATGATCGAGGCCGCAGATCCAGGCGACCACCCGTTCGATCCCCATGCCGAAGCCGCCATGGGGCACGCTGCCGTAGCGCCGCAGATCCAGGTACCACTCGAAATCCTCGCGCGGCAGCTGGTGTTCGTCGATGCGGCGGAGCAGCAGCTCGTAGTCGTCGAGACGCTGCCCGCCGCCGATGATCTCGCCGTACCCCTCCGGGGCGAGGACATCGACCGACAGCGAGATCGCCGGCCGCTCCGGGTGCGGCTTGAAGTAGAAGGCCTTGATGGCGGACGGGTATCCGGTCACGATCACCGGACGGTCGAACTGTTCGGAGAGCGCGGTTTCATCCGGACTGCCGAAGTCCCCGCCCCACTCGAACGGCAGGCCCTTCTCCTTGAGGAGCGCGGCCGCGTCGTCGTACGAGATCCGCGGGAACGGCCGCTGCACGCGTTCGAGCACGCGGGTGTCGCGTTCGAGCGTCGTGAGCTCGCGGCGCCGGCGCTCCAGCACGCGGCCCACGACGTCCACGACGAGGCCCTCGGCGAGATCGACGATGTCGTCGAGCGTCGCATAGGCGACCTCCGGCTCCACCATCCAGAACTCCGTGAGGTGCCGGCGGGTCTTCGACTTCTCGGCGCGGAAGGTCGGACCGAAACAGTAGACCCGGCCGAGCGCCATGGCCGTCGCTTCGACATAGAGCTGGCCGCTCTGCGTGAGATACGCGCGCTGGTCGTCGAAGTACGGCACCGGAAAGAGCGTCGTCGTGCCCTCGCAGGCCGAGGGCGTGAAGATGGGGGTGTCGGACAGGATGAACCCGCGGCTGTTGAAGAAGTCGCGGACCGCGTCGATGACCTCGTGACGGATGCGCAGCACCGACTGCTGTCGCGCCGAGCGGATCCACAGATGCCGGCGGTCGAGCAGGTAGTCGACGCCGTGCTCCTTCGGCGTGATGGGATAGTCGTGCGCCGGACTGACCACCTCGAGGCCGGTGGCGTCGATCTCGTAGCCGCCGGGCGCGCGGGCGTCGGCGCGCACCGTGCCGTGGACGATCACCGCGCTCTCCTGCGACAGGTGGTCGGCCGCGGCGAACGTCGCCTCGCCCACGGCGGCCTTGGACACCACGGCCTGGATGAATCCCGACCCGTCGCGGATCTGCAGGAAATGGATCTTGCCGCTGGATCGGCGGTTGACGAGCCACCCCTTCAGGGTGACCGCCTGACCCACATGATCGGCAATGGTCTCGATGTAGACGTGCATGATTGATCGGGTGGCCGGTGGGTGGAGCGCCGCCGCGCGGCTCATTCCGCAGGCTCGAATTCCAACGGCTGCGACAAGTCCTCCAGTATCGCCTGAAGACGGCCGCGGGCGCCAACCGCCTGGTCGAGCGTCCGCTCTGCGTCGCCGTGATCCGGCAGCTCGAACATGAGCGGTCCGGCGTAGCCGACCTTGGACAGCGCCATCGCGGTGGCGGGCCAGTCGATCGTGCCGGCAAACGGCACGAGGTGGTCGTCCGAGCGGCCGGCGTTGTCGTGGATATGAGTGGTGATGATGTGGCCCGACAGCACCTCCGCGGCCTCCGGCGCGCCGCCGACCAGATGCGCATGGCCCACATCGAGGCAGGCGCCGGCATCGCCCAGTTCCAGATCGCCCGTCAGCCAGTCGGCCAGCGCGGCGGGCGTGGCGAGGTCGTTCGGGATGACCTCCAGCGCCAGCCTGACGCCCGCCGCGAGGCTCGCCTCGGCCAGCACGGTCAGGCTCCGGCGCATCGCCCCGGCGTGGTTGTCGTCGGGCCCCATCGGCTGTCCCCGCGGAATGCCGAGATGCACGACCATGACCGCGCAGCCGAGCTGGCGCGCGGCCCTGAGGGCCGCCTGCGTCTCGTCCAGCGCTTCCTGCCGGCGGGTCGCGTTGGTGGTCGCCGGCGAGTAGGCGCGACCCCACTGGCCGCCGGTAAAGCTGTCGCAGATTGGCGCGTGCATGCTCCACGCCGTCAGCCCCAATTCGTCGAGCCAGGCGCGCAGCTGGGCGATGGCCGGCGCGGAGTGATAGTCCATGTGCGTCCGCGTGGCGAAGACCTCGATCAGCGAGAAGTCCCGGGCCGCCATGCGTTCCAGATGGCGGCGGGTGAGCCGTTCGCCATGGAACAGGTGCGTGGAGAGGCCAAAGCGCATGGAGGAACTCCGGCGAACGGACGACCTTAGGTCGTATCGCGCCGCTCGCGGAACTCGGGCACGGCCGGGGCGAGGAGCTCGCGGAGACGGGCGAAGCGGTCGTACTTGTAGATCGTGGACCGCGCGTATTCGAGCGTGCGCGGGATGTACTGCAGGTAGACCGGATTGCCACGCGCCGCGGTCTGATACCCGAAGGTACCCAGGGCCTTGAGATTGCGCTGGAGCGCCATGACGTCGAACCGGCGGCGGAACTGTTGCGGATCGGCCGATCCGCCCCGCAGGGCGAGAAAGTGCGCGAGCAGATCCTCCAGCGCGCCGGCGGGCAGATCGACATAGGAGTCGCGCAGCAGCGACGCGAGGTCATAGGTGTCCGGTCCCATCCGGGCATCCTGGAAATCGATGATGTAGACCTCGCCGTCGCGGAGCATCAGGTTGCGGCTGTGATAGTCGCGGTGACAGAGCACGCGCGGTTCAGCCGCGAGTTCAGCGACCAGATCCCCGAGCGCCGCCCGGAGCGCCTCGCGCGTGGCCGGTGCGAACGCGACGCCGCGAAAGCCCTCGAGGAAGTGCTTGAGGAAGAAGTCCATCTCCCACATCAGCTTGTCGTGATCGAACGCGATGTCGTAGGGCACGTACCGGGCGTGCTCCAGTTCCCGGCCGCGCCGCTGCAGCACCTCGATGAACCCGACCGCCCGACGGTAGAGGGCCGCGTGCGCGACGGCCGAGGCGGACCCCAAGTGGGCCTGAAGCGTGACGTCCCCGAGATCGTCGAGTGCCAGCACGCCCAGGTCACCCGCCTCGCCGATGACCCGGGGCACCGGCACAGGCATCGCCGCGAACAACTCAGCGACGTTCGCAAACGGCAGCGTGCCGTAATCGAAGGGGGCCGCGTGCAGGGCCAGCACGAACGTCGCGCCCGTCCCCGGAACAATCCGGAAATAGCGCCGGTCCGAGGCATCGCCGGTCAGCGGCACGACGCGCGGCGCGTCGACGCGATGGCGCTCGAGGTAGCCGGCGATTCCCGCGGGAAGGGCGCTGTCTGCCACGACGGTCATTCTAGGGGGCGAGCGGGAAGATCGCGACGCCATCCTGTTGGGACGCCGTGTCGCCCTCGGCTACGATCGCCGCGGGCACGATGACGGCGTCGCGGCCGCGGAATCCCGTTCCCAGCCGAACGGCCCCCGCGACGATGCAGCCGTCGAGCTCCACGTCTGTCGCCAGCTTCGCCTCGGGCCAGACGACGGTCCGCGTCAGGCGCGGTCGGCTCCGGCTCCGGCTGGCCTCGTCGCCGCCCGCCGCCGGCGCCCGGTCCGCAAAGGCGAGGGCCGCACGCAGGTAGTCGCGCGGGGTGCCCACATCGATGAAACTGGTCGTGACCCGCCAGACCCGGACGCGTCCGTCCCCGGCCGCCACCATGCCGCGGTAGATGCCGGCGATGGTCTCTGCGGGTTCACCGTCCACCAGACCGTCGAATACACGCCGCCGGGCGATCTGCACCCCGATGAAATGCCAGCTGCCGTCGGCACGTCCCCGCGGCACGAACCCGGTGACCCGGTCGGACGCATCGATCGTCATGCCGTTGTAGTGCTCCGCGTCCGGGTTGGGGACGACGGCCAGCGTCACGTCCGCGCCGCTCGCGGCGTGCGCGTCGATCATGGGCTTCAGCGTGAAGTCCGACAGCGTGTCGCCGTTGACGATGAGCACCGGATCGCCGTCGATCAGCGGCAGCGCGCGCCGGGGACCGCCGGCGGATCCCAGCACAGGCTGCTCCCACGAATACCGCACGCGAAGACCCAGATGCGCGCCGTCGCCCACGATCGTCGTCACTGTGGCGGGCCGATGATGGAGGTTCAGCACGACGTCGGTCACGCCCTGCTGCCGCGTCCAGGCCAGGACGCGCTCGATCAGCGAGAGTCGCCCGAGCGGCACGGCAGGTTTCGCCACCAGCCGCGTCAGCGGATCCAGCCGCGTGCCGAGGCCGGCGGTGAGGACGATGGCGGAAAGGCTCACAGCCCGGGCCTCACCGCTGGCCGTTCGTCGCTGCGTCCGGCGAACACCATGTCGCCGGGAACGGCCCCGCGGGCGTGACACCACGCGCGGTAGAGCGTCGGATAGGACTGAAGCACGAAATCGGCCGGCGCGCGCCCGAGCCGCCCCGCGGCCGCGACAATCGCGGCCTCTGCGCCTTCGAGTTCCACGAAGACGCCGATGGGCGTCTCGTCCAGCGCCACCATCACGCCGGTGAGCGTGAATTCCTCACGGTATTTCTCGGATCGGAAGGCCTGCCGATAGCCCAGCGCGGCCAGGATGGCTTCGAGCGTGTCGGCGTCGCCGACTTCAGTCTCGAACTCCTCCCGGGCCTTGACGAGCGCAGACGACGCCGGGCCCTTGCTGGTCAGCAGGACGCGTCCGGCGTCGCGCCGGACGCGGAGCGCCCGTCCGGCCGCGCGCAACTGGCCGTCCGACGTGTCGAAGAGCCGGTCTTCGATCAGGCGTCGAGAGGCCACGAGGCGGCCGTCCGCGGCAAGCACCGCGTGACGTGCCGCCTCGTGGTCGGCAAAGGACAGTTTGATTTCCCGTTCAATCATGATGCGCTGGATCGGCCGGCGACCCAGCGCCCTATCGTACTCGCCCGCGGGTTCGCGGGGCCGAAGCCCCGCGGCTACGAGTCCCTTACCTGCGGCGAAGCCGCACGAGCACTTCGCCGCCCTCCTGCCAGACGATGATGCGCGCGGTCTGGCCGGCGGCAATGGCCGAAAGCGCTCTCGTGGCCTCCTCGACGCTGCCGACCGGCTGATTCGAGACCGACAGGATCACGTCGCCGAGCTGCAGGCCGGCGTCGAACGCCGGCCCGAACGGCGTGACGCTGGCCACCACCGCGCCGTTGCGTCCACTGGGCAGGTTGAGCTGCCGCCGCACGGTCGGTGTCAGGTCGCGAAGGGCCATGCCGAAGTCGGTGGAGGTTTCCTCTTCGCGATTGGGCACGCGGCCTGGAATCTGCTCCATCCGGGTCCGTTCCTGGTCGAGGTTCAGCTCTTCAACCCTCACGTTGAGCGAGACGCTCTTCCGATCGCGCATGACCCGGACCGGGACCGTCGTGCCGGGCGCCGTGCGTGTGACCATGCCCACGAGGTCGCCGTTGTCGGTGACCGGCCGGCCGTTGTACTCGACAATCACGTCCCCGGCCCGCATGCCGGCGGTGGCCGCCGGCCCGGCCGGAACGTTCTTCACCTCGGCGCCGTTGGTGTTGGGCAGTCCGAGGCTCGACGCATACTCACGCGACATCGGCCGGCCCTCGAGCTCGACGCCGATGCGGCCGCGCACGACCTTGCCCTGGCGCAGCTGCGGCAGCAGATCCCGCACCGTGTTGATGGGCACCGCGAAGCCGACGCCGAGATTGCCGCCGCCGCCGAAGCCCTCCGCGCCGTTGCTGATGATCATCGTGTTGATGCCGATGACCTCGCCGCGGACGTTGAGCAGCGGCCCGCCCGAATTGCCCTGGTTGATGGCCGCGTCGGTCTGAATCATTTCCTCGCGCCGGGCTCGGACCGCGGTCTCGTTCTCCCGGCCCACGGCGCTGACCACGCCCACGGTCACCGTGTTCGACAGCCCGAACGGATTGCCGATGGCCATGACCCAGTCGCCGGGCGCCATCTGATCCGAATCCCCGAACTTCGCGACGGCGAGCGGCTCGGAGGGCAGCTCCGTCAACTGGATCAGCGCGCTATCCGAGAGCTCGTCGCGGCCGATCACCTTGGCCGGCAGGCCGAATTCCCCCTGACGCATCGACGGCAGCCACACCTCGATGGACTCGGCGCCATCGACCACGTGGTTGTTGGTCAGGATGAAGCCGGCCTTGTCGATGACGAACCCGCTGCCCGCGCCGCGCTCCTGGCGCTCGGCCGGCGGCGGCTCGTTGCGGCCGAAGGGCAGCTGGAATCCGAAGAGTTCGTTGAGTTCCCGTCCGCCGCGGGCGGTGCGGGTGGTAAAGATGCTGACCACGGCGGGACTGGCCTCGCGGGCGATGGTGCGGAACGTCGTGGCGTCGATCGGCCCGTCGAGCGGCGTGCTGTTGGTGGGCGGCACCACGAGATCGTTCCCGAACGATCCCGGCGTGAGATCGAGCCGGGAGGCGATGACCATTCCGACGACCAGACAGACGAACCCGACGAGGACGCCATAGAAGAACGTGGACTTTCGCGTGGACATGAGTGGCTCCGTCAGTCTCCCTATGTGTCGTAAGACGGCGACGGGCCGATTAGGGCCGGGCGCCTGGAATTCTCACCAGCGTCCGCTGGCACGGGCCTGTGACCTCGGCCCAGGCGGGGCCGGCGACCATGTTGATTTCGCTCCGGACGCCGAACCGGGGGCCGTAGATGCCGGGCTCAATCGTGAACCCCGTGCCCGGCACCAGCCGGCGATCGTCGTGCGTCTCGTAGTCGTCCATGTGCACGCCATTACCATGGACGTCGGTCCCCAGGCTGTGGCCGGTCCGGTGGATGAACGCCGATCCGTAGCCCGCCCGGTCGATGGGCTCGCGTGCGGCGCGGTCCACTTCCCAGCCCCGCACGGCCTGGCCCGCCGCCAGCCGCGACTGCACGAACCCGATGGCCGCGTCGCGGCCCGCCATGACGGCCTCGAAGGCGCGGAGCACCTCGGCCGGGGGCTCACCGGCCACGCCCACCCAGGTGATGTCGGCGTAGACGGCGCCCGCTCGATCCAGTTTGCCCCAGAGGTCGAGGAGGAGCAACTCGCCCGGCCGGAGCTCCCGCGACTCGCCCGGACCGGGCGCATAGTGGGGGTCGCCCGCGTGTTCCTGGACGGCCACGATGGGCGGGCCGTCGGCGACGAGCCCTTCGTCGGCGAACCAGCCCCGCATCGCCTGCTGAATGTCGTACTCGTGCACGCGCTCGCCGGCCGCGAGCCGCGCGCCCGCGTACGCGAACGCCGCGTCCTTGATGCGGTAGAGCTTCTCCGAGGCGCTGCGGTGCGTGGCGAGCGCCTCGGCATCCCACGCGGCCTCGAAACGTCCCACGAGATCGCCCGACGACACCACCGTCACGCCCAGGCCACGGACGAACTCGACGGTGCCGGCGTCCACGCGCCCGACATACGGGATGGCGCCGGTGGGCGAGTACTCCATCGCGATGGTGCGCGATCCGTCGAGCAGGGCCGTCACGCCCGACTCGAGTTCGCGTCGATTGGCGTACCGGCGGGTGTCGCCCGGCAGCCGGTCGAGCACCGCCGGTTCGATCGCATGCACGAGCTTCTGCGGGGCGCCGGCCCGGGGGATGAAGTAGTACCAGCGGCGCGTCGTGTGCGCCCCGGCCAGGCCGGCCAGCGACACCGCGATCGGATTGGATCCGTGGAAGTCGTACAGGAGCCAGCCATCGATGCGATCCGCCGCGAGCGCCGCCTGAATGGCCGGAATGTCGAGACTCATGTCGGGGACGACGCGGGCGCGCGTCCTACATTTCGCCGTGCCAGTCCTCGGGTTCGACCGACGTGGAGCGGAACACCTCGAGGTGCCATTTGCCGCCGCCCCAGGGCTCGATGACGTCGGCGGCCACCACGTCCACGAGAATCTCGGCGAACGTCCGCCGCTCCGGATCGTTCTCGAGGTGGTAGGCCTGGTCGTCCCACGCGAACGCCGGATAGGCGACCAGTGTCAGAAACAGGTCGTACCCGTCATCGAGCACCTGCAGCTGACCGACCGGCCGCTTCTGCGTGGAGTGGTAGATGAGGTACTTCTCGGCGCTGTGCGCGCGGATGTAGCGCTTGAGCGTGAACTCGCGCGCCACGATGTCCTCGACGGCGATCTTCTTGTCCCAGCAAGTGCGGCAGTAGCGCTCGTCGCCGCGCGGTTCGGTCACGTCTTTCGTGCCGCACAGGGCACAGCGGACGGGTTCGGCGGACTTGCGGGCCATCGATCGCGATTATACCGGCCCTACTTCAGGGCCCGGCCCATCACGGCCGGCGCGTAGGCGTGGTCGACGTAGTCGCGCAGCATGCGGCGCGCCGAGAAGCGGGGGGTAATCGTCAGGAGCGCCTGTTTCACGCGCGCGATCCAGCGGCGGGGCAGGCCCTGCGCGTCGCGGTCGTAGAACATCGGCACGACCTCGTCCTCGAGCAGCCGGTACAAGGCGTCGGCGTCCGCCCCGTCCGCCTGATCGGGCTCGCGCGTCTGGCCGTCGCCAATCCGCCAGCCATTGTCGCCGGTGTAGCCCTCGGCCCACCAGCCGTCGCCAATGCTCAAATGCAGGACGCCGTTCATCGACGCCTTCATACCGCTCGTCCCGCTGGCCTCGAGGGGACGGCGCGGCGTGTTGAGCCAGACGTCGCAGCCCTGCACGAGCCGCTTCGCGAGGTGCAGATCGTAGTCGTCGACGAACGCGATGCGTCCGCCGAGCCGCGGGTCGAGTGCGTGACGGACGATTCTCTGCAGGTGATGCTTGCCGGCTTCGTCGGCCGGATGCGCCTTGCCGGCGAAGATGAACTGCACGGGCCGGCCCGCCGCGCTCACGAGCCGGGCCAGCCGCTCCGCGTCCCGGAAGATCAGGTCGGGGCGCTTGTAGCCCGTGAAGCGGCGCGCGAAGCCAATCGTCAGCGCCTCGGGATCGAGCATGACGCCCGCCGCCACGATCCGGGCGGCGCTCGCGCGGTCCTCCATCCAGCGATCCCGCGCGCGCTCCCGGATGAACTGGAAGAGGTACGACCGCAGCGTCCACCGCGCCGCCCACAGCTCCTCGTCGGGGATCTCGAGGATGCGCTGCCAGAGCGCGGCGTCCTCATATTGATCCTGCCAACCGGGGCTGATGTGCCGGTCGAAGAGCCGCACGATGTCGGCGGCGACCCAGGTGGGCACGTGCACGCCGTTGGTCACGGCGCGGATGGGCGCGTCGGCCGCCGGGCGATCGGGCCAGAGCGGCGCGAACATCGCGCGCGTCACCTCGCCGTGCAGCTGGCTGACCGCGTTGATGGTTTCCGACGAGCGCATCGCGAGCGCGGTCATGTTGAACAGCGATCCGCCGCCCGAGTCGTACTCGCCGAGCGCCAGGAACTTCTGCGCCTGGCCATCCATCGATCCCCAGCAGCTCGCCAGATGCTGCTCGACGAGGTGGAAGGGAAACGCGTCGTGCCCGGCCGGCACCGGCGTATGCGTCGTGAAAATCGTCGTTCGGCGCACCTCCGCGAGAGCGTCGTCCCACGCGCGTCCCGTGGCGAGGAAGTCGCGCATGCGCTGCAGGATCACGAAGGCCGCATGGCCTTCGTTCAGGTGCCAAACCGCCGGACTGAGGCCCAGGGCGCGCAGCGCGAGCACGCCGCCGAAGCCCAGGACGATTTCCTGCTGGAGCCGTGTGTCCTGTCCGCCGCCGTAGAGACGCGCCGAGAGCTCCCGATCCCACGGGGCGTTCTGGTCGAGGTCCGTGTCGAGCAGCAGGAGGCGCACGCCGCCGAGCCGCACTTCCCAGACCTGGACGAGCACGGTGCGCGTGCCCAGCGGCACGAGCACCACGCACGGCTTGCCGTCGACGGTGCGGGCCAGATTGACGGGCGCGCTGTCCCAGTCCACGCGCTCGTACACTTCCTGCTGCCAGCCCTCGGGCGAGAGCCGCTGGCGGAAGTAGCCTTGCGGGTACATGAACCCGACGCCGACGAGCGGCACGCCGAGGTCGCTCGCTTCCTTGCAGTGATCGCCCGCCAGCACGCCCAGGCCGCCCGCATAGATGGGCAGCGACGGGTGCAGCGCGAACTCCGCGCAGAAATACGCGATCGTCACCGACGGATCCGCCGTCACGTGTTGCTGCCACCAGGTGCGCGACGGCGCGCGCGCGGCGGTCAGACCGGCCACCGCCTCGTCGTAGAGCGAGAGGAACACCGGATCGGCGGCGGCGCGTGCGAGCGTGTCGGCCGGCAACTGGCGCAGCATGGCCACGGGGTTGTGCCCGGTTCGCCGCCAGAGCGGATAGTCCAGCCGGCGGAAGACTTCGCGCGCGCGGTGCCAGGTCCACCACAGATCCGAGGCCAGTTCAGGCAACTGAGCGATGCGAGGGGGCAGAGCTGATGGTGCGCCGGAAGCCATCGGCAAGAGGCTGATCCTATCGGTCGGCGGTGGACCGGGTCAATCGAACGGTTCCGCCACGGTATGCTACGCAGCCAATGGAGGTCCGCATTACGCGCCTCGATCCGGCCGTGGCCCTGCCCGAATACCAGACGCGCGGCGCCGCCGGCTTCGATCTGGCGTCATCCACGGACATGATCATTCAGCCGGGCGAAGTGGCGCTCGTGCCCACCGGGCTCGTGATCGAAGTGCCCGCCGGACATTTTCTCGGCATCTTTGCCCGCAGCAGCACGCCGCTCAAACGCGGGCTGATGGTGGCCAACGGCGTCGGCGTCGTGGACTCCGACTACTGCGGGGCGACCGACGAAATCCGAATCGAGGTCCTCAACTTCACCGCGGCGGCCGTCAAGGTCGCCCGCGGCGATCGCCTGGCCCAGGGCGTGATCCTCGCCTGTGCCCGCGCGACGTGGCGCGAAGTCAGCCACGACGGCCGCCCGGCACGCGGCGGGTTTGGGGGCACGGGACGCTGAGATGAAGGGCGGACTACTTCGCCTGTTCGAGCGCGCGCTCGGCGCGCGCGAGCGCGTCGCTCACGGCGGCCTCCGTGGCGGCGCTCGGCCGTGCATCGGCCTGCTGGAGCATCACGAACATCCGCACGAGCTGCCGTCCGGCAGCTCGAAGCGTCTCGATTACCTGGCCGGACGCGCCGCTGACCGGCGAGGCTGGCAGCAGCGCCTGCCCGGCGCGGACGGACCGATACCGCGACGCGAGTTGGGCGAGACTCGCTTCGACGGCGCTCGTCAGCTTCGTCTGCGCGGCCAGGTCCAGGGGCGACACCTTCACGCGCGGATCCATGCGGACCAGGAACGCCTGGCGGAGGCTGATCTGGCCCGACGTCAGCCGCACCTGGTACGTGCCCGGTTGGACCAGGCGTCCCTGCAGGGGCGCCGTCGACGTTCCTTCCTCGCCGAGCCACTCCACCGCCGGCGGAGTGTGGCGCAGGTCCCACTGCACACGATGCAGGCCGCGCGTCCGTGGAAGAGACTGGCCCGGGGTCTCCGTCGAATAGCGCCGCACGACGTCACCCGCGGGGCCGTCCACGATCTCGACGGCCAGGGGGGCATCGAGCGCCTCGCCCAGCGCGTAGCTGATGGCGACGCCTTCCGGCCGCCGAACGGCATGCGCGCTGGCGGACGCGGCCGGCATGACCGGCGCGTCACGCGTGCGCCACGCCGAGGGCGGCCGAAACAGGAACGCGCGAGCCCGCCGCACGTCGGCCGTCACCTGGCGGAGCGACGAGATGTCGTCGAGCACCCAGAGCCCGCGGCCGACGGTCGCCACAATCAGGTCCGACTCCTTGACGACGAGATCGCGCACCGGCGCCGGCGGCAGGTTCAATCGCAGTGACTGCCACGAGTCGCCGTCGTCGAACGACAGCGAGACGGAGCGGTCGCCGGCGGCGAACAGGAGACCACGCCGGCCCGTGTCTTCCCGAACGACGTGAACGCGGCCGGGTGCCAGCGGACCGGTGATGTCGGTCCAGGACCCGCCGGCCGAGCGTGTCCGAAGGACGCGGGAGCTGCCCGCGCCCCCGTCCCCGCCGGCCAGGACGGCATAGCCCGTGCCGGTGTCGAAGTGTGAGGCCTGAATGCCCACCACGGCCGTGCGCGGCCCGGCCGCCGGGGGCGTCACATCCGTCCACGTCCCGCCCTGATCGCGGGTCATGTGCACGCGGCCCTCGGTGGTGCCGATCCAGATGACCCGCCCGTCCACCGACGAGATGCTCATCGCGGAAATGGCCGGCCGTTCGCCGGGCGAGCGCGCAGGACTTTCCGCCAGCTCTGGGCTGATCCTCGTCCACGTCTGGCCGCCGGAGGTCGACGTCCAAAGGGCCGACGCCGCGTAGTAGAGGGCACGCGAGCTGGTGGACGAGAACAGCAGCGGCGCCGCCGCCAGACGACTGGAGACCGGTTCTCCGGGAGGGCTGATTGGAACGGCCTGCCCGGTGCGTCGATCGTAACGTCGGATTTCTCCGCCGTAGAGCAGATCGGGATCGGCAGGATCAACCGCCACGTATCCGGCCCGCGGCGCACCGGGCGCGGGCCACTCGAATGGCGCGCTGAGCCCGCCGCTGCCAACGCAGACGATCTGGCCCGACGGCTGTCCGCCGCAGACACGATACGGAAACGCCGTGTCCGTCGTCACCTGGCTGAAGGCAGCCGTCGGCTGGCCGTCATCGCGGCTCCAGGTTGCGCCGTTGTTCACCGTGACCAGGGCGCCGACTGAAGTGGCCAGCGCGGCGACGGCCGGATTCGTCGGATGGATCCAGAGGCGGTGGTAGACCACGTCGGCGGATCCGGTCCGCCACGGCGTCCAGGTGCGGCCGCCGTTGGTCGATCGCAGCGCCACCGCGCCGGCCGCGTAGAGAACGTCGGGTTGGGCAGGATCGATCTCGAGATCCGATCCGTTCACGCGCGTGTCGCTTCCGACGAACGACCACGATCCGCCGGCGTCGTCCGATCGGTAGAGGCCCGCGCGTGTGCGCGCGCTCACACTGGCGAACACCTGACCGGCCCGCACGGCCGACGCGGCGAGCGCCGTCCGGCCAAGGCCGTCACCCGCCGGCGTGGGCAGACCGGTGCCGGCTGGCTGCCACGTGGCTCCGCCGTCGGAGGATCTGAACACGCCACTGCCCGATCCGGCCGCGGCGCCTCCCGCGGGCGGCGCCGACTGCCAGAGGGACGCGTAGGCCATCGCCGGCTGCAGTGGGTCGAACCGCACATCAACTCCGCCGGTGTTCCCGTCGCGGAAGAGCACGCGGTCGAACGTCCGGCCGCCGTTCACGGAGCGATAGACTCCGCGGTCTTCGCCTGGCGCCGCCGGGTCGCCCAGCGCGGCCACGAGGATCACATCAGGATTGGTGGGATGGATGGCCAGCCTGGGAATGCGGCCGCTCGCGGACAACCCGACGTGCGTCCACGTCTCGCCGCCGTCCGCGGACTTGTAGAGGCCGTTGCCGATTGGGAGGGCCAGGCCGTCGACGACGGCACCGGTGCCGGCATACAGCACCCGCGGATCGGACGGCGCGACCACGATCGCGCCGATGACGCCCGTCGATTGCCCGTCGAAGATCGGCCGCCACGTCCGGCCGTAGTCGCCGGTCTGCCAGATGCCGCCGCCGGCCGTGCCGATGTACAGCACCCGCGGATCCGAGGCCACACCGGCGATCGCCGTCGTGTCGCCTGCGGTGAACGGCCCGAGGTGACGCCAGGTGAAGACGCTGAAGTCGCCCGGTTCGTCGCCCGCGCGGTCCTGACCGGCGAGCGGGGGCGTGCCCACCGCGACTGCCGCGACGAGCCCCGCTCCCGCGGCAAGCAAGCGGATGGACATAAGATCTCGGCACGGCGATCTTAGCCCGAAATCCCACGACCGCTCCGCGTGCGTGCCCGCGGGCGCTCGTCGGTGAAAGGAACCGATGCACACCGCGACGACAGGACATCGTTCCGGACCCGAGCCTGACGGGCGGCGATCGGACGCGCTGGTGCTTTTCGGCGCGAGCGGCGATCTGGCCTACAAGGAAATCTTCCCGGCCCTTCAGGGGCTGGCGGCCGCGGGGCACCTGGAGATGCCGGTGATTGGCGTCGCGCGATCCGACTGGACGCGCGATCAGTTCATCGCCCGCGCGCGAGCGAGCATCGAGGCCCGGGGCGGCGTGGACGAGGCCGCGTTCGGCGTCCTGGCCCGCGCGCTGCAGTACGTCTACGGCGACTATGAGGACGCCCGGACGTATCAGGCGATTCGCGGCGCGCTGGGCGGTGCCTCGCAGCCGCTGCACTATCTGGCCATTCCGCCGAGCCTGTTCGCGACGGTCATTCAGGGGCTCGCCGCGACGGGCTGTGCGACCGGCGGCCGCGTCATCCTGGAGAAGCCGTTCGGCCGCGACCTGGCCTCCGCGCGTGAACTCGATGAGGTGGTGCTGCGGCACTTCCCCGAGGCGGCCATCTTCCGCATCGATCACTATCTCGGCAAGGAACCCGTCCAGAATCTTCTGTACTTCCGGTTCGCGAACAGCTTTCTGGAGCCCATCTGGCACCGCGGCGTGATCGACCGGATCGAGATCACGATGGCCGAGGCGAAAGGCGTCAGTGGCCGGGGCCGGCTGTACGAGGAGTTGGGCGCCATCCGCGACGTCGTGCAGAACCATCTGCTCCAGATTGCGGCGCTGCTGCTCATGGAGCCGCCCGTCGGCCAGTACGCCGAGGCCATTCGCGACGCCAAGGGCCAGGCGTTCAAGGCCATGCGACCGCTCGACCCGGCGGACGTCATCCGCGGCCAGTTCGACGGCTACCGTCGCGAGCCGGGTGTGGCGGCCGACTCCGAGGTGGAGACGTTTGCCGCGCTGCGCCTGCGCGTGGACTCGTGGCGATGGGCCGGCGTGCCGATTTACATCCGCACCGGCAAGTGCCTCGCCACGTCCGCCACGGAAGTGTTCGTGGCGCTGAAGCACCCGCCACACACGTTGTTCGACGACGTCCACGACGCGCCGCCGAATCACGTGCGGTTTCGCCTGAGCCCGGACGTTGTCATCGAGCTGGGTGCGCGCGCGAAACATCCCGGCGAGTCGATGGTGGGTGACGCCGTCGATCTCGACGCCTGCCGCAGCGTCTCGGCCCACGTCCCGGCGTATCAGCGCCTCCTGGGCGACGCCATGCGCGGCGATCAACTCCTCTTCGCCCGCGCCGACGCCGTAGAAGAGGCCTGGCGCGTCGTCGAGCCCGCCCTGGTCAACCGGCCGCCCATCCACTTCTATCCGCCCGGCACTTGGGGGCCGAAGGAGGCAGGCGCGTTCATTCCGCGAGCAAGGTGGCACGACCCGAAGTGAATTAGTGAGTTGATGATTTGTTGATCGGATCATTGACGATTGAATGGGGATTGACGATCGGGTGATTTTGGATTGAACCCTCACGGTCGCCGCACTTCCGTGCGGCGTCGCACCCTTGCACCCTCGAACTAAGTGTCTGTGCCCGGCGTCTTGTAGGTGAGTTCTGATGCATGAATACGCCGACCGGCTGGCCAGCGGACTGGTGAGCATCGACGACGAGCTTGCCCGCGAGTTCGAGGCGCGGCTGGTCGAATCGTCTGCTCTGGCCGTTCGCGTGGCCTATAGCGTCGTCCGGCAGCAGCAGGATGCGGAGGACGTGGCGCAGCAGGCGCTCGTGCGGGCGTACCGGCACTACCGGCGTTTGCGGGATCGCGACCGGTTCCGCGCCTGGCTCGTGCGGACCACGTGGCGGCTGGCGCTGGACTGGAAGCGCGACCACCAGCGGCGCGCGCTGCATGAACAGGGTGCCGCCGCGCTGAGGCCGCCGGTCGGGAATGCCGAGACCGAGGCGCTGGCATCCGATCGCGCGGCGCGATTGTGGGCGGCGATCGACGACCTGCCGGGCCGGCTGCGGCTCGTGCTGGTGCTGGCCGCCATCGAGGGCCACACCATGATGGAGGTCGCCGCGCTCGTCAGTCTGCCTGAAGGCACGGTGAAGTCCCGGCTGTTCGAGGCACGCCGGCGCCTCGCGGAGCGATTGGGATGCGCGGGGCAAGGGCTATGAGCGACGAACGCGATCCGCTGCTCGAGGAGATTGGCGCGACGCTGTCGGTCCAGCCGTCGACCGCCTTCGTGGCACGAGTGCGGGCGGAGGTGGTCGCCGAGCGGATGGGGTGGCCGTGGCGAGCACATCTCCTCGTAGCAGTCCCCGTCGTGCTGGCCATGACGGTTGCCGGGGCGATCGGTGTCCGGCGGGAGGGGCACAGTCCGATGGTGATCGCCGTTCCATCGGCATCATCGCCACGGGCACATGAGATGGCGGCCGCCGTACCGCGTTCTGTTCTTTCAGCGGCAGAGAACAGCGCATCCAAGGGCACCCAGAGACGATCGGTCGAAATGCGTCCGCGGAGCGCGATCGTGGCGGCCGACGAAGTCGCGGCGTTCTGGGACCTCGTGGCCGCCATTCAGACCGATGACCTGACCATGCCGCCAGCGCGATGGACGGTCAGCGAAACCACCGGTGAAATCGAACCGCTGCCAGAAATTGCGGCGATCGAGTTGCCGGCTGTAACAGTTGATCCATTGCCAACGGCAACTGGCGAAGACGACGTAGGAGGCACTGATGAGTAGGGGAATCGAGAAGTGCGCGGCGGCCGTTCTCGTGGTGATGGGAGTCGTAGTCTGGGCGCCTTCGCTCGTCGCCTCTCCGCTTCAAGCGCAGACGCAGCCACAAACACCCGAGTCCATGCTCAAGGTGGATGTGGTGCTCACCCGGACCGGGGTTGATCCTGGCAAGTCTGCGCCGGAGCCTGAAGCCGCGAACCTGGCCAGAATGGAAGCGCTGTTCCAAAAGGGGCTGGTCAACAAGCAGCAGCTTGCGGCCGCGCGGTTGAGCGCCAAGTTGCACACTCCGGTGAGTCGTCTGCCGTACTCGTTGTTTGTGCCCGTGGGCACGGGTGGACAGCGAACAAGCCTTCGAGTCGGTGTGGATCTTCCCGCTGAGCCCTCGACGACGACGTCGAAGGAAGGCGTGACCACGACCCGCCGTGATACCCGCTTTGTCGGAACCAGCATCGACAGTTCGGCCACTCTGTTGGGAGAAGGCCGCTACCGTCTCTACCTGTCCATCCAGGACTCGTCCGTTCTGCCTGCTGATCGGAAGGAGTTTACCGCCCCGGTCATTCGCAATTTCAGCACCAGCAACTCCCTCTTCGTCCGCGAGGGCCAGCCGCTGACGTTCAGCGTCGGGACCGATCCGATCAGCGGCGAGACCCTCCGCGCCGAGGTGACGGTGACGGTTGTGAAGTAGGGAACTTCGTCCTTCGGTGAGGCCTGCCCACCTCGCGCCTCGGTGGGTAGGCCGACGCCCTCTGCGGTCGCAGCCTCGTACCCTCGTACCGTCGTACCCTCGTACCTTGGAAGTAGTTGTTTCCGCGCGTCGTCTCCGTTACCCTCGCTGACCATGCGGGGGCGGCGGTGAAGCTCGAAGGCGTGTACTCCGTCCTGCCGACGCCGTTCCGCGCCGGCGGCGAGGTGGACCACGCCAGCCTCGCGCGCGTCGTCGACCTGGCGATTAATGCCGGCGTGGACGGCGTGACGGCCCTCGGCGTTACCGGTGAGGCGGCACGCCTCGGTGACCGTGAGCGCACCGCGGTCGTCGAGTCCGTCGTGCGTCAGGTCGACGGCCGGTGTCGCGTCGTGGTCGGCACGTCGGCCGACGGGCTCCGCATTTGCGTCGAGCGCAGCCAGGAAGCCCGTGCGCTGGGCGCGTCGGCCATCATGGTGAGTCCGCCGCGCGCCGCGACCCTCAACAGCGAGTCGGTCGTGAATCACTTCCGTTCCGTGGCGGAAGCCGTGGACCTGCTCATCGTCATTCAGGACTGCCCGCCGCTGTCCGGCTTCGCGATGGAAGCCGGCTTGCTGGCGCGCATCGCGCGCGAGGTACCGGCGGCGCGGACGATCAAGCTCGAGGATCCGCCGACGCCGTTCAAGACCACCCGCATCCTGAAAGCCGCGGGGGAGACAAAGGTGGCGATTCTCGGCGGGCTCGGCGGCGTGTTTCTCCTCGAAGAACTCCTCGCGGGTGCGGCCGGCGTCATGACGGGCTTCGGCTTTCCCGAGGCGCTGGTCCGCATCGTCTCACTCTTCAAATCCGGCCAGACCGACGAGGCCGCGGACCTGTTCTTCACCTTTCTGCCGCTGATGCGGTTCGAGTATCAGGAGCACATCGGGATGGCGGTCCGGAAGGAGGTCCTGCGGCGCCGCGGCGCGCTCGCGGACGCTTCGACGCGCACGCCAGGTGCCGTCCTCGACGAGGGCACGCGGCTCGCGCTGGACCGCGTGCTGGCCTGGACGGCCAAGCAGAAGGGTGCCTCGTGGATCTTGGGTTGACGGGGAAGGTGGCCATGGTGGCGGGCGCCAGCCGCGGCCTGGGCTTTGCGGTTGCCCGCGCGCTCGCGGCCGAAGGCGCGCTCGTGTCCATCGGATCGCGCGACGAGGCGGCCATTGCCGAGGCCGGCCGCCGCATCGGGCGGGACACCACCACCGACCCGCTCGCCGTGGCGGTCGACTTGCGCGCGGCCGACGCCATCCTCAACTGGCACGCGCGGACGGTCGATCAGTTCGGCGGTGTGGATCTGCTGTTCGTGAACACCGGCGGTCCGCCGCCGGGCGCAGCGCTGTCGTTCGACGACGAGGCGTGGGTGGGGGCGTTCGAGCTGCTGGTGCTGAGCGCCGTGCGCCTGGTGCGCGCGGCCGTCCCGTCGATGGCGGCACGAGGCGGCGGCGCGATGCTGGTGTCGACCTCGACCGCGGTGCGGGAACCCATCCCGAACCTCGCGTTGTCCAACATCGTCCGTTCGTCGGTGGCCGCCATGGCAAAAACGCTCGCCAACGAGCTGGCGCCGCAGCGCATTCGTGTGAACCACCTCCTGCCAGGGCGGTTTGATACGGATCGCATCCGAGAACTGGACTCGAATCGCGGGCGGGCCACGGGTGCGACGCCCGAGGAGGTGCGCGCGGGATTCGAGAAGACGATTCCGCTCGGCCGCTACGGACATCCCGACGAGTACGCCTCCGCCGCGGTCTTCCTGCTGTCGGATGCGGCGCGCTACGTTACCGGCGCCTCGCTGCTCGTGGACGGCGGCATGCTGCGCTCGGCGGTGTGACTCCTGCTATCCTCTCACGCGCGTGGGCGCCAAATCGGCGCGCCTGAGGGGAGCCTGTCGTGCACGTCGTCGCTGGAGTGGATCTCGGGGGCACCGCCATCAACTATACGTTCGTCGATGCCGACGAGCGCTTCCTGATCGACGGGCTCTGCGAGCATCCCGCGCGCTCGACCGAGGGGCCTGACATCTGCTTGCAGCAGATTGTCGACGGGCTTCAGCTGGCCCTCGACCGCGCCGGCGTCTCGCGCGGCGATCTGGTGGTGGTCGGTCTCGACACGCCCGGCCCGGCGAGCGCCACGGGCGTCCTGAGCGCCGAAGGATCCACGAACTTCCTGCACGCCGCGTGGGCCGGGTTCGACATCCGGAAGGGGCTCGCTGACCGGCTGGGCCTTCCGGTGACCTACCTCAACGACGGCAACGCCGGGGCGCTGTGGGGGCACTTCGCGATCTTCGGCGGGGCTGGGGCGACCTCCGTGTCCGCCATCATCGGGACGGGCCTTGGCGGCGGCGTGATCGCCGACGGCACCGTCGTGAAGGGCAAGCGCGGATTCGGCGGCGAGCTCGGCCACGTGCTCGTGCCGTATCAGAGCATTCGCGGCATCGACGGCCTCGTGCCGCGGTGCAACTGCGGGCGCACGGGCGATCTCGAATCGCTCTGTTCACTCACCGCCATCGAACAGTCGCTGCTGCCGTTCTTCCTGCGGCAGTTTCCCGGGCATTCGCTGGGCACGCCGGAGAACCGGCCGCGGGCGTCGAAGCGCGTCCGCGGGCTGGCTGAAACGGGCGACCCGATGTGCCGGGAGATCTTCCGCGTGCAGGCCCACGCGCTGGGCCTGTTCTACGACGAGATGATCAACACGTTCGATCCTGACGGCCTGATTGTCGGCGGCGGCGCGCTCGAGACCGGCAAGGAGTTTCAGCGCTGGTTCCTAAACGAGGTGCGCGCCGGCATGCCCGAGCAGCGTCAGGAGCAGGCCGGCATCCCGATCCACGTGATGCCGAACGGCGACACGGCGGGCGCGCGCGGTGCCGCCGTGGACGCGCTGACCCTGGCGCGCGCCGAGGGCCTGATCGGCGCGCGCCAGAAGGCGTAGCCGGCGATCGGGGATGAGCGTCACACAGGCCATCGACGCGTGGCGGCGCGCTGGCCCAGGAGCCTCACGACGACTGGGGCATGCGGACGTTCTCCCTCGCCGATCCCGACGGTTACAAGATGACGTTCATCTTTCCGCTGAAGAAGTAACGGTTACTGCGCCCGCAGCACCATCATCGGGTCCACGCGGGCGGCGCGTCGCGCCGGGAGGTAGCACGCGGCCAGGATTACCGCCGCGAGGATGAGCGGCGCGCCGATGAGCGTCCCGGCGTCCATCGAGGGGATCGGCAGCACGAGGTGCGACGTCACCCGGATGCCGATGTACGCGAGGATGAATCCGAGCACCGACCCGACCGCAGTCACGCGGAGGCCTTCCTTGACGACGAGTCTCGCGATGTCACTCCGGTCGGCGCCGAGCGCGGCGCGGATGCCGAGTTCCTTGACGCGTTGCGCTACGGAGTACGTCACCACGCCGTACAGCCCGACACTGGCCAGGAGCAGCCCGACGAGCCCGGAGAACCCGAGGAGACCGGCCGCGAGCCGTCGAGGGTAGCGCCGCTCGTTGACGAGATCGCTGATCATCCGCGCTTGTATGACGCCCATCTCGGGATCAGCTTGAGCGACGGCGTTCCGGAGCGTCAGGATGGTCTGCGCGTCGGTCCCGTGGCCCCGTGCGATGAGCGTCTCACCGAAGAGATAGGTCGTTGTTCCGGACGCATCTTGCGCCATCGGGACATAGACGAACGCATGCGGGGCGCCCTCCGACAGCGGCCCTCGCACCGTCCCCACCACGCCAACGACCTCCATCCACACGGGAGGCTCTGTCTTGATCCCAGGTCCGGCTGGGGAGGTGTAGAACGCCAGGAGCTGGCCGACGGCCTCTGTGCCCGGCCAGAATCGCGCGGCCAGCGCTTCGTCCACGATTGCGACCTTCGCGGTGTGACCTCGCTCACGAGTGTCGAACGCGCGGCCCCGCCGCAATGGAATGCCGAGGACATCGAAGTAGCCTGGTGTCACCCGCGCGCTTTCGGCGTGCGACGACGCACCGCCACGTGCGAAGTCCTCCCGGCTGATGACCAACCTCCCGCCGGGGCGCGTCGGCAGAGCGGACGTGAGCGCGGCCGACTGGATTCCCGGTGAAGAGGCCGCGATGTCGAGCACGCGGCGCGTGGACGTGTCGAGCCGTGCATAGAACGCCTGCTTTTCGGCGTCGCTGCCCTGCCAGGGATAGCGAACTTGCTCGCGCTCGACGTACGCCACTCGGTCGGGTTCATAGCCCGGCGGCACCAGGGCAACCTTCAGGAACGCCCGCACGGCGACCCCTGCCACCAGCAGTAGGGCCAGCGAAACAGCCACCTGTGGAATCACGATCCAGTGGCGCAGTCGCGCCCGGCCCGGCCGTGATGCGCCGAACGAGGCGCTGGACAGCGCGCTGGTCAGCTTCATCGTGGAGGCTTGCCGCACGGGAGCCATGCCGATCAGGATGCCGACGACGGCGGTGATCAGGATCGTGAACAGGATGACCGACAGATCGAGCGGGACTCCGAGCGACACCTGCTGGGAGTACACGCGACTGACTCCCGCCGACATGTGGTCGAGCAGCGTGGTGATGAGCCACCGCGATACCGTGACGCCCAGCACACCTCCCAGCGCCGCGATGGTGAGCCCTTCCATAATCAGTTGGCGTGCGACGCGCCAGCGGCCGGCGCCCAATGTCAGCCGAATCGCCACTTCGCCGCGGCGGACGACGCCGCGCGCCGTCAGCAGGCCCGCCAGGTTGGCGACGCCGATCATCAACACGAGACCTGCGACCGTCATCAGCCCGGCGCCTAGCCGGCTCGGCGTGGCACCGGCCGCATCGAACGGCAGCCGCACGCGTCGCGAACTGCTGGCGACCGCGCCGGACACCCCGTCGGTGCGTTCGGTCGAGAAGAGGTTCTGTCTCCAGACCGATGCAAATGCCTGAACCTGCTCCAGTGTGACACCAGGTCGCATCCGTGCGATGGCCGATTCCACAGGAACTGACCGCACGCTTGTCTTGCCGGAGTAGAACGTTGGGCCCCAGAGGTGTTGCGCGCGCTGGAGAAGGGGCACCCAGTACTCAACGGGGGACCATGCATTGGACACGCCGGTGAACTCAGGCCCCATCACGCCGACGACGGTGTAGGAACTTAGGGGCTCGGAAGACCGCGAGTCACCCAACTCGACACGTCGGCCGACGATGTCCGGAGCGGTGTTGAAACGGCGACGCCACAGCGAGTCGCTGATGACGACGACGGGATCGGCCCCTGGGTCGTCGTCCAGAGCAGGCATGAGCGGTCTGCCGAGCTGCGGTCTCACACCGAGCACGTCGAAGTAGCTCGTCGACACGCTTTCGCCGATCAACATCTTGACGTCGTCGCCCAATCGCATTGCCGCCTGATCACCTCGCAGGAGGGCGACGCCCGTGAACACGTCGGTATTGGCCGCCAGTTGCCGCGCGTCTTCGTACGGGCCCAGCATCGGCACGCGAGGATCCGGTGCATAGATGAAGGCCAGCTCGTCTGGCGCCCTGACCGGCAGCGGCCGGAACAGGACGGCATTGATGATGCTGAACGCTGCAGTATTGGCACCGATGCCGAAAGCGAGCACCGAGACGGCGACCGCCGTGAATCCCGGTGAACGCCGGAGCATCCGCAGGGCGTACGCGGCGTCGCGCCAGAGGCCCTCGATGACCGCTTCCCAGCCGCTACTGCGCACGTGCTCCCTGGCCGCCTCGACGCTGCCCATCTCGACGCGAGCGGCGCGATCGGCCCGTTCGGGCGACAACCCCGAGCGCTCGTGATCCGCGGCCGCCATCTCCAGGTAGTGACGGAC
>CAZFAT010000404.1:0-8239 GCA_964517075.1 uncultured Solibacteraceae bacterium
GGTCCGATGACGACACGCACGGCGTCCGGCCTCGACATCGCGACCCTGAGGGCCGACTTCCCGGCGCTCGACCAGCGCGTGCACGACCGGCCGCTCGTCTACCTCGACAACGCGGCGACGTCGCAGAAGCCGCGCGAGGTCATCGACGCCATCGGCCGGTATTACGAGCGCGACAACGCGAACGTCCACCGCGGCGTGCACGTGCTCAGTGAGCGCGCCACGGCCGGTTACGACGCGGCGCGGGAGGCGGTACGGCGGTTCCTGCACGCGTCATCCCCGCGCGAGATCGTGTTCACCCGCAACGCGACCGAGAGCATCAACCTGGTGGCGCGTGCCTGGGGAGACAGCGAAGTCGGTCGCGGCGACGAGGTGCTCATCACGACGATGGAGCACCACTCGAACATCGTGCCGTGGCAGCTCCTGTGCGAGCGCACGGGCGCGCGCCTGCGTGTGGCGCCCATCGACGACCGCGGTGTCCTCGATCTGGACGCCTTCGCGCGGCTCCTGACGTCCGCGACGCGCCTCGTGGCCGTCGTCCATCAGTCAAACGCGCTGGGCACGATTAATCCCGTCGCGGACATCGCGCGCCTCGCGCACGAGGCCGGCGCGCTCGTGCTCGTGGACGGGTCGCAGGCGGTGTGTCATCAGGCCGTCGACGTCCAGGCCATGGGCGCCGACTTCTACGTCTTCACCAGTCACAAGCTCTACGGACCGACGGGGATGGGGGTGCTCTACGGCCGCGAGACGCTGCTCGAATCCATGCCCCCGTTCCTCGGTGGGGGGGACATGATTCGGACCGTCAGCTTCGAGGGCAGCACCTGGGCCGATTTGCCGGCCAAGTTCGAGGCCGGGACCCCGCACATCGCGGGGGCCGTCGGCCTCCATGCCGCGATTCGCTATGTCGAGGCCGTCGGCCTCGCGGCCATTGCCCGGCACGAAGCGGCGCTCCTCGCGTACGCGACCGAGGCGGTGTCTGCGGTCCCTGGCGTGCGGCTGATTGGCACGGCGCCGGCGAAAGCCAGCGTGCTCTCCTTTGTCATGGATGGCATTCATCCGCACGACATCGGGACGGTCGTCGATCGCGAGGGCGTCGCCATCCGCACGGGTCATCATTGCGCGCAGCCCGTGATGGATCGATTCGGCGTGCCGGCGACGGCGCGCGCGTCGTTCGCGATGTACAACACGATGGAAGATGTGGACGCGCTCGTGGCGGCGCTGGGCCGCGTCCGGGCGCTTCTGGGGTGAACACGTGGGATTGTTTTCGTTTCTGACCAGTGACCGCGACAAGAACGAGGCGACCGATGTCGTCGACGCGCCGGTCGAGACCGCGGCGCCATCACCGCCTGACGCGATTGACACGTCCGCATTGACGGCGCCCGCGCTGGAGTCTGCGTCGGATGCGCCACAGGTGGGCCCACCCGATTCCGGTCAGGTCGCGGCCCTGCAGGGTCCGATCATCGAGGCGGTGAAGACCGTCTACGATCCCGAGATTCCCGTCGACATCTACGAGCTCGGCCTGATCTACGACATCGTCGTCGACGCCGAGCGCCGGGTGCTGGTGCGGATGACGCTGACGAGCCCGGCCTGTCCCTCAGCGCAGCAGTTGCCGAGCGAGGTCCGCTTCAAGGTCAAGGCCGTCCCCGGCGTGACCGACGCCTGGGTGGAGATCGTCTGGGAGCCGCCCTGGGACAAGGATCGGATGTCGGAGGCGGCGAAGTTGCAGTTGGGGTTCTTTTAGTTGTGAGTTCTGAGTGAGCGACCTGACCGACCTCTATCAGGAGGTCATCCTCGATCACCACCGGGCGCCCCGGAACTACGGGACGCTGCCGGGCGCCAATCGGCAGGCGCGGGGACACAACCCGCTCTGCGGCGACCGGCTGACGTTGTCGTTGCGGATCGTTGACGACCGTGTCGAGGACGTTCGCTTCGAAGGGGCGGGGTGCGCGATCTCTCGCGCGTCGGCCTCGATGATGACCGACGCCGTCAAGGGCCAGCCGGTCGTCGTCGTCGAGGCGCTCTTCGAACGGTTCCACGCCATGGTCACGGCTTCGCCCGAGGTCCCGGTCGATGACGAAGGGATGGGCAAGCTGGCGTCGCTGGCCGGCGTGCGCGAGTTCCCGGTGCGCGTGAAGTGCGCCAGCCTCGCGTGGCACACCCTCAAGGCGGCCCTGGCCTCCCCCGAGCCGCCGCCTGTCAGCACCGAATAGGCGCGGCCTCACAGCGCGCGAATCCGGGCCCGGCGAGCCGGGCGGAGCAGGCATAATACGGCCATGGCCCACGCGCCCGTGTACCTCGATTCCCACGCCACGACGCCGGTGGACCGGCGCGTGCTCGAGGCCATGCTGCCGTTCTTCACGGACGAGTTCGGCAACGCGGCGTCCGCGAGCCATCAATGGGGCTGGACCGCACGGGCGGCCGTGGAAGCCGCGCGCCGCGACGTCGGCGATCTCATCGGCGCCGCGCCGCGCGACATCGTGTTCACGAGCGGCGCCACCGAATCGAACAATCTCGCGATTTGCGGTGTCGCGGATCAGCCCCGCGCCGGGCGTCGCCAGCTAGTCGTGTCCGCCATCGAACACAAGTCCGTGCTCGAAACGGTGCGACGCTACGAGCCGCACGGCTGGACCGTCACCGTCGTCCCCGTCGACCGTGACGGCCGGCTGGATCTCGCCGCGCTCGCGGCCGTGGTCACCGATCAGACCGCGCTCGTGAGCGTGATGGCGGCCAACAACGAGATTGGCGTGCTGCAGCCGCTCGCGGAGATCGGCGTCCTGGTGCGGGGACAGGGCGCGCTCTTTCACGTCGACGCGGCACAGGCGGTCGGCAAGGTCCCCATCGATGTCGAGGCCATGGGCATCGACCTGCTGTCGCTCACCGCGCACAAGATGTACGGGCCGAAGGGATGCGGCGCGCTCTACGTGCGTCGTCGCGTCGAACTCGTGCCGCGGCTGGTCGGCGGCGGGCACGAGCGCGGATTGCGCGCCGGCACCCTCAACGTGCCAGGGATCGTCGGACTCGGGCGCGCCTGCGCGATCTGCCGCGTCGAAATGGCCGACGAGGGCCGGCGCACGGCGGCGCTGCGCGATCGGCTGCTGACCGGTCTTCGCGCCACCGGCGGCCTCGTCGTGAACGGCTCGATGGACCATCGGCTCCCCCAGAACCTGCACGTCAGTTTTCTCGGCGTCGACGGCGAGTCGCTGCTCATCGGCATCAGTGACATCGCCGTCTCGTCCGGGTCGGCGTGCAGCTCGGCGTCGGCGACGCCGTCGCACGTCCTGACGGCCATCATGGGCGGTGATCCCGTGCCCTCGGCGTCGATCCGGTTTGGCCTGGGGCGGTTCACCACCGAACCGGACATCGACTACGCCGTCGAGAAGTTCACCGCCGTCGTGCGGCATCTGCGCGACATGGCTCCCGTCTAGCCGGCTGGAGTCGCCGGACGCGCCACCGCGGTGCGTCTGTTCCTGAATTCGAGGACCGGAGCGTCATCGCCCGCTGCGCGGTCCGGTCCAACATCCGGGATGTCGAGCCGCGCCGCGGCCCGGCATTCGCGAGGGAAAGAGAGATCACCATACGTGCCCGTCAACGGCCCTGAGCCCACCTCCGGACGCGAGACGCGCCTGCTCGTGCTCGTCGTCGTGGTCTCGCTTGCCGTGCTGCTGCTGCTGGCGCGGTTCCGGTTTCCCACGGCGAATCTGGCCACCGTCAACCCGAGCCCGGGGCCGCTCGCCGGGATGGCCGCGCGGGCGACGTTCGAGGAGATGTCCTTCACGCTGGCGGGCATTGTCGGGCGCGCCGGCGCGGCCGTCGAAGTCATTCGTCTCGAGCCGGCGCCGCGCGAGACGCCTCCGGCGGCTGAGACGGCACGGGGCACCGGTAGGCCTCCGCCACCGGCCGGCGCCGTTCCCGACGCCGCTGCCGGAATTGCGCCCCAGTTCGTCCCCGCATTGCGCGTCCGTCCCGATCTGGGCCTCCTGCACGTGCCCCATGGCTGGCGGCCCGCGGGCGTTCGCGACGTGCCGACTCCCATCGAGGTCGTCTGGATGGACGCCGAGCGCGAGATCGCGGCGGTCCGTTTGTCGCCCCTTGCGAGCAGCGTTCCGGGACTGCCGGCCTCCGCACCCGCGGTGACCGGCTTTCTGTTCGTCGGTGTCGTTCAAGGGACCCGCTCGGGCCCGACAATCCAGCCGGCTTTCATCGGGCGGACGGATACGGAAACCGATGCGCGCTGGTCCGCTCCGCTGGTCGTGCTGAGTGGGGTTCCGGCCATGCCCGTCGGGTCGCTGGTCTACGGCATTGATGGCCGGCTCGTCGGCCTCGTCACCCGGCACGATGCCGGCGTGGCGATTGTCCCGGCGGCCGCGCTCGACGACGCCGTCACCAGGCTGTCGGCCGGGGGAGCTCCGCAGGAGTGACGCCGCGCTCGCGCGACGTTCGGCGCCGCGAGATTGGCGGGCTCGATCCGCTGGACCGCCGGCTGGGTCTGCCACGACCGTCGTCGCCGCTCGTCTGGCTGCTGTCGCTGCTCCGCACGCGGTCCGCGCTGGGGCTGGCGCCCTCGCTGACACCGGCCGTCGTCTTTCTGTCGTGTGGCGTGCTGCTGGGCCCGTCGGCGCTCGGCCTGATCACGCCCCTCGCGCTGGTTCGGCTGGACGTGGCCGTGACGATTGCGCTGGCGGTCCTTGGCGTGCTCGTCGGCATTGCGCTCGGCCGTGAGATCCGTTCCGCGCTCCCCCTCTTCGCGGCAGCCAGTCTCGAAAGCCTGATCACCATCGCCGCGGTTGCCGGCGCGACGATGTACTTCACGCAGGCCACCGCATTGCCGGTGGGCGCACCGATCGCGGCCTTTGCCCTCGCCCTCGGCCTCTGCGCGTCGGCATCGTCGGCCACCACGGCCGATCCCGATTCCGAGCCGGTGGCTGCCGTCGCGACACGCGTGGCCGACCTCGACGACGTTCTGCCGATCGTGCTGGCGGTCGCGGCGTTTCCGCTGTTTCCTTCAACGATGCACAGCCCGTGGGTGCTGGCGCTGGCGCCGCTCGGGATCGGGCTCGCCGTGGGCGCCATCGGCTGGCTGTTGTTCGAACGCGCCGAGTCCGGCGCCGAGCGCGTCGTCTTCGTGATCGGGGCGCTCGCGCTGGCGGGCGGCGCCGCGGTGTACTTGCGCGTCTCGCCGCTCGCGGTCGGCCTCGTCGCCGGACTGTTCTGGACGATCGCGCCCGGGCGCGCCGACAAGATTGTGCAGGAGGATCTGCGCAAGGTGCAGCATCCGGTGGTCGTGCTCCTGCTCGTGACGGCCGGTGCATTGACGGTGGTTTCCGAGGCGTCGATCTGGCTGCTGGCCCCCTACCTGCTCTTCCGATTGGCCGGGAAGGTCGGTGGCGCGTGGTTCTCCGCGAAGCTGGTCGACGTGAGCGCCGCGGATCTGGCGGCCTACCTCATGTCGCCGGGCGTGCTGGCCATCGCCTTCGCGCTCAACTTCCGCCAGACGCTGCCGCCCGCCGCGGGAGACACGCTCCTCGCCACCGTCGCCATCGGGACTGCCGCCTTCGAGCTCTTCGCGTTGGCGGTGGTGCCGCACTGGCGCCGGAGGCCCGCCCGATGAGACGACTCGGCGCGTTGGTCATCACGATGAGCCTGGCCTGGCTCATCGTGACGCAGGCCGGACAAGTGACCGGGGGGTCGGCCGCGCTCGCCCTGGGCGTGGCGCTCCTCGCCGCCGCGGTCGTGGGCTGGTTGTGCGAGTTCGTCCAGCTGCCGCGTATCACCGGCTACCTCGTCTTCGGCTTGATCTGCGGCCCGTCGGTCGCCAGCATCATCACCGACCCGATGGCGCGCGACCTCCAGACCGCGAGCCGCTTCGCCGTCGTCGTCATTGCCGTCATTGCCGGCCTGCACATCAACTTCAGGCGGATCCGTCCGCGTCTGCCCACCGTGGCGGGCGTCACTCTCATCACGGTGGCCGCCGCGTGGATTGCGCTGGCGGCGGTTCTGTACGTCGTGTGGCCGTGGATTCCGGTGGCGGGCCAGCTCGTCGGCCTCCAGCGCGCGGCGGCCGTGGCGCTGGCCGCGACGCTGCTGGTTGGCGCCTCGCCCCCGGTGACCGTGGCGGTCATTGCCGAGAGCCGCGCCCGCGGCCCGCTCACCGATCTGGCGACCGAAGTCGTCGTTCTAATGGAAGTGGCGGTCGTGCTGCTGTTCACCCTCATGCAGCAGAGCGGGCATCTGGTGTTCAACACCGACGCCGATGTCGCGAGCTTGGGATTGACGGCCATCTGGTCCGTCCTCGGGTCGGTGGCGTTCGGGGCGCTCATCGGCGCGGTCTTCGCGATCTACCTGCGGGTGGTCGGCCGCGAGGTCACCGTGGTGCTGCTGGCCGTGTGCGCCGTGCTCACCGGCGTGGCCGCGCCGCTGGGCTACGAGCCGTTCCTCGCCGGACTGGCCGCGGGCATCGTGGTCCAGAACGCGATGCCCGGCACGGGCGACGTGCTGCACGACGCGATGGCCCACGGCGCCATGCCGGTGCTCGTCCTGTTCTTTGCCGCCATGGGGGCGTCGATGCACGTCGAAGCCGTGGCCACGATTG
The DNA here is from genome assembly GCA_964517075.1 of uncultured Solibacteraceae bacterium. Taxonomy (GTDB): domain Bacteria; phylum Acidobacteriota; class Vicinamibacteria; order Vicinamibacterales; family SCN-69-37; genus CAZFAT01. The sequence goes on from CAZFAT010000404.1 coordinate 6,587, forward strand.
GCATCTTCGCCGTCGGCCTGACGCTCGTCCGCCTCGCCAGCATCCGCGCGGCTACGGCGGTGGCGGCCCGGATCGCGGGCGGCGCCCTGCCCAGCGTGGCCCCCGTGTGGCGCGCCCTCATTCCCACCGGCGGAGCCACCGTCGGCCTCGCGGCGGCTATCGCCGTCGAGCATCCCACCTGGGCGCCGGAGCTGCAGGCCGTCATCGTCGCGGTCGTGGCGCTCAATCAGCTCATCGGTCCGATCCTCTTCCGCGCCTCGCTCGTCCAGGCCGGCGAGGTCGCACGGTCGGGCGGCGGCCTCGTGGTGGTCTCGAACCGGGAGTCCTGGTCGCACGAGCGGCAGCCCGACGGGTCGATCGTCGCGCGGCCCACGCCGGGCGGTGTGTCGGTGGCACTCGACGCGCTCATGCGGGAACGCGGCGGCGTCTGGATCGCGCATGGCTCGGGCAGCGCCGACCGGGCGGTCGTCGACGAGCACGGTTCCGTGGAAGTGCCCCCCGACGCGCCGGCCTACCGGCTGCGACGACTCTGGCTCACCGCGGTGCAAGAGGAGCGGTACTACGCCGGTTTCTCCAACAGCGCGCTGTGGCCGCTGTGTCATCAGGCGCACGTGCGGCCGGTCTTCAAGGCCGAGGACTGGGAGGCATACCAGGACGTCAACCGGCTGTTCGCCGAGGCGGCCGCGTTCGAGGCGCCGCCCGATTCGTCGGTCTTCCTCAACGACTACCACCTGGCGCTCGTGGCTCGCTACCTGCGTGCGCGGCGGCCGATGCTCCGGACGGCGCTTTTCTGGCACATTCCCTGGCCCGACATCGATCGGCTGCGGATCTGCCCGTGGCGCCGGGAGATCGTCGAAGGGCTGCTCAGCAACGATCTCCTGGCGTTCCAGGTGCCGCGCGATCAACGCAACTTCCTGAGCGCGGTGACCGAGGAACTGGGCGCCACGGTTTCGGGCGAGATTGTGTATGCCGGCGATCGCCAGGTGCGCGTGCTGTCGATTCCGATTGGCGCCGACTTCGATCGCATCGAGACCATCCTCGCCGACCCGACGCTGGGCGCCGAGATGGAGAAGCTGGCGGGCCAGCTGCTCCTCGACGACAAGGTCGTGGGCATTGGCGTCGATCGGCTCGACTACACGAAGGGGATTCCCGAGCGCATCGGGGCGCTGGCGCGCCTGCTGCGCGAGCAGCCCGAGCTCGTGGGCCGGTTCGTGTTCGTACAGGTGGGCGTTCCGTCGCGGAGCGATGTGCCGGGCTACGCCGAAATCTCCGCCGAGATCGACGATCTGGTGGCGCGCGTCAATCAGGAATTCGGCGCCGCGCCCGGCAGCGAACCCATCCTCTACGTGAAGACGACCTGGCAGTTGCCGCAGCTCGTCGCCCTGTATCGCCTGGCCGACTTCTGCATCGTCTCGTCGCTGCACGATGGCATGAACCTGGTGGCGAAGGAGTTCGTGGCCGCGCGCGACGACCTCGACGGTGTGTTGATCCTGAGCGAGTTGGCCGGCGCGGCGGAAGAGCTGGGCGAGGCGCTGATTATCAATCCGTACGACGAACGCGGATTCACCGCCGCCATCGCGCGCGCGGTGGAGATGCCCGTCTGGGAGCGCCGGCGCCGCATGCAGGCGCTGCGCCGCCGCGTCGCCGGCCGCG
>CAZFAT010000405.1:0-21457 GCA_964517075.1 uncultured Solibacteraceae bacterium
GTGCGCGAGGTGCTGGAACAGGCCGCGCTGCCCTCCCCTATCTTCGGCACCCGCTGGCGATGGGACGCGGGCCGGGCGCTGGCGTTGCTGCGATTCCGCGGCGGCAAGAAGCTGCCGATCCACATCCTGCGCCTGCAGTCCGATGACCTCCTCGCGGCGGTCTTTCCCGATGTCGCCGCGTGTCAGGAGAACATCGAGGGGGACATCGAGATACCCAATCACCCGCTCGTGCGGGAGGTGATGAAGGACGTCCTCACCGAGGCCATGGATCTCGACGGCCTCGTCGAGATCCTGGAGAAGATCGCGGACGGCCGGATGCGGTGCGTGGCCGTGGACACGCCGGTGCCGTCGGTGTTCTCGCACGAAATCCTGAACGCGAACCCCTACGCGTATCTCGACGACGCGCCGCTCGAGGAGCGGCGGGCGCGCGCGGTGGAACTGCGGCGGGTGCTGCCGGAGTCCGTGCTGTCAGAGATCGGCCGGCTCGATCCGCTCGCCATCGAAGAGGTCCGCCAGCAGGCGTGGCCCGACGTGCGCCATGCCGACGATGTGCACGACGCCCTGTTGACATTCGTGGCATGGCCGATCCTGGCCCCCGAGTCCGCCGAGTTACGGCTGGCGCAGGCGATTGCGCGGTCCGGGGCGGAGTGGGCCTCCGGGTTCGAGGAGCTGGCCTCCAGCCGCCGCGCAGGCCGGGTGGTGGCCGCCGGTCGCGCCTACTGGGTCGCCGCGGAACGCGTCGAGCAGTTCCGGCAGGTGTGGCCGGACGCCCGCCTGGAGTCGGATTTGCCTTCCGTCGGCGCCCAGGCCTCCAGCCCGACCGAGGCCGCGGTGGCGTTGACGCAGGGCTGGATGAGCCACATCGGCCCCACGACGACCCAGGAACTGGCGGAGGTGCTCGGCCTGATGCCGGAGCAGGCGGACGAGTCGCTGCTGCGCCTCGAAGCCGCCGGCAGCGTGCTGCGGGGACAGTTCGAAGCGCGGCCAGGTGTCCATACCCAATGGTGCGATCGGCGCCTCCTCGCGCGCATTCATCGGCTGACGCTCGGCACGCTCCGGCGCGAGGTGGCGCCCGTCACAGCCGCGACCTTCATGGAGTGGCTCGGCGACTGGCAGCACGTCGCACCAGGCACGCAGGCACGCGGCGAAGCCGGCACGCTGGCCGTCCTCCGGCAGCTGCAGGGCTTCGAGGCGCCGGCGCACCTGTGGGAACAGCACATCCTCCCCCGCCGGATGGCCGGCTACGACCCGACCGATCTGGACCGGCTCTGCTTGACGGGCCTGGTGGGCTGGGGTCGCGTGTCGCCGCACCCAGCCACGCTCGAAGCCCCGTCCGGCCCTCGTCGTGTCATCCCCACCAGGATCGCGCCCATCACGTTCTTCGTGCGTGACGACGCCGACTGGATGCTGCCGCATCGCGATTTCGCGGCCGGCGAGGCACCCGCCGGGCTCAGCCCGAACGCCCGCGACGTCTTCCACTTCCTCCAGCGCACCGGCGCGTCTTTCTTCGCGGACATCGTCCGGGGCACGAAGCAACTGAAGGCGGAGATAGAAACGGCGCTGTGGGAGCTGGTCACGGCGGGCCTGGCGACCGCCGACGGCTTCGACAATCTGCGGTCGCTCATCGATCCGCGGCGACGCGCAGGTCAGGGGGCGGGCCGAAGCACGCGACCGCGCCACAGCGCGGGGCGCTGGGCGCTCCTGCACCCGACCGCCGCGGCCGCCGACCGCGCGACGGCCATCGACGCCGCGTGCCGCATGCTCCTCGGCCGCTACGGCGTGGTATTCCGCGAGCTGCTGGCGCGCGAGTCGAACCTGCCGACCTGGCGTGAGCTGCTGATCGCGTTCCGGCGGCTCGAAGATCGGGGCGCGATCCGCGGCGGCCGGTTCGTGACCGGCTTCATCGGTGAGCAGTTCGCGCTGCCGATCGCCGTGGAGGCGCTACGCGCGCGCCGCGATCGAGCCGGCGCGCCAGGCCCGATCGAGGTCTCCGCCGGCGATCCGCTCAACCTGGTGGGCATCCTGGTGCCGGGCCCACGGATCGCGGCAACATCGGGCCAGGTGGTGGCCTTCAGTCAGGGCCACTGCAGCCTGCCGGCATTGAAGATCTCCTGACGAGCCGGCTGCCCGCTGGCGGCCAGGACGGGACGTCGTAGATTGGACCTCCAGCGCGCGGCGCATCACCTGACGCCATCAGCAGGACGTCGTGAACGGACGAGGGATCATGAAGGAGGGTCAGCCAGACGGCCCAGCACGAACTGATCGAACTCCCACAGCTGCGCCTCGCGGCTCGCATAGGGGCCAGGTGAGTAGCCGCGCGACTGGATGCCCTGCTGTGCCCGTTCGCAGATGGCCCAATCCTCTCGATTCGTGATGTCCCAGAACTCGACCGCGTCCTCAATGACGAAGTCGGCACGCGCCGCTTCGTCGGGATGCACGTGCCATTCGCTGATCAGACGCGTGTGATCGGGCGCAACCGGCCAGAGGCGCACCGTGAGCATGTAGTCCGGATGGAGCGTGAGCAGGAGATTCGGAAAGATCGCGAAGTAGTTGACGACGGCCGCCTCGGCAGGTCCGAGGCCGGGCAGAATCGCCCGCCGGCGCCGCCCGTCCGTGCTGAGCGTCTCGATGTCCGCCCTGAACCCCATCGCGCCGCCGCAGTAGCTGCCAGTCGTCGGCACGTTCTCGGCGCTGAGATAGTGATGCATTCGGTTGAGCAGCGGATGAATCACCGGGCAATGCAGGCACTCGTTGTAATTCTGGACGATGAGCTTCCAGTTGGCCCGGACGTCGTAGTCCACGACGTGGACGCGCGCGAGTTCCTCCATGCGCCATGGCGCGAAGCGACGAGGCAGATCGCCGAGCTGCGAAGCCAGCGGCGGCGCGTCTGGCGCCAGGCTCACAAAGACGTGGCCGTCCCAAACCTCGCAGCCCGCATGCCGCAGCGGGAAATCGTCGGCCCTGAACCCCTCGACTTCCTCCATCAGCGGCGCCCCGATGAGCCGCCCCTCCAGATCGTAGGTCCAGGCGTGGTAGGGACACTGGATGCTGCCGGCCAGCGTCCCCGCGGCCGCGTCGCAGAGCTGGGTGCCGCGATGGCGGCAGACGTTGTGAAACGCGCCGGCGCCGCCCGCGCCATGGCCCACGATGAGGAGACTCGCGCCGGCGACCTCGACGCGCACGAACTGCCCGCGCGCCGCCACTTGCTCGAGCCGGCACGCGTGCACCCACATGCCCGCGTAGATGCGTTCCATCTCCCGGGCGAACCCGTGGGGATCGACGTAATAGATCGCCGGGAGCGTGCGATGCAGGGCGTCCACAGGGCCTGATCAGTCCACCGGCGCCGGCGGCTGAAAGATCGCCGTGCCGCCGACGCGGGCGGGCACGATCCGCATCTGCACGGTCGAGTCCTCCTTGCGAAGAACGAGAATCGCTCCTGAGCGCCTGCCGGGGCCCGCACCCAGCGCGACGACCAGCAGGCTTCTGATCGGTCTCGTGCGCATCGTGTCCCCCTCCTCGCGACTGCGCGCCGCTACTGGTCAGCCTCGAGCGCTCTCATCAGCGCCGGCGCGATTTCGAACAGATCACCCACGATCCCGTAGTCGGCAATCTCGAAAATTGGCGCGTCGGGATCCTTGTTGATCGCGACGATGGTCCGTGCGCCACGCATGCCAACCGTGTGCTGGATCGCACCGGAAATCCCGAGGGCGAGGTACAGGCGGGGCGCCACGGACTGACCCGAGCTGCCGACCTGGCAGCCCATCGGCAGCCAGCCGGCGTCACAGACAGGACGCGACGCCGCGAGCTCGGCGCCCAGGGCCCGGCCGAGATCGCGCGCCAGGCCGATGTGCTCCTCCCCCTTGATGCCGCGACCGACAGCGACGATGCGCGCGGCCTGCGCCAGGTCCACGTCCGCCTTGGACTCGCGGAACGGCGTCTCGGGGCGCTGCCGAATGGCGGCCGCGTCGACGGCCGCGGCCGCCCTCCGCACGGGCGCCGACGCCGGTCCCCGTCGGGCCTCGTCCGCGTGGAACGCGCCGGCCTGCACGGTGACGAGGTGCGGCGGCGGGCCCTCGGCCACCACCTCCGCGCTCAGCTTCCCTTGATACATCGGCCGCGTAAAGACCGCCCGACCGTCGCGCAGGGTGAGGGCGGTGCAGTCGGTGATGAGCGCCCGACCGAGGCGCGCGGCCAGCCGCGGCGCGAAATCACGGGTGCGGTACGAATGCGGCAGCACGACGTGCGCCGCCGGCGTGGCCTGAAGATATGCCGCCAGCGCCTGCACCATGCCGTCGGCGGTGTAGCTGGCCAGCGCCTCGTGCTCGAGAACAATGACCTCCGTCACCTCCGCCGCCGCCAGTTCCTCCGCCGGGGTCCGCACTCCCGCGCCGGGGACGACGACGGTAACCGGCGCGCCAAGCTGCTGCGCGGCGGCCACGGCCTCCCACGAGGCGCGATTCAGCACGCCCTGCTCGGCTTCGGCGATGACAAGAGTCAGGATGTCAGACATGAGAATCACGGGCCGTTACACGTTCGAAGTGAGACGTTCCGGCCACCGAGACAGACCTTTCTGACGTCTCACTTCTGGCTTCCAACTTCCAACCTGCCGTGAGCGCTAGATGGCCCTCTCTGCCCGCAGCCGCCCCACCAGCTCTTTCGCCGCCTCCGCGGGCGTGCCAGCGATGAGCTGAACCTTGCGCGCGCGCTCGGGCGCGGCGAGAGAAAGGACGCGCTGGAGCGGCGAGGGCGCGGCAGGCGCGGTGACGGTGCGAATCTCCTTCTTGCGGGCCGCCATGATGCCCCTGAGCGTTGCGTAGCGCAGTTGGTTGATGCCGCTCTGAATCGTCAGCACCGCCGGCAACGGCATCGTCAGCCACTGGGACCAGCCGCCTTCCAGCTCACGCTTCACCCGCACCTCACGGGCCGCGACCTGGACCTCCATGACGATGGTGGCGTGCGGAGCGTCGAGATGCTCGGCGAGCAGAACGCCAACCTGGCCGAAGCCCTGGTCGTCGGATTGGAGGCCGGTGAGCACCAGATCGGGGACGGCCGCCCCTGCGGACGTCAGGCCGGCCACGAGCGCGGCCGCCACAGCCGCGGCGTCCGCCGTCCCGAGGTGGGCGCCCTCGACATGCACGGCCTGGTCGGCGCCGCGGGCCAACGCTTCACGCAGGACCTGCACCACGCGCGCCGGGCCGGCCGACACCGCCGTGACCTCGCCGCCATGCTGCTCCCGCAGGCGCAGCGCCTCCTCGAGCGCGTAGGCGTCGGGCTCGTTCAACTCCCAGCTCGCGTCGGATTCCCGCACCCACGTCCTCGCCTCGTCCACGCGCAGGTGCGACCCGCGGCTCAGCACCTGTTTCAGGCAGACGGCGATGTGCATGGTCGGGGCTTGGGTTGCGATGAGCTCTGAACTCCGCGCTCTGAGTCAAGCATCACGCAAAGCTCACAGCTCATCGCTCAAGGCTACACGGAGTCTTATTCAAACCGCTTCAACAACAGCGTTCCGTTCGTGCCGCCGAACCCGAAGGAGTTGGAGAGCGCGTAGCGAATCGTCATCGGTCGCTTGGCGTTGGCGGCGTAGTCGAGATCGCACGCGGGGTCGGGGTTGTCGAGGTTGATGGTCGGCGGGGCGAGCTGGTGGCGGACGGCGAGGGCCGTAATGCCGGCTTCGAGGCCACCGGCGCCACCGAGCAGGTGGCCGGTCATGGACTTGGTGGATGACATCACGAGCCGGCCAGCATGGTCGCCAAAGACGGTCTTCACCGCGAGCGTCTCGGTGGGGTCGTTGATCGGGGTGGACGTGCCATGCGCGTTGATGTAGTCGATTTCGTCGGGCCGCACGCCGGCCTTCCGCAGTGCCATCTGCATCGAGCGCACGGCGCCATGAGCGTCCGGCGGCTGTCCCGTGAGATGGTGCGCATCCCCCGACAGTCCGTAGCCGGCGATTTCGGCATAGATGGTCGCGCCGCGGCGCACCGCGAAGCCCAGCTCCTCGAGCACGAGGATGCCGGCACCCTCTCCGATGACGAAGCCGTCACGATCCTTGTCGAACGGCCGGCTCGCGTGCGCCGGGTCGTCATTGCGCGTCGAGAGGGCACGCATCGCCGCGAAACCGCCGACGCTCAGCGGCGTAATGGCCGCTTCTGATCCGCCGGCGACCATGACATCGGCATCACCGCGCCGGATGATCTCGGAGGCCTCGCCCACCGCGTGCGCGGAGGCCGTACAGGCGGTACAGGTCGCGAGGTTCGGCCCGCGAGCACCCACGCGAATCGATACCTGGCCGGCCGCGAGGTTGATGATGGACGCGGGAATGAAGAAGGGGGAGATGCGGCGGGGTCCCCCCGCCAGCAGCTCGTTGTGCTCGCGCTCAATCGTGCTGAACCCGCCGATGCCGGACCCGATGAACACGCCGACCTGGTCGGCGTTGGACGGCGTCACCGCAAGCCTCGCATCGTCCACCGCGAACTGCGACGCGGCGACGGCGAACTGGATGAAGACGTCCATCTTCTTGACGTCTTTCCGATCCACGAACTGCACCGGGTCGAAGCCCTTGACCTCGCCGGCGATCCGGGAGGCGAACTGAGCCGGATCGAAGTGCGAAATTGTCGCGATGCCGCTACGGCCCGCGAGAAGCCCGTCCCAATTCGCCTGCGTCCCGACGCCGACCGAAGAAATCAGGCCGACGCCGGTGACGACCACTCGCCTGCTCAAGTCGCCTCCGCCTGCTTACTTCTTCTTGGCGTGGCCCTCGATGTACTCGATGGCTTCCTTCACGCGGGTGATCTTCTCGGCGTCCTCGTCCGGGATTTCGATCCCGAACTCCTCTTCGAAGGCCATCACGAGCTCGACCGTGTCGAGCGAGTCGGCCCCCAGATCGTCGACAAACGACGCATCCGGTGTTACTTCCTCCTCGTCCACGCCCAACTGCTCGACAATGATCTTCTTGACTTGATCCGAAACCGCCATTCAATCCTCCTCGCGTGGGCGACGCCCGACCGTGCCTACATGTACATGCCGCCGTTGACGGCCAGCACGTGCCCCGTAATATACGCTGCCTCGTCGGAGGCCAGGAACACCACGGCCGCCGCCACGTCCTCGGGCGTGCCCAGGCGCCCCAGAGGGATGCGCGCCTGCCAGCCCTGTTGGGCGCCGGCCGGCACGGCCCGCGTCATGTCCGTCTCAATCAGCCCCGGCGCCACCGCATTGACTGTGATGTTGCGGGACGCGACCTCGAGCGCGACCGCCTTCGTCAAACCGATCAACCCCGCCTTGGAGGCCGCATAGTTCGCCTGGCCGGCGTTGCCCGCCTGGCCGACGACGGAACTGACGTTCACGATGCGGCCCGAGCGCTGCCGGATCATGGGCTTCAGCGCCGCCTGGATGCACCCGTAGGCGGCGGTGAGATTCGTGGCCAGCACCGCGTCCCAGTCGTCCCGCTTCATCCGGAGAAGGAGCTGATCGCGCGCAATGCCGGCGTTGTTGACGAGGATGTCGATGCGGCCCAGCCGTTCGACCAGGCCAGCGATCGCGTGATCGATCGCCTCGGGCCTGGTGACGTCCAGCGACACCGCCTCGGCGCGGCCCCCGGCCGCCTGAATCTCGGCCACAGTGCCCGCGGCATGCTCGCCGCGCGCGGCGGCCGCGACCGTCGCCCCGCGCGCCGCCAGGCCGTGCGCGATGGCCCGGCCGATGCCCCGCGAGGCGCCGGTGACCAGGGCCACCCGGCCCTCCAACGTCCCCATCTGCAACCTCGCTACTTCAGCACACGCCACCGATCAGGCGCAACACCTCAAACGGACTAAAGGTACGAGGGTACGAGGGCGCGTCGCCCGACGCGGAGCGCGCAGGCCGGGTCAACTCGCCATGGCCTCACCGAGCCGGCCCACGACCCGGGCCTCCAGCAGGCGCACGGCCGTCCCGATGGCGCTCTCGACGGCGCGCGGCGACGAGCGGCCGTGCCCGACGAGCGTCAGCTGGCGTACCCCAAGCAGCGGCGCGGCGCCGTACTCGGACGCGTCCACGCGCTGGCGGAGCCGCGCGAACGCGCGGCGCGTCAGCAGGGCGCCAATCTGCGACACCAGCGCGCCGCCGAGCTCCTCCCGCAGCATGTGCTCGAGCGACTCGGCCAGCCCCTCGCCTACCTTCAGCGCGATGTTGCCGGTAAACCCGTCGCAGACCACGACGTCGGCGCGTCCCGTGAAGAGATCGCGCGCTTCCAGATTGCCGATGAAGTTGAGCGGGGCGGCGCGCAATTTCGCGTGCGCGTCGCGGATGAGATCCGTCCCCTTGCCAGCCTCCTCCCCGATGGACAGCAGACCAACCCGGGGCTGATCCACCTGCAGGACGATGGTGGCATACGCCGCTCCCATCAGGCCGAACTGTACGAGATGCTCGGCCCGGCATTCCACGTTCGCGCCGGCATCCAGCAGCACCGCCGCGCCCGTCTCGGTCGGCATCGTCACCGCCAGCGCGGGACGATCGACCCCGGGCAGGACCCCAAACGTCGAGTGCGCGGTGAGGAAGGCCACTCCCGAATGGCCGGCGCTGAAGAGCGCGTGCGCCTCGCCCGACTCCACGAGATCGGCGGCCACGCGGATCGACGAGCGGGGCTTGCGGCGAAACGCCGCGAGGGCGGGTTCGTCCATGCCGACGACGTCGGGCGCGTCGATGATGGACACGCCGGCCTCGCCGGCGGCGCCGTGCCGTGTCAGGTGGTCGCGCAGGAGCGAGGCCGGCCCGGCCAGGGCCACGTCCACGTCCAGGCTGCGCGCGGCCTGGAGCGCGCCCTCGATGACGGCATCAGGCGCCCGGTCGCCGCCCATGGCGTCGACGGCGATGACGGTGCGCGACATGCGCCCTCGTCCGCGTCAGGTGGCGCGTCAGTCTTCGCGGACCGCCCGCACCTGGCGGCCGCGATAGTAGCCACAGTTGCGGCACACCGTGTGCGGAAGCTTGCGCTCGTGACACTGCGGGCATTCGCTGGTGCCCACGGGCTTCAGCGTGTCGTGTGTCCGGCGCTTGGCAGTACGGGTCTTCGAATGGCGTCGCTTGGGATTAGGCATGGTCAGGTTGAGTCAGTGAGTCTTCAGCCGCTTGAGCGGCTCGAGGCGCGGGTCCACCCAGATCGGCTGGCACGAGCAGGTCTCGCGGTTGCGGTTGATGCCGCAGACCGGGCACAGCCCCTGGCAGTCCTCGCGGCACAGCGGCTTCATCGGCAGCGCCAGGTAGAACTGCTCGCGGATGATCTCGCCAAGGTCGATGGTGTCGTTGGTGTAGAACGAGACCCCGAGATCCTCGTCAGCGACCTGCCGCTCACCGCCGCCGGCATTCGCCGAAGCCGGCAGGAAGAATGCGTCGAATGGCGCGTCCACCGTCGTCGTGAACGCCTCCAGGCACCGGCTGCACGGGCACTCCAGCGTCGCCCGGACCCGCCCGGTGGCCCGGACCTTCTGGCCGTCCCTGCGCACGTCGACCGTGAATTCGACGGGCGTGACGACGCGAAAATCCTCGGCCGCGTCGGCAAACGCCGACGGGTCGAGCCGACGGTCGACACGCTCGGTTCCACTGCGGAGGCGGCTGAGATCGAGGAGCAACGACATGGTGCAGGTGCCCGGACCGGGGCGAAACGTCAATCGTATCACCCCAGGGCATCTGGCTATTTTCTATTGGCTATTGGCTATCGCGATTGGGTTATTGGGCTATTGGATTGGGTTATTGGATTGGGTTATTGGTTCATCCGTTCCAAGCCCTGGGCACGAAGAGCTCCTGGAAAAGGCTGATGGCGTAGCGGTCGGTCATCCCCGCGAGGAAGTCGCGGGCGGCGACCGGCAGGCCCTCCCGCTCGACCGTCGCCGGGTCGAGATAGGGCTCGGGCTTTGCGAGCAGGCGCTCCCACAGGCCGCCGAGAATCCCGGCCGCCTTCTCGAACTCCGCCGTCGCGCGGGGGTTCTCGTAGACCGCCTCGAACAGGAAGCTGCGCAGCGCGAGCGTGGCGTCCAGAATCTCCTGGCTCATCCTCACCTCGGCGAGATCGCCCGCGAGCGTCCGAATGACCACGTCGGTCACCATCGTGTTGATGCGCTCGGATGACGTGCGGCCCAGCACCCGGGTGGCGTCGGGAGGAAGCGCGGCGGCATCGAGCACGCCCGCGCGCACGGCATCGTCGATATCGTGGTTGACGTAGGCGATGATGTCCGCCACCCGCGCGATCTGTCCTTCCACCGTCGAGGCCCGATGGTCGGCGGGCGCACCCACGGGCAGGCCGTGTTTGCCCTTGGAATGCCGGGCGATGCCGTCACGGACCTCCCACGTCAGGTTCAGCCCCTGCCCGCCGTTCTCCAGCACATCGACAATGCGCAGGCTCTGCGCGTAGTGGCTGAAGCCGCCCTCGACGAGTCTGTCGATGACACGCTCGCCCGCGTGGCCGAACGGCGGATGCCCGAGATCGTGGCCGAGCGCGATGGCCTCCGTCAGCTCCTCGTGCAGCCGGAGCACCTTGGCGATGCTGCGCGCGATCTGCGAGACCTCGAGCGTGTGCGTCAACCGCGTGCGGTAGTGATCGCCGGTCGGTGACAGGAAGACCTGCGTCTTGTGCTTGAGCCGCCGGAACGCCTTGGAGTGGATGATGCGATCGCGATCGCGCTGGAACACCGGCCGGATGGGATCTTCCGGTTCGGCGCGCTGCCGGCCACGGCTCGCGCCGCTCTTTGCCGCCTGCGGCGCCAGGAACTCGAACTCGCGGGATTCCAGCTGCTCGCGGATGGAAGGCATGACGACCGGCCGACGCGCCGGCTGACCGTAGTCTATCGTAGGAGGTCGGCGAGAAAGCTCGTGCCGTGCCGCAGAGGCATCACGTCGAACCATGCGGCCAGGGTCTGCCCCAAGTCGGCAAAGGTGGGACGCGTGCCGAGATCCACGCCCGGCCTGACCGCCGCTCCGCACACGAACACCGGGACGTATTCGCGGGAGTGGTCGGTCGAGGGCGTGGTCGGATCGTTCCCGTGATCGGCCGTGACGACAAGGACATCGCCGGCGCCGAGGCGACTCACGATCCGACCCAGCCGATCGTCGATGTGCTCGAGGTGCGCCGCGTAGCCAGTTACGTCGTTGCGGTGACCGTACTGCGTGTCGAAGTCCACCAGATTGATCGCGACCAGCCCCCGTTCCGTCGCTCCCAGAATCGTTTCGAGCCAATCCAACCCGTCGTCGTCAGACGCCGCATGGCAGGTCTGGGTGAAGCCGCGGCCGGCGAAGAGATCCGCAATCTTGCCGACGCCCACGACCGGATACCCCGCCGCCGTGAGTGTGTCGAGCAGCGTCGCGCCGGGCGGCTCGACCGCGAGGTCGCGGCGGTTGGCGGTGCGCACGAAGGCTCCCGGCGCACCGACGAACGGCCTCGCGATCACGCGGCCCACGCCGGCGCCACGGACGACGAGGTCGTACGCCGTCGTGCAGAAGGCATACAACTGATCCACGGGCACGACCGACTCGTGCGCGGCAATCTGAAACACGCTATCGGCGGACGTGTAGACGATGGGCGCCCCGGTCCGCATGTGTTCCGCCCCCAGCCGTTCGATGATGTCCGTGCCGGACGCGGCCACGTTGCCGATGGTGGAACGGCCGATGCGGCGCTCGAACTCGCGCATCAGATCCGGGGGGAAGCCGGCCGGGAAGGTCGGAAATGGCCGGTCGAGCACGAGACCGGTGATTTCCCAGTGACCCGTCACCGAGTCCTTACCTGGCGACGTCTCGGCCATGCGGCCGTAGGCGCCGATGGGCGCGGGGCGCTCGCCGGCGATGTCCACGATGCAAGGCAAGCCAAGGGATCGCAGCGCAGGCACACGCAGCGGCACGGCCCGCGCCAGATTGCCGACCGTGTTGCTGCCCTCGTCGCCGTAGGCGGCCGCGTCGGGCAGCTCGCCGACACCCACCGAGTCGAGCACGACCAGGATGATTCTGGGCGGCGCCATGTCTGGTGTCAGCGGGCGGGGGATGAGCTGGACGCGACCGACGCGTCATGGTCCGGCCGAGCCTGGGCGATGAACGCCTGGGCCGCGGCGATGACGGTTTCGAGGGCCCCGCGGCTGGCGCCGTCCATCCACCGCACATCAAGTTCCTTCCGGAACCAGGTGACCTGCCGGCGCGTGTATCGAATGTTCTCGCGGACGATCAGCGCGCGGGTCTCCGCGTCCGCACGAACGCCCTGGAGCAGCTCGATGACCTGGCGATACACGAGGCCGCTGAAGGCGTGGGCGCCGGGCGGGACGCCGGCGGCCAGCAGGGCGCGCACCTCGTCGACGACGCCCCGGGCGAACTGCTCGTCGACCCGCCGGGCGATGCGCGCCGCGGCCTCGGCACGCGGCGTCTGGAGACCAACGGCCAGCACCTCGAGGCCGGCAATCGGAGGCGACGTCGCCTGGAAGTGCGCCGTCAGCGGCCGCCCGGTCAGCAGGAAGACCTCGAGCGCGCGCACGAGCCGTTTGCGATCGCGCGGCTGGATGCGGCGGGCCGACGGCGGATCGACCCGGCCGAGCCACCGGACGAGCGCGTCCACGCCGCGCCGATCCGCCACACGGTCGAGCCGCGCCCGCAACGCCTCGTCGCGCGCGGGTCCCGGAAAGAGGCCCCGCACGAGCGCGCGGTAGTAGAAGCCGGTTCCGCCCACCAGGATGGGAACGCGACCGCGTGCGGTGATTCCGCGAATGGCCTCAGCCGCATCCGCGGCATAGCGGGCCGCCGAGTACACCTCGCGCGGGTCCGCCACGTCGACGAGGTGGTGCGGCACGCCGCGGCGTTCGGCCGGCGGCAGCTTGTCCGTCCCGATGTCCAGGCCGCGATACACCGCCGTCGAATCGCAGGAGACGACCTCGCCGTCCAGGGCCTCCGCCAGCGCGAGGCCGAACTGGCTCTTGCCGGTGGCGGTCGCGCCGACGACCGCGACGAGGTTCATCACGTGCCCCGGATGAGGATGTAGCGGAAGGTGACCGTGATCAGGACGCGATCGGATGGGTAATCCGGCGGCAGGGCCGCCGTGGGATTCGACAGCTTGAGCGCGTTGAGCGCGGCCGTCGTGAGCGGCTCGAGATCGGCGGGCTGGACGACGCGCAGGTCGATGATCGTTCCGTTGCTGAGCACCGAGAACTGGATGACGACACTGCGTTCGCGGGTGCCGAGCGCGGCAATCGGGAGCATCCAGTTACGTTCGACCTGGTTCTTGAAGCGGCGCAGCCACGGCCCGAAGTCGGCGCCTTTCGCGTCGAACTGAATGTCGGCGCTCTGCTCCGTCTCCCCGCCCGTCTGATTGTCGAAGATGCCGTCCGCCAGGTACCGCTGCAGGTTCCGGAAGGCCTGGCCGAGCACCGGCGCCGGCGGCGCGGGCCTCGGCGCGGCCTCTGGCGTCACCCGCGCGGCCACGTCCGGCGACAGGGCCGGCGGCGGCGCGCCTGCATCCATGGATGCGCCGTCGGGGAGGCGCTCCGCGACCACGCCGTCGGTCACGCGTCCGTCCTCGATCTTCTCGGGCGTATCGCCGCGCGAGAACGGCATGGCGTTATCCGGACGGTCGGCACGCTCGCGCGTGGCGCTCCGCCGATCCATGTCCGACTGCTCGGCCGGTCGCCGCGGGAGCGCTGAACGGTCGCGGAGCGGACGCATTTCCACGAAACGGACCGTCTCGGGGTCGACGCGCTGGGCCACGGGCTCGGCCACGATCGGCCGTTCGAACCAGTGCAACGGTGTGAACAGGATTAGGGCCGCCACGAGGCCATGCGCGCCGAGCGACAGCAGGATGCCCGCGTGCACGGAAATCGCCGACGGCACGCGCGGCAACTCCGGGTGATGGTCGTCGAAATCGAAGTACATGGGGCCGTCATCGCAGTATATCGAAGGGGGCCGGCATCATTTCGACACGACGCCCGACGGCGTTTTGGCCAAGTACAAGTAGACAATGCCGAACGTCAGGACGTGATACCTGACGTCGACGAAGCCGGCGGTTTCGAGGACGCGCGCGAAGGCCGCCCCGACCGGGAAGTCGATGACTGACGCCGGCAGGTAGGAATACGCCTCCCGATGTCGCGAGAACGTGCGGCCGATGACGGGCAGCAGGTAGCGGAAATATCCCAGGTACAGCGCCCGGATGCCGGGAATGCGTGGGGCGCCGAACTCAAGGATGGCCAGCCGGCCGCCGGGGCGCACCACGCGCCGCATCTCGGCGCAGGCCCGCGCGGGATCGAGCACGTTGCGGATGCCAAACGCCACCATCGCGGCATCCATCGAGGCATCGGGCAGCGGCACGGTGGTGGCGTCCCCACGGACCAGCCGCACGCGCGCCGGCAGTCCCCGCTCGCCGATCTTCGCGCGGGCGCGCCGCAGCATTTCACCGGCGAAGTCGATGCCCACGACGTCCCTGGCCTGCCCGCCCGGTCCGGTCACCGCGGCAATCGCCAGGTCGCCCGTGCCCGTGCACAGGTCCAGCACGCGTTCCCGGCCGGTCAGCGCCAGTTCGCGAATCGCCCGCCGTCGCCACCGTCGATCGAGGCCGGCACTGAGCACGTGATTGAGCGTGTCGTACCGCCGCGCGATGGCGTCGAACATGCCCGCAATGCGCGCAGGATCCTTCGAGACCGAAGGGTTACTGGACACGGAATTGACGATCTGGTGATCGCCTCATTTCTCGGTTCTGTCCACCTTCCCTGTCCATTGAGGGAACAAGCGCTGGTCGAAGCCGAGCGCGTTGAGGATCTTGCCGGCGATGAAGGAGGCGAGGTCGTCGATGGTCGCCGGCTGCTGATAGAAGGCGGGCATCGCGGGTAGGATCACGGCGCCGGCCTCCGCGCACGCGACGAGGTTCCTCAACGCCGGCAGGCTCATGGGCGTTTCGCGCGGCACGAGCACGAGCCGGCGCCGTTCCTTGAGCATGACGTCGGCCGCGCGCTCGATCAGGCTGCGCGAGAGGCCGTGCGCGACGCCGGCTAGCGTCTTCATCGAGCACGGCACGATGACCATGGCGTCGGCCCGATGGCTGCCGCTCGCGAGCGCCGCGCCCATGTCGCGGTTGCTGCTGACGGTGAAGCTTCCGCGTCCGGCGCCTGGCCCGTAGCGGGTCTGCAGGATCTCCCCGAGCCGCTCCACCTTCGCGTCCGGCGCGATCTCATCGAGCAGGAGCCGCCGGCCGTAGTCGCTGAACACGATCTCGAGGTGGCAGCCCTGTTCGAGCAGCGCGGCGATCGTGCGAAGCGCGTAGATCACGCCGCTCGCCCCGGTGACGCCGACGGCAATGTGCCGGCCGGATCGATCGGTCATCGGCTGGGCCCTTCAGGCCAGATACACATCGAGTGCCATCGCGGCAAAGTACAGCAAGCCGACCCAGCCGTTCAGGTCGAAGGCCAACTTGACCTTCGACAGATCGTCCACACGCACCAGCGACTGCTCGTAGACCAGCAGCGCGCCCACCAGGAGGAGGCCGGCGTGGTAGATCCAGCCAAGGCCCGCGACCGCGCCGACCGCGAGCAGCGCGAACACGGCCAGCGCATGCAGCCAGCGCGAGATGCCAATGGCCGGACCGACCCCATAGCGCACGGGCATCGACCGCAGCCCCTCGCGCCGATCGAACTCGACGTCCTGGCAGGCGTAGAGAATGTCGAACCCGGCCACCCAGGCGCCAATCGCGAGCCCGAGCAGCCACGGTTCGGGCCGCGCGGGACCGCCCGCGGCGACCCAGCCGCCGACCGGCGCCACGGCCATGGCGAGGCCAAGAAATGCCTGGGTGTGCGCCGTGTACCGCTTCGCCAGCGAGTACCAGAACACGATGGCGAGCGCCACGGGCGACAGGACCAGACAGACGCGCCCCAGTTGCGCCGCGAACAGCACGAACGCGACCGACGCGAGCCCGACGAAGATCGCCGCCTCTCGCCGCGACATCCGGCCGCGCGGCAGTTCCCGCATCGCCGTGCGCGGATTGCGTGCGTCGAAGCCGGCGTCGACGAGGCGGTTGAATCCCAGGGCGGCGCTCCGCGCGGCCAACATGCAGAGCACAATCCAGCTGACGCGCGCCCACGTCAGGGCGGTGAAGCGCGAGGCCAGGAGCGCGCCGGCCAGCGCGAAGGGCAACGCAAATACCGAATGGCTGAGCCGAACGAACGACGCGTAGGTGCGCAGGCGCGCGATCATGTCAGCCCTGGATGGGACGCACCGCCGCCGCCGGCACGCCGCTGACGAGGTATTCTTCCACATCGGTCGTGCCGGGCGGAATGGCCACGGTGACCAGCCGGGCGTGCCTGCCCGGCGCGAGCGTGCCGTAATCGGCGCCCCGGCCCAGCGCTTCCGCGCCCACGCGGGTGGCGCTGTCGAGCAGGCTCGCCGCGGTCACGTCCGGCGCAATCCGCCGCAGCTCCGCCAGCTCGTCGAAGAGACTCACCGACGGCGCGGACGCCAGGCTGTCGGTGCCAATCGCGACGGGAACTCCGGCCGCGTAGAAGTGCGCGACACGCGGAATCCCGCCCCCCACCCACTCGTTGCTGCGGGGACAGGTCACCACCACCGCGCCGGCCTCCCGCAACGCATCCAGTTCGTCGTCGCTCAGGTGCACGGCATGCACGGCCAGGAGACCGGCCTTGAGGTAGTTGACCTGCCGGAGGTACTCGACCGGGTCGCACTGCGGCACCTCCCACGCGGGATTCCAGACATCCAGATCCTCGAGCAGCTCCCGGAACGGCCCGGCGCCCGTGCGCAGGAACTCGAGCTCCTCCGCCGATTCCGCCAGGTGCACCGACAACGGGACACCACGATCGCGGCGGGCAATCTCGCTCATCAGCGCCGCCGAGACCGAGTAAGGAGCGTGCCCGACGACGCCGATCCGAAGCGCCTGACTCTGTCCGCTCTCTGACGGCATGTCGGTCGATCCGCCGATCGCCTCCACACGCCGCCAGGCCTCCTCGACGACGAGCGCCGGGTCCTGCACGTTGAAACCGAGGATCTCGTGAAACACAATCCCGCCAAGGCCGGCCTCGCGCAGAATCGCCGGCGACGTCAGCGAGTTGGAGGTGTCCCCGACCAGGACGGTGCCGCTTCGGCGCATGTCCGCGGCCGCGGCTCTGGCGGCGCGCGTGACGGCGGCGTCGCCACCCGGCGGCCCGGCCGACCGCTCGGCGATCAGGGCGCGAAGCCAGTCCACCATCGACGCCGCCGGCCGGATCCGACCCGCCAGCCAGCTCAGCTCGAGATGCGTGTGCGCGTTGACGAGCCCCGGGAGGAGCGCGACATGGCCGAGATCGCGCGCGCCAGCCGGTGCCGGGCCCTGTCCCACCCGGACGATGCGCCCCTCCGCGGTCTCAATCCAGCCGTGCCTGATCGGAGGCTGGGCGATGGGGAGGATGTACTGAGCGGACAGGAACATGAGTGGACAGACTGAATTGATGACTTGTTGATCGGGTCAATGACCCGATCGAAGATCTTCAATACCGGACTCACCCCGTGTTCTCCGGCCGGTCCGCGTCCTGGCCTCGTATCCGCGCAAGTCCTCGGCGTCGCCGCCCTGGCCGTTGGCGCGGGCGACGGCGAGCGCGAGCCGGCGCGGGATGGCGCGCTCACGGAAAACCGGACCGCCCAGACGGTCGTAGTGCATATTGCGCCGCGTCGCAACGAATCCCGCGTTCTCGATGTTCCGGACGACCTCGATCTCATCCATGCAGTCCGCGGCGCCGGCGGCGCGCACGACGTTCTCCTCGATCATCACGCTGCCCATGTCGTTGGCGCCGTAGGCCAGGCTGAGCTGCCCGACCTTGCCCCCCTGCGTCACCCAGGACGCCTGCAGGTTGTCGACGTTGTCCAGCACCAGCCGCGCGATCGCGAGCGTGCGCAGGTACTCGACGCCGGTGGCCTCCACGCCGGACAGCTCCGTATGGTCGGGCTGGAAGCTCCAGGCAATGAAGGCCGTGAATCCGCCGGTCTCGTCCTGCAAATCGCGTAGCCGGAACAGATGCTCGAGCCGCTCCTCGATGGTCTCCACCGTCCCGTACATCATCGTCGCCGTCGTCCTGAGTCCCGCGCGATGCGCGTGTCGCATCACGCCGAGCCATTCGTCGGCCGTCGCCTTGTTGTAACAATTGAGGACCCGGCGGACGCGATCCACGAGGATCTCGGCACCCCCACCGGGGATACTGTCGAGACCGGCGGCGATGAGGCGGTCGATGACGGCCGGCACGCTGAGCTGCGAGAGCCGCGAGATGTGAATGACCTCGGGCGGCGACAGCGCGTGCAGCCGGAAGTCCGGGTACCGCTGCTTCACCTGCCGGAACAGGTCCTCGTACCAAGCGAGCGGCACGTCGGGGTTGTGGCCGCCCTGCAGCAGGAGCTGGCCGCCGCCCAGGCTGATGGTCTCGTCGATCTTCCGGACGATCTCGTCGAAACCGAGCGTGTAGCCCTCACTCGACCCGACCGGCCGGTAGAACGCACAGAACTTGCACCGCGCGACGCAGATGTTCGTGTAGTTGACGTTGCGGTCGATGATGTAGGTGACCACTCCGTCGGTGTGGTGGCGCCGCCGGGCGGCGTCGGCGAGCCGACCCAGCACCGGCGTCGGGGCCGTCGTATAGAGCGCGAGGGCGTCGGCCGCCGAGAGTCGCTCGCCCGCCTCCGCTTTCTCGAGGGCCGCCACCGTGCGCATCCCGGTCATTCTATCGGCTCGCTCCCCGCGGGTCCTGTCGGGCCGCCCTCGTAGAAGCGGAGTGCCGGCGCCCGGGCGATCAGGCCGAGGGCCTCCGCTTCGCGATAGTAGGTGCGCAGGCCCTCCAGCGCGGCGGGGGTCAGGCGGAAGGCCAGGTTCTCGCGCAGATACTGCTGGGCCACGGGCACCCGCGCGGGCTCGTCGCGGCAGTATTCAGCGGCGATTCGGTCGCTGGCGGCCATGCCCGCCGCGGCCGCCTGCTGCAGCAGTTCCACGACGGCCGGGTCAGCCGCACCGGGACGGCCCGCCCAGAAGGCCCACACGAACGGCAGGCCGGTCATCCGGGTCCACGCCTCGCCCAGGTCAATCTTCTCGGCCCCATGGACCCGCGCGTCGGTAAAGAGCGCCGCGTCGCCAATGACGAGCGCGGCGTCGGCGCGCGCCAGCATGGCGGCCAGATCGGGCGCGTGGGACTCGAACCTCGGGGCACTCCCGAACGCCCGGGCACACAGAATGCGTGTGAGCGCGGCCGACGTTTCAGACGAGGTATCGAGCGCGATCGATCGAATCTCTCGCACGGCCCGCCGCGTGAACAGCGCCACCGAGGCCACCCGTCCCTCCGAACCAATGCACACCCCGGGAACAATCCGTTCGGCCGGCTGATACGCAATCGTGGGAATCATCCCGAGGTCGATCGCGCCCGCGGCAAGGAGGCGGGCACACTCGGCCGGCACGTCGAACCGCACCGACACCAGATCCGGCCGGGCATCGAGTCCGTGCACGAGGGGGCGGACGTTGAGGTAGGACACGGCGCCGAGGCGCACCGGCCGCCTCATGGGGCCTGGCGCCGCTCGTAACGTCCGTTGCGCTCGACCGGCACCGCGGAGGCCGCACGAATCTGACGCTCGATCTCGGCCCGTGCCGCGCGCCGCGGCCCCAGCGCGGGCGCGTCCGTCGGCGCGACGCCGTCGATGTCTCCCGCACCATAGGCGATGGCCACCTGCGCGAGCTTGGGGCCGTAGAGCGGCCAGTCCACCTGGATGACCGGGATATCCGCCGCCATCAGCCGCGCCATCGCGACGGTCCTGACGTCGTCATAGCCGGTCGACGGTGCATCGGAGGGATCGAGGCGAGGCAAGGGCGCAAACGCCCGCACGTCGCCACTGCCCTGCTGCAGGCGCACGACGCGCTCGATCAGGTCGAGCCGCTCGTTCATGGCGGCGCGGTTCACGGTCACCCGCCACGCGCCGAGCCCGCCGCGACGCACGGCGTCCACCGCGGCGACGAGATCCTCAGCGCTGGCAAAGCCATCCGCGGGCACCTCGGCCACCGCCGCGAGGCCCGCCTGCTTGAGCGTCCGCGCCGCTGTCGTGAGCGCCGCCCAATCGGCGCCGGTGAGTGCGACGAGATCGGCGAGCGAAAACCCCGTCACCGGCACGCCGGCGGCCACTGCCGCGGCGGCCCGTGCGCGCGCGCAGGCCTCCTCCACCGACGCGGGGATGCCTATCAGGCGCACCTCGCCCGCTTCGCCAAGGGCGTCCGCGGTGGTCTCGCCGCCCACCTCGACCACGCGGCCGAAGGTGACGAGATCGCCGGTCCGGGCCTGACGCGCCGCCTCGGCCAGCTCGCCGATCGTGACGAGGTCGGCCGACGCCAGCACGCGCTCCGCCTCGTCCCTCGTCAACGCGTGCCTCCCGGCGGTTCCTTCCCGATCCGCGTCCAGATGTCCTCGGCCTTCCTCCGCGCCGCCTCGGTCGTCGCCAGGCGCTTCGGAAACTCGCGCGTGACGCCTTCGGCCGGCCACTTGCGCGTGGCGTCGATGCCCATCTTCCCGCCGTAGGCCGGAAACAGCGCCGCGTCGTCCAGGTCGTCGACCGGACCGCGCGTGATTTCGATATCCCGCGCGGGATCGACGTGCGTCCCCACGATCCAGGCCACCTCGGCCTCGTTCTGCACGTCCACGTCCTTGTCCACGACGATGATGCACTTCGAGAACATGAGCTGCCCGAGACCCCAGAAGGCGCTCATGATCTTGCGCGCGTGGCCCGGGTAGCGCTTGTCGATCGAGACCATCACGAGGTTGTGGAAGATGCCCGCGGCCGGGAAGTGCATGTCGACGATTTCCGGCAGCGTCTTGCGGATGAGCGGCAGGAACACGCGCTCACTCGCCTTACCGAGGTAGTAGTCCTCCATCGGCGGAATCCCGACCACCGTCGTCACGTAGACGGGCTTCTTCCGCATCGTGAGGCACTGCAGGTGGAAGACCGGGAAGTCGTCGGCCAGCGAATACAGGCCGGTGTGATCGCCAAACGGTCCCTCGCGCCGCCGCTCGCCGGGATCGACGTAGCCTTCGAGCACGATCTGCGCGTTGGCCGGCACCTCGAGATCCACGGTGCGGCACTTGACCATCTCGACGCGCCGCTTGCCCAGCACGCCGGCGAGCATCAGCTCGTCGAGCCCCTCCGGCATCGGCGCCGTGGCCGAGTAGGTCAGCACCGGATCGGCGCCGAGCGCCACGGCCACCTCGAGCCGACGGCCCAGCCGCTCCGCGACGCGGTGATGCTGGGCCCCGCCCTTGTGGCGCTGCCAGTGCATCCCCGTCGTGCGGCGGTCGAAGACCTGCATGCGATAGGTCCCGATATTCCGCATGCCGGTTTCCGGATCGCGCGTGATGACGAGCGGCAGCGTGATGAACGGTCCGCCGTCCTCCGGCCAGGTCGTGAGCACCGGCAGTTCGTCGAGCCCGCCGTCCATTCGCACCACGTCCTGACACGGGGCATCCTTGACCGT
>CAZFAT010000406.1:0-13463 GCA_964517075.1 uncultured Solibacteraceae bacterium
CGTCGCGCAGCACCACGTTGCGGCGGTGGGCGAAGTACATGGGCGGGATCTCCAGGTTCTCCCGCTCGATGTACTGCCACACGTCGAGCTCGGTCCAGTTCGAGATCGGGAACGCCCGGATGTGCTCGCCCTTGCGGATGCGGCCGTTGTAGAGCGACCACAGCTCGGGCCGCTGGCGCTTGGGATCCCACTGGCCCTTCTCGTCGCGCAGCGAGAAGACGCGCTCCTTGGCGCGGGAGCGCTCCTCGTCGCGCCGCGCGCCGCCGAACGCCGCGTCGAAGCGCCCGGCCTCAAGGGCGTCGAGCAGCGCGCGCGTCTTGAGCAGGCCGCAGCAGCGCTGCGTGCCCACGGCAAACGGCTGCGTGCCGGCGGCAATCGCCCCCGTGTTGGTGTGGACGATCAGCCGCGCGCCAATCTCGGCCGCGTACCGATCGCGGAACGCGATCATCTCGCGGAACTTGAAGGTGGTATCGACGTGCAGCAGCGGGAAGGGGATGGGACCGGGATGAAACGCCTTCTGCGCGAGCCGCAGGAGCACCGACGAGTCCTTGCCGATCGAGTAGAGCATGACCGGGCGTTCGAACTCCGCGACCACCTCGCGCATGATCGCGATGCTCTCGGCTTCGAGCAGGCGCAGGTGGTCGAGGTGCGGCGAGGGGGTCGTCGCGCCCGGCGGGGCAGGGTGGTCCGGCAACTTGGTCACGTCATCCAGTATCGGCATAGGGGCAGCCATGAAACACAAAAGCCCGGGAGGGGTCCCGGGCTTCAATCCTGTCGTCGGTCGTCGCGTGGAGGCGGTGGGACGGTCAGGCTGAGCGCGCGGGGACCCGCGAGGTCCGGCAACAACAACAGGCGCAGGCCAACCGCGTCATCGACATGACCTGAGCATTTTCGGCGGTCGGACGGGGGAATGTCAAACCGCCAGGGAAGCGGCCGGAAGCCCCCGGATTACCGCCGGTTTCCGGGCTGCGCGACCGCTTCCGTCGCGAGCAGGGCCCGCTTGCGCCCGACCCCCCACCGGTAGCCCCCGAGGCCCCCGCCCGCCTGGACGACCCGGTGACAGGGCACGACCAGACAGACCGGGTTGGTGGCGCAGGCCCGGGCCACCGCACGGGCCGCGGACGGCTGCCCGATCGCCCGGGCGACCTCGCCGTAGGTTCGCGTCTCGCCGGCGGGGATGGCCTGCAGGGCGCGCCAGACCTTCCACTGGAAGGCGGTGGCGCGGACGTCCAGCGGCAGGTCGATCGGCGTGGGGTGGGCCAGCTGCCCGACGATGGCGCGCGTCCACTGAGCCAGTGCGGGATGTCCCTTGCTGACGCGGGCGTGCGGATACTCGCGGCGGAGGTTCTCGACCAGCGCGCGCACGCCGTCGCCCAGCGTCACCGCGCAGACGCCGCGCGGCGTGGCCGCCACGAGGAGCCGTCCGAGCGGCGTGCGGACCGTGACGTACTGGACGTCAACGCCCGGGCCGCCGCGACGATAGACCGCCGGCGTCATGCCCCGGCCGGTCGGACTCCGCTCGTAGACGCGGCTGACCGATCCGTAGCCGGCGTCGTACACAGCGCCCGCGACTGGCGCGCCCTCACGCAGGCCGCGCCGGAACCGGTTCGCCCGCAGCGCGTCCTGATACGCCCGCGGCGAGAGTCCCACGAGGCTGGTGAACGTGCGATGGAGGTGGAACGGGCTGCCGCCGACCTCGGCGGCCAGCTCGGCCAGGGTGATCGGGCGGTCGGCGTGCGCCGCCAGGTACCCGCAGGCGGCCTGGACACGTGCTGAGGGGGTGTCGACGCGCATGACGTGACGATACCGGACGGCCGCGCCGGGATCTATCCGGAGCTTGCGGTCAGAAGAACGACGTCGGGCGTAGTTTCACCAGGAAAACAATGCCCGACGTCGTTACTTGACCGTGATCGTGATCTTGTCCGACACGACCGGCCGCTCGTGCGGGGTGTGCAGGTAGTCGCCCAGCACGAGCTGCAGGGTATGCGACCCCGGCGGCAACTTCAGCTCCACCTCGGTTTGCCCCCCGCCGAAGTGCCGGATCTGGTCCGTCGCCGGCAACGGCATGGTCATGTCCGGCATCTTGGGGACGTCAATCAGCAGGTGATGATGCCCCGTGTTGGGCGCCGTGACGCCGGCCGGGGCCACGCCCATCCCCTTCAACCCGAACTGGACGGTGAACGTGGCACTAACCGTGTCGCCATTCTTCGGCGAGATGAAATAGACGCTGGCGCCATCGGGCGACTTGGTCCGTGCCACTTGGGCGACGACCAGGCCGGCCAGGACGACGGACGCGAGCCCGACGGCAAGGACTGATATCTTCATGGTCCTGATGATAGTGCCATCGCGGCGCGTGGCCAACTGTCCGGCCACCCATTGATCAAGCCGTCTCGTCTGAACGCGCATCCCGGCATCGGCGGATCGGGGGCATGGAGCCAGTCTCATGACCGCAGGCGACTTACTCAAGGACGTGCCGCATGCGCTCCGGATGTTCCGGCGCAGTCCCGGGTTCACCGCGGCGGCCCTCGCCGCGCTGACGCTCGGCATCGGGGCCAACACCGCCATCTTCTCGGTCGTCAACGCCGTGCTGCTGCGGCCGATGCCGTTCCCGGAGCCCGACCGCCTGGTCATGTTCCAGACCACCACCGCCCAGGGCGGCGGGGGCACGGCCGGGTCGCCCGCCAAGTTCCAGCACTGGCGCGAGCAGACGAGCGTGGTCCGCGACGTCACCGCGTTCCGCACCACGACGCTGAACCTGACGGGCGGTGGCCTGCCCGAGCAGCTGCGCGGCGCGCAGGTCTCGCTCGACTATTTCCGGCTGTTCGGATTGCCGGTTGTCCGCGGCCGAGCCTTCACGGCCGAGGAGGACCGGCCGGCGGGGCCGAACGTCGCCCTCCTGAGCGAGCGGTTGTGGGAACGGCGGTTTGACCGCGATCCGGACATCCTCGGACGGGGGATCTCGCTCGGCGGTCAGCCGTTCGTCATCGTGGGGGTGGCCGCGCCGATCGACGGCGTCGAGCAGTTCGGGCCCGTCCCCGATGTGTGGATCCCCTTCCAGCTCGATCCGCAGACGTCCGATCAGGGTCATTACTTCAGTGTCGCGGCGCGGCTCGCGCCCGGCGTGACCCTCGAGCAGGCGCGCGCGGCCCTGCAGGTGTCGGCCACGGCCTACCGCGAGAGGTATCCGAACGCGCTGCAGGCGGGAGCATCGTTCGGCGTCATCGGTTTTCAGGACGCGATCGTCAGCAACGTGCGGCCGACGCTCTACGTCCTGCTCGGCGCCGTCGGATTCGTGCTGCTGATGGCCTGTGCCAACGTCGCGAACCTGCTCCTCGCGCGTGCGGCCAGCCGCCAGGGGGAGATCGCGATTCGCACGGCCATCGGCGCCGGCCGCGGGCGCATCGTGCGCCAACTGCTGACCGAGAGCGTGCTCTTGGCCACAGCCGGCGGCCTGATGGGGCTGGGCGTGGGACTGGCGGGCATGCGAGGCCTGCTGGCGATCAACACGGCGGGTCTGCCGCGCGTCGGCGAATCGGGCGCGATCGTCACGCTCGACTGGCGCGTCATGGTCTTCACCATTGTGGTTGCGGTGGCGACCGGCGTCCTGTTCGGACTCGTGCCGGCCCTGCAGGCCACGCGCATCGATCTCGCCACCACGCTCAAGGGCAGCAGCGGCCGATCCGGCACCGGCGCCAGGCAGCGGACGCGGTCGGTGCTCGTGGTCGCCGAGGTGGCGCTCGCGGTCATCCTGCTCGTGGGGTCCGCGCTGCTCATCCGCACGGCCCTCGCGCTGCGATCGGTCGAGCCGGGGTTCGACACGACGAATGTCCTCACGCTTCAGACCTCCCTCCGCGACGCGCGGTTTGCCACGTCGGAGGGGGTCGAGCAGGTGATCCGGACGGGCGTCGAGCGTCTGAAGGCGATGCCCGGCGTCGTCGAGGCGAGCGCGACGTGCTGCGTGCCACTCGAGGGCGGCTATGGACTGCCGTACACGGTGGTCGGGCGGCCCCTCACCGATGGGCCGTTTCACGGCGGTGGCGGGTGGCGCACCGTGTCGCCGGGGTACTTCGAGGTCTACAGGATTCCGATCAAGCGCGGGCGCACGATCACCGATCGGGACACCGCGCAGGCGCCGGGGGTCGTGGTCATCAACGAGGCGATGGCGCGGCTGGTCTGGCCCGACGGCGACCCGCTGAACGATCGGCTGGTCATCGGACGCGGCGTGATGAGTGAATTCGCCGGCGAGCCCGAGCGGCAGGTCATCGGCATTGTCGGCGATGTGCGCGATGCCGGGCTCAACAACACTCCGCAGCCGCGCATGTACGTGCCACAGGCGCAGGTGCCCGACCCGGTGACCGTGCTCAACATGACCATCCGGCCGATGGTCTGGGTCGTCCGCACGCAGTCGGCGCCCGCGGCGTTCGGCGAGCGCGTGCGCCAGGCCATCGAAGACGCAACGGGCCTGCCCGTGACGAGCGTGCGCGGCATGGACGCGGTCGTCTCCAGCTCCCTCTCGCAGCAGCGCTTCAACATGTGGCTGATGACGGTCTTCGGCGCCTCGGCGCTGCTGCTGGCCGCCATTGGCATCTACGGGCTGATGGCGTACTCGGTTCAGCAGCGCACGCAGGAGATCGGCATCCGCCTCGCGCTTGGAGCCGAGGCGCGGCAGGTGCGGCGGATGGTGGTCTGGCAGGGGATGCGAATGGCCGTTCTCGGCGTGGTGATCGGCGCGGTCGGCGCGCTCGGTCTCGTGCAGTTCCTGGCCGCACAACTGTTCGGTGTCGTGCCGCGCGACCCCGTGGTGTTCGGCGCGGTCGTCGGGGTGCTGACGTTCGTGGCGCTCGCGGCGGTCTGGATACCCGCGCTGCGCGCCAGCCGCGTGGCGCCACTCGACGCCCTGCGCGAAGGATGACCGGCGCTGGCGGTGGCGGGCGCGTTCGGCCTCGCGCTACTGCGGCGCGCGGACGGTCAGCACCGGGCAGGTGGCCGCACGCACCACCTGCTGGGTGGTTGTGCCGAACGGTGTCAGGGCAGGACCGCCACGTCCGGTCGAGCCCATCACGATGAGGTCGGCATCCCGTTCCTCCGCGAGACGCAGGATCTCGCGATGCGCGCGGCCGGTCACGACGAGCAGCGTCGGCTTCGGCCGGTCGTGCGATTGGGCGACGAGCGCGGCGAGTCGGTCGCGGGCCGTCTGCTTCAGATGCTCGCGATACTCGACGACGTTGAACGTCGTGGGCTCGGCGGGCTCCTCCTCCGGCAGCCACTCAATCGCGTGCAGCAAGGTCAGGGAGGCCCCGGCGCGTTGGGCGATCCCGAGCGCGAACCCGAGCGCCTGCTGGGAGGCCGGTGAGAAGTCCATGGCGCACAGGACGTGCCGAATCGCGACGCCCGTGGGCGCCGGCGGCGCGTGAGGCGGCACCGTCAACACCGGGCAGGGCGCCTGGCGCAGTACCTTCTCGGTCACCGATCCGAGCAGCAACCGGTTGAACCCGGTGCGTCCGTGGGTCCCCAGGACGAGCAGGTCCGCGTTCGTGGCCACGGCCTGATCCACGATCGTCGGCGCGGCGTCGCCAGCCTCGGCGGCCAGGTCCACGTCATCCACCGCCACGCCCGCGGTGGCGATCATCCCACGCAGGCGCTCGAGCACGTCCTCCCGGGGCATGGGATACACCATCTGCACGGGATCGAAGAGGGCGCCGGCTCGGACCTCCATCGGCTCGAACGTCGGGACGACGTGCAGCGCCGTGACGCGCGCGTCATACCAGGTCGCCATCGCGGCGGCATAGGCGAGCGGACGAATCGACAACTCGCTCAGGTCGATCGGACAGAGGATACGCTTGAACTGGACCACGGAATCTCCTTCACGCCGGATCGGGCGGGGCCGTGCGCGCCCGGTCGTGTGCAGCGTAACAGACGGGAGGCCCAGGCGAACGGCATTGACCATTTCGTGATTTCTTCATTGACGATTGAATTGATGCCTGATGATTGACAATTAACCTGACGATTGATGATTGAAGCCCCGCCGGCCAGGTGGCCGGCGTGACACAGGAGCCTGACATGCGCGTGTTCGGTGGTTCGTTCGTCGCCACAGTGCTCGCAGGCGTGATCGGTCTGTCCGACCCTTTCGTGCCCGGCGCCCTTCGCGCGCAGGAACCGCGCGTGTCTTTCATTGCCGGCACGGTCGTCGACGCAGTCTCGAAGGAGCCAATCGCGGGCGTGCGTGTGTCCGCCTGGTGGCGCGGTCTGGTGCCCGACTGGGCCGTGACGACAGGGCTCCTCGGCGAATTCGAGTTCCGCAGCCCGTCACCGGGTCCGTATCGCCTGCTCGCCGCGCATCCGCTGTATCTCCCAGAATCGGGCAGACCGACGGATCCTGTGCAACTGGTCACGCTCACGCCCGATGCGCCGGTGACCGGCCTCGTCCTCAGTCTCGCTCGCCGACCCATTGTGTCCGGCACGGTGAGGGATGCGGCGGGGGAGCCCGTGGTCGATGTCGAAGTCGGCGCGTTCCGGCGTGTGACCGGTCCGACGATCCTCGATCCAGAACCCATCGTCAGAACGGACGATCGGGGCGCGTATCGACTCGTGCTGTCATCGCCGGCCACGGACTACCTGATCCGCGTGCGCGGCGACAGCGCCCGGCCGCCGAAGCCGGCCGGTCCGCCCGAACCGCAGCCGAACGCCGTGCTGAGGTTTCCCACGCTGTTCTACCCGGCCTCCCCGCTGCCCTCCGGCGCTCACCCCGTGAACGTGGCGCTGAACGACGAGAGGACCGGGATCGACTTCGCGCTGACGCACCTGCGGGGCGTCAAGGTCGCGGGAACCATCGCCGGTGTTGACAGGGTTCCGTACGGTCTGCTGCCGGTGTCGCTCCTGGCGCTCGATGGCGGTGCGGTGCAGTGGGAACTCCCGGTCGCCTCGATTCGTGTCGGGACCGACGGACGTTTCTCGTTCGCCAACGTCCCTCCCGGCACCTACGTCCTCTGGGCTGCGGCCTTCCCCCGGCATCCGGATCGCGCCACGCCCACCATCCGCACGCCCAGCGCGCCGTCGTCGTCGGGGGTCGTTCGCATTGTTGGCGGTGGAGGCGAGGTCGCCGGACCACCTCCGGAGGGTGACACGCTGTGGATCAAGGCGCCGATCGTCGTGGAGGCCAGGGACGTCGAGCTGACCCTGGGACTCAATCGAGGCGCCAGACTCAGCGGGCGAATAGTCTTCGAGGGCACGTCGGCCCAGCCGGCCGCCAGCGAGCTCGAACGCACTGCGGTGCACATCTTCGCCGTTGACGGCGCTGAGCTCGGTGCCGTCCCGATCGGCGGTCTGGGCCCTGACGGTCGCTTCAGGACGGTGGGTCTCCCTCCGGGCGCGTACGAGCTCCATTTGTCCGGTCGGCGCGGTTTCTCCGGGTGGCAGGTGCGTTCGCTCACGACGAACGGGAGAGACGTGACCGACCGAGCCGTTCAGGTCGGCTCCGACGACATCGGCGATGTCGTCTGGACGTACACCGATCGACGCACGCGCGTATCGGGCCAGCTTCGCGACAGGGACGGCCGCGACGTCGCGGCCGGGCAGATCGCGGTCTTTCCGACGGACCGATCGCTGTGGGTGTCAGGCATGCTGCGACAACCCGCACTCGTGGCGGACTCGGGGCGCGGGGGCGAGTTCGACGTCACGGTGCGTGGGGCGGGCGAATACTTCGTCACGAGCGTGCCCGCCACGCTCAAGGATCGCGTCCAGGATCCCGTGGTGCTCGATCAGCTGAGCCGGTCGGCGATCATCGTGCACGTGGGCGAGGGCGAGCGCGCCACGATCACCGTCAGCGTGGCCGTGGAGAGGTAGCCGCACGTCGCGTCGCACCTGCCCCTCCGCCTCGACCGCGATGGTCCTGTCCGGGGGGGGCACGCTCCTCACCTCTCGGCGACCCTGAACCGGTTCCGGGCCACCTCCCATGCGTGGCCGATGAAGGACACGAGGTCTTCGTAGGGGTTGAACTCGTCCATGTCGATGAAGACCGCGCCAGTGGTCGTCGAGACCACGATCTGCATGCTCCCTTTCCCGAGGGCGCCCCGGAAGGACCGGTAGTCGATCCGGGCCGGGCCCACGTCCTTGTGACGGTTGTGGAGCCAGCCTTTCCTGAAGATGCCCGTGCCGCCGTTGTCCACGTGGCCATCCAGGAACGCAATCAGGGCGCGAAGGTCCGGCGTGTGGGCGTTAAACCCGCGCGCGCGAAAGGTGAAGTTCGTCAGGAACGGCAGTACGCCAAACGCCTCGATGGCGGCCCGCCATTGGGTCTGCTCCCGCTCCGAAACGATCCGGCCGACCGCCGGGGGCCGCGGCGCGTCGAGGGGCGCCTGGGCTTCGACATGCGTCGCCGCCGCCGCGAGTGTCTGGCCGAACAGGAGCATCACAAGTGCCATCCGGGTCCGCTTCGCCATGTCGTCCTCCACCCATGGATGCGTCGGAATCCCTCGCGCCGGCTCAGCGCGCGCTCGAGGTCCGGTGAGATCAAGGCGAGATCCCTAACGGCGACCATCGTTCGCCTGGGCGAAGGGGAGCACGCCACGGTCACCGTCAGCGTGCGTCCGGAGAGATTGGCGCCGTCTTCGGCGCCCCGTAGAACTCGAGGTCGTCCGCCACGACGACTGCTGACCGGGGGCGATGTTCAGATCGATGTAGGGCTCGGGACAGACCGTCGTGCGCGGTCGTGGGGCGCCAACTTGAAGCACGGGTTCGAGTGGGACGTGAACCCATGGCTGGTCAATCAGATCGGTCACCCCTACCAGGGCAGCAACTACTACACCTCGGGCCGTGCGCACGGCCTGTCGTTCTGGGAGGCCAGCGCGGTGGCGGCGTTCGGCAGCGCGACCTGGGAGTTCTTCGCGGAGAACAATCGCGCGTCGCTGAACGACCTGATGAACACCACGCTGGGTGGCATCACCCTCGGCGAGGTCATGCACCGCACCACGTGGCTCGTGCGCGATCCCACCCGCACGGGCGGCGCGCGCCGCCGCGGGGAGCTGATCGCCGCCGCCATCGATCCGCTGAGCGGACTCGCGCGCGCACTGTCTGGCGACATGACCCGCGTGTCCGAACGTCCCTCATCCCTGGTGCCCTCGGGCATCGCCATGCGCGCCGCCGCCGGCGTGCTGTGGCAGGGCGATACCTTCCGGACCGCGCGCGCCGCGGCCAGGCCTTTCATCGACGTGGACCTCCTCTACGGCGATGTGCGCACCGGCCGCAGCCGGACCCCGTTCAACGACTTCGCGCTCCAGTTGTCTGCCGGTGGAGGCAGCCACCGGCACGCGGACGTCGAGGTCGAGTCGCTGAAGCACGTGGTTCGAGCGCGCGCCGTCCACGACGTTGACCTGGTAATCGCCCCGCCGTTCACGACCAATGCGCTGGGACTGACCTACGGCACGGGCTGGATCGCCGGATGGAACCGGCGCCACGCTCTCCAGATCCACGCGACGCATCACGTCGCCGCCATCGGCGAACTGACGACAACCTCCGGCGAGAGCATCAAGAACGTCGTGGCCAATTACTGGACGATTGGCGCCGCCGTGGTCCTCCGATAGGCCACCGGTCCGACCGCGGTTCGCGGCTCGTCGGGCAGGCAGGCCGGATTCACATACAGCCCGGCGTCGGGCAGGGCCGACAGAAACCGGCAGTCGAACACGGGGCAGCGCAGGGCGAGGCGGTCGAGCGCCGGCCGGACGTCCTTCCAGAGCGCCGGCTGCATGGCGGAACAGTTGATCGCCTCATCCCACGCGTCGTTCACGTAGGCTGCCCAGGTGAACGGGCGCTGCTGAACGAAGCGACCCGCCCGCGCGTCGAAGCGGATGTAGGCGTCAGCGTCGTCGATCGACAGCAGGTCACGCCAGAACCCGAGGCCACCGTAACTGGCCGCCAGATCCGCGTAGGCGAGCACGCCGGTCAGCGCCCGCCCCTTCAGGCCGTACTCGGTCATGCGCCACCGGCGACCGGGCCGTCCGAGTTCGCGCGTCATGATCGCGGCGACGTCGGCGCCCGATCGTTCGGCGCGCCAGTGTGCCAGGCCCTCGCGCAGGAAGTGGTTGATCTTGTCGATGCCGACCACGTGTCCGGCCACGCGGATCGAATCCGCCAGCCAGATGACCCGGCCGGTGAAGGGGAGCAGCCAGGGCCGATGGTAGGGCCGCGCGCCGTAAATCGAGTCCCGGAACGCGAGGTGACAGCGGTCGACGTCCGGGTGTCTGGCCACGTCTCTCGCGACGATCGCGTGAGGAATCCCGGTCAGCGGATGACGGTCGTTGGCGCCCACCACGGCCTGCAGGTGCCGGCCGAGGCAGGCCGCATCGCAGGGCGCGCCGCCCGGCCGGTTGGCGCGCGCGAGCGCGTCCTCGATCCGGTCTCTCATCAGCCGATCCATGACCGGCAGCGCGTCCATCAACACGCGAGTGCGGCAGGTGAAGTTGTCCGTCTCGTCAGCGTGGACGGGCGCGGACGCCATGAGCCCGACGCTGACGAGGCCAATCGTGAAGACGGCGCGAGCGCCGGGTGCCATGACACGCTCCTGTCCGGGAATGCGTCGAATCTGCCGGGACCGGCTCAGGTCGAACCCTCGTACCCTCGCACCTTCGACCCTTCGTACCTTCGAATCCTCGAACCCTCGTAGGTTCGTCAGCGCGAAGCGTTGTACGTTTCGAGCGCCTCGTACCACGTGAGCTTGTCCTGAAATCCGGGAAAGGCGGCGTTGAGGCCGCTCGGGTTGGGCAGGACGAACACGCGAGCGCCGGCCACGCCGTGCGGTTTCGCACCAGGGCCCGGCGTGGCGTCGTGTCCGAAACACTGCTGATAGATCGATACGCCCACGAACGC
This sequence comes from uncultured Solibacteraceae bacterium, assembly GCA_964517075.1. GTDB lineage: Bacteria > Acidobacteriota > Vicinamibacteria > Vicinamibacterales > SCN-69-37 > CAZFAT01. The sequence goes on from CAZFAT010000406.1 coordinate 10,861, forward strand.
CACGACGGACGGCCGGAGCCGCGCGATCTTTCGGCGAAGACGCCGGCAACCGGCGCGGATCTCCTCCGTCGTGAGCTCGTTCGCCGTTCGCGTCGCGCGCGGGCAGAGGTTCGTCAGCGCGAGTCCCCACGTGGGAAGGCGTCGGTCGTCCGTGTGGCCGATGGGCTCCGGCACCAGCGCCGCGGCATACAGCAGGCGCCAGAAGGGATTGCCCGGCCCGGCAAAGTGGTGTCCGACGCGGGCCGATGGCAGGCTCGGATTGATCCCGACGAACAGGATGCGCGGTCGGTCGCACAGGATGTCCTCGAGCGGCGGCACGCGGCATCATGAGCAGCGCGCGTCGCGCCGGTCAATCCGGCGGCTGGGTCAGGGCGCTCCAGCCTGCGTGATCGCCACGCTCTGGTCCCGCACCGTGAGCGTGCCCGTGCGCGTGACGCCGCTGGTGTTCGGGGCGACGGTGAAGGACACGCGGTCATCCCCCTGGCGAGGCATCGGCGTGAGGATGGCGATCCACGCGACCCCGGCCACGGCGCTCCACCGGCAGGCGTTCTGAAGCGGTCCACCGCACGACGTGGGCTCGCTTTGCTGCAGCACGTCGAACGTGTGCGTGCCGCCCGAGCTCTCCACGTCGACTGTCGCCTGGCTCACCCAGTAGCGGCAGCCGGCCTGTGAGACCTGCACTGCCGCGACGGGCCCGGCGAGCACGTCCCGAATCGTCACCCCCGCCGTTCGCGGGGCGTCCCAGTTCTCGGCGACGCCAAAGCGCATGGTGTTCGAGCCGCTCCCCGACGAGCCCGCAGTCAGCGCAATCCACGGCGCGGTCGGAGCCGCCGTCCAGGAGCAACCGGGAGCGGTCGACAGCGTCACTGCCATCTCGATCGCCGGCATGCAGGTCGCGACGGCGGCGGGCGCCGCGACGTACTGACAGGAGACGGATGGCGGCCCGACCGGCGTCTCACATCCGGCCAGTGCGGCTCCAAGCAGGATCGCGAACCCACAGCCGACAACCGGTCGCAGCGCGTTCGCCACCCCTTACCTCGCCGCGAGCGATCGGAAGCAACATGCTGGCCAGTCGGGGGGTCGCCCGCAGGGGCGCGACGACTCGGGACGCTCAGTTGGCAGTGGGGGTGCGTCCGCGAAATGCCGCGATAGCCGCAGGAGTCCGCTCGAACTTGCGCACCCTCTCACCCTGCCACCTTGGCACCTCGCACCCCGGCACCTCGCACCCTCAGCCCGATCGCCCGCTGGCCGCTTCGGAGCGAGGCGAGCCGCGCTGGCCCCGCCGTTGCACTGACTCTGCACCGGCGGGGAGATGGGCACAGGGTTACCCAGAAACAGTCAGTTGGGACCCGGGCAGAGGGCATCCGGCCCGCGGCCCGTGCGGCCGAGGGACGCCGAACCGGACCTGGGTGATCCGTCGTTCTATCTGAACCGTGAGCTCAGCCGGCTGTCGTTCAACCGGCGGGTCCTCGCGCAGGCCCGGGACGCCGGGCATCCGCTGCGCGACCGGATGCGGTTTCTGGCCATCGCGGCCGGCAACCTTGATGAGTTCTACATGGTCCCCCTGGCAAGCCTCCTTCGGGAGCACCGCGCCGGCGTGGAGGCCGTCTCGCTCGACGGCCTGGAACTCGGCGAACAGGCGCGCGCCGTGCGCAACGCCGCCGACGCCATGCTCCACGACCTCGAGTCGTGCTGGACCGAACAGCTGGAGCCCGCGCTGGCCACCCAAGGGATCCAGTTGCTGGATCCGGAGGAGTACACGCCGGAGGTCGCCCGGTATCTGAGCGACCGGTTCAGCTCGACGATCTGCCCCGTTCTGACGCCGCTCGCCTTCGATCCGGGTCATCCGTTTCCCTATATGCCCAACCGCAGCAAGAACCTGGCGGTGGTCGTCCGGCAGCGACGGCGGATGCGGTTCGCGCGCGTGAACGTGCCGGAGTCGTTTCCGCGGTTCATCGAACTGCCGCGCCATCTCGCGGCGCGTCACACGTGCGTCTACCTGGAAGACGTCATCCTCCGGAACCTCCAGGAACTGTTTCCGGGCATTCCGGTGGTGAGCGCCCACCTGTTCCGGATCATCCGCGACACCGACCTCGTGCTCCTCGAGGATCAGCGCGAGGACCTGCGGGACCTGGTCGATCGCGGGCTGCGGGAGGTGCGGCACGGCGCGATTTCGCTGTTGCAGGTGGACAGCAAGATGCCGAAGCGCGTGCTCGACATCCTCGTGGACAACTTCGAGGTCGACGAGGGCACCGCCGTCCGGTCGTCGGGTCGCATGGGCTACGCCGACTGGCAGGAACTCGCCCGGCTCGTGCCCCGCGTGGCGCTGGAGCCGCGGGTCGTCGTGCCGCGAACCCTCTGGCGGGCGGGAGACGAGCACCTCCTCTTCAACCGGATCAAGTATCAGGACTTCCTCGTGCACCACCCCTTCGATTCGTTCAGCGCGGTCGAGACGTTTCTCGAGGCCGCGGTCGCCGACCCGCAGGTCGCGGCCATCAAGATGACGCTCTATCGCATTGGCGACGACTCCCCGCTGATTGACCTGCTGATTCGCGCCGCCGAGGCAGGCATCGAGGTGGCGGTGCTCGTCGAGCTGAAGGCCC
>CAZFAT010000407.1:0-10299 GCA_964517075.1 uncultured Solibacteraceae bacterium
CGCAGCCCCACCATCGTCAATAGCTCGCGCACCCGCGCCGCGCGATCCGCCGCGGGCACGCCGTGCGTCGAGAGCGGCTCCGCCAGGATGTCACCGACCGGCATGCGCGGATCGAGCGACGCGAGCGGATCCTGGAACACCACCTGGACGTCACGACGGATCGCGAAGCGGTCGGCCGCGGACAGGTCGCGCGTGTCGCGGCCGAGCACGACGACGCGGCCGCTCGCGGGTGGGGCGAGCCGCAGGATTTCCATGATGGCGGACGTCTTGCCGCACCCGGACTCCCCCACCAGCCCGAGCGTCTCGCCCGCGCGGAGGTCGAAGCTGATGCCGTCCACCGCATGCACGGTCCCGACGCGCCGCCGGAACACCGCGCCCTTGACCAGCGGAAACTGCTTGACCAGATCCTGGACGTCGAGCACGGCCGCGCGCTCGTGCCGTGGGATGCCGGCGGCGGGCGAGGGCGGCACGGCCGGCACCGGAAACACGTCGGTGCTCGTCATCCCCCGGGCCTCGATGTCCGCGCTCCGATGACAGGCACTCAGATGGCCCGGACCCGACGCGGCCATCGGTGCGAGCGGCGGTTCGACCTGGACGCAGACGTCAATTCGCAGCGGACAGCGCGGCACGAACGGACACCCGGGCGGCAAGGCCAGTAGAGACGGTGGCTCGCCTTCGATCGGTGTCAGCGGCTGGCCGGTACGCGCGTCGAGGCGCGGGATCGACCCGAGCAGGCCCAGGGTGTAAGGCATTCGCCCGCGGTAGAACACGTCGTCGACCGCACCCAGCTCGACGATCGTGCCCGCGTACATCACGGCGACGCGATCCGCGAACCCGGCGACCACACCCAGGTCGTGCGTGATGAGGACGACCGCGGCGCCCGTGGTCTGGCGCGCCACGCGGAGCACGTCCAGAATCTGCGCCTGAATCGTGACGTCGAGGGCCGTCGTCGGCTCGTCGGCAATGATCAGGTCCGGCTGATTCGCGATCGCCATCGCGATCATCACCCGCTGCCGCATGCCGCCCGAGAACTCGTGCGGGAAGGCCGTCGCCCGCTCGGCCGCGCGCGGGATGCCCACCAGTTCGAGCAACTCGACCGCACGGGCGCGTGCCGCCGCCGGCGTCACGCGCTCGTGCACGAGAATCGCCTCGGCGATCTGATCGCCTACCGTGTAGACCGGCGTCAGGGCCGACAGCGGATCCTGGAACACCATCGCGATGCGCCGCCCGCGGATCGCCGACAGCTCCGCGTCGGACCGGCCGATCAGCTCCTGCCCGCGGAACCGCACCGAGCCGGTGACCGCGGCCCGGGGCGGCAGAAGGGTCATCACCGCGAGCGACGAGACAGTCTTCCCCGATCCAGATTCGCCGACGATGCCGAGGACCTCGCCTGGGAGGACCTGATAGGTGACCGACCGCACGGCCGCGACGCGCCCCGCCTCGCTCGGGAACGAGACGGACAGGTCCGTGACCTCGAGCAATGGAGACACCGGTGCCATCCGCTACCGTCCCCCGCCGGCGCCGCCATGGGGATCGAGCGCGTCGCGCAGGCCGTCGCCCACCAGGTTGATCGCGAGCACGAGGACGACGAGCAGGCCGCTCGGAAAGTAGAACTGCCAGGAGAACGTCAGCGCGGCGCCGGCGTGGTCACCGATGAGCGTGCCGAGTGACACGTCGGGCGGCTGCACGCCGAACCCGAAGAACGAGAGGCCTACTTCCGCGAGAATCAGCGAGCTGACGTTGATCGTCGCGTCGATGATCAGGAGCGACGCCATGTTGGGCAGCAGGTGCCGGAAGATGATGCGCCAGCCCGGCACGCCCATCAGCCGCGCGGCATGCACGAACTCGCGCTCCTTGAGCGACAGCGTCGTGCCGCGGACGATGCGGGCGGTGATCATCCACTGGAACCCCGCGAGCAGCACGACGAAGATCAGCCACGTCTCGCCGCGAAAGGCCGGCGAGACGATCGCGATGATCAGGAACGCCGGCAACACCAGCAGCAGGTCGATGATGGTGAGCAGCACCGTGTTCAGCGTGCCGCCGAAGTAGCCGGCGAACGCCCCCACGACGGCCGCCAGCGCCGTGGCCATGACCGCACCGATCAGCCCAATCACCAGCGACTTCTGCAGCCCTCTCATCGTCAGCGCGAACATGTCGAAGCCCGTCTGGGTGGTGCCGAACCAGTGCGACGCTGAGGGCGGCGACAGGAACGCGCGCGTGTCGAGCTCGTTGTACTGCCAGGGCGCGACGAACGGGCTCAGATAGGCGGCGGCGAACAACAGGACGACCACGGCGAGACCCACGAGGGCGAGGCGCTGGCGACGGAAGCGACGGAACACGAGCTGCCGGCGCGAGACGACCGCGTCCACGCCGGCCGGCGCCAGCGGATCAGACGCGGACCCGGGGGTCGAGAGCGGCATAGGCCAGGTCGGACAGGAATCCGGCAATCAGCACCAGGACGCCGACGAACAGCGTCACCGCGGCGACCGCGTTGACGTCCTGCTTGATGACGGAGTCCACGAAGAACTCCCCCATGCCGTGCCAGCCGAAGATCTTCTCGGTGAAGGTCGCGCCGACGAACAGCAGCGCGAACTGGTAGGCGAAGAAGGTGGCCATGGGGATGAGCGCGGTGCGGAGCCCGTGCGTGACGAGCGCCCGCGCCCGCCGCAGCCCCTTCGCGCGGGCGGTGCGCAGGAAGTCGCTGCCCAGCACGTCGAGCATGGCGTTGCGCTGATAGCGGCTGTAGAAGGCGACGCTGCCGGCGGTGAGCACGAGCGACGGCAGCACGAGGTGCGCCAGCCGATCCGTCACGCCGGCCCAGGACCACGGGTCGAGGCCGGGCGTCATTTCTCCCGTGGTGTAGAGCAGCTTCACGTCGCCCGTGAACCCGAGCGCGTTGTTCAGCGCGATGCCCGCGTTCTTCAGCAGCACCGCGAGGACGACGACGGGGATGGAGAGGATGACGAACGAGAAGAGGGCGAGCAGGCGATCGTCGAGGCGGTACTGGTGCACGGCGCCGTACGCGCCGGCGGCCACGCCGAGCAGGGTGCCGAGGAGCGACCCGACCAGCAGCAGGCGGAGGCTCACCCACATGCGGCGGCCGATCTCCTCGTTGAGCGGGATGTTGTCCACGGTGCGGCCGAGATCGCCCCGGAGAATGCTACCGGTCCAGCGCCCGAAGCGCTCGGCGAGCGGCCGCTTGTCGTTCATGTTGAGCGCGTCGAGCGCGGCGTCGACCGTGGCCTCGGGCGGCGGCGGGTTGCGCCCTTCGTAGCGCGACCGCGGGTGGAGCTGCGTCGCGGCGAGGACGTAGGCCGCAGTGGTCGACACGACCACCAGCACGACGAGATAGGCCACGCGCCGGATCAGGAACCTCAGCATCGCATCGCCCCCGCATCCGACGGACCCGGCGGCCCGCACAGCCTATCAAGATCCGCCCACGTTCCTGGCGGCGCTTCGCCGTTGCTGGTAGGCTCCGGCTGATGCCCGTCCGTTTCCCCAATCGTCATGGCGCCGACATCGTGCTGCGCGACGGCTCGACGTTGCTGCTGCGCGAGGCCCGGCCCGACGATGCCGCGGCGCTCAAGACCTTTCACGACGGACTCTCGCCCGCGAGTCTCTATTCGCGGTTCTTCGGCGTGCCGCGTTCCAGCGCGCCGGAGGTCTCGCGCCTGCTCGGCGCCGATCCCGACCAGGACGTCGTGCTCGTCGGCCAGTCCGGCGGCCGCATCCTGGCCGTCGGCACCTATCTCCGCCATCGCACGCAGCCGGATCGCGCCGAAGTGGCGTTTGCGATTGCCGACGCCGTGCAGGGCCGCGGCGTGGGCACCCGCCTGCTCGAGATGCTCGCCGAGATCGCGCGGACGCGCGAGATTGAGTGGTTCGACGCCTACGTGCTGGCCGACAACGTCCAGATGCTGCGCGTCTTCGAGGACTCGGGGCTGATGCTGGAACGCCGCGTCGACGGCGACGCGCACCACATCGTGCTGTCGCTCGCACGCACGGATCGCAGCCGGGAGCGCGCGGACGCGCGCGCGATGACCGCCGCCACGGCCTCCATCACCTCCGTCGTCGCGCCCGGCAGCGTCGCCGTCGTCGGCGCCAGCCGCACGCGCGGCAGGATTGGATCGGAGCTGCTGCACAACATCCTCGAGGGCGGGTATACGGGACGGCTCTCCGTCGTCCACCCGTCGGCGGCGTCGATCGACGGCGTCACGGCCTACCCGTCCGTGAGCGGGATTCCCGGCACGGTGGACCTGGCGATCATTGCCGTGCCGGCCGCGCAGGTCCTCGACGTGATGGACGCGTGCATTGCCAAAGGGGTGAAGGCCGCGGTGGTCATCAGCGCGGGCTTCAGCGAGGTCGGCGCCGAGGGACGGGCGCGCGAAACGGCGCTCCTCGAACGGGTCCGCGAAGCCGGCATCCGTCTGGTGGGTCCGAACTGCATGGGCATCATCAACACGGACCCGGCGATCCGGCTGAACGCCACGTTCGCGCCCATCGCGCCGCGGCCCGGACGGGTGGCGCTCTCGACGCAGAGCGGCGCGCTCGGCTTCGCCATTCTCGACTACGCGCGGCAGCTCAACATCGGGTTCTCCACGTTCATCTCCGTCGGCAACAAGGCGGACGTGTCGGGCAACGACCTGATGCAGTACTGGGCGCGCGATCCGCAGACGGACGTCATCCTGCTGTACCTCGAGAGCTTCGGCAACCCGCGCAAGTTCTCGCAGATCGCGCGGCGCGTGGCGCGCCTGAAGCCGGTCGTGGCCGTCAAGGCCGGCCGATCGCGGGCGGGATCGCGGGCGGCCGCGTCCCATACCGGCGCTCTCGCCGCCAGCGACGCCATCGTCGACGCGCTCTTCCAGCAGACGGGCGCGATTCGGACGAACACGCTCGAGGAGCTGTTCGACGTCGCGGCGCTCGTCGCCAATCAGCCGATCCCGCGCGGGCGCCGGGTGGCCATTCTCACCAACGCCGGCGGGCCGGGCATTCTCGCCGCCGACACCTGCGAGGCGCACGGGCTGCAGCTGCCGGCGCTCTCGGAGGCGACCGTCGCCGCACTGCGCCGGATTCTGCCGGCCGCGGCCGCCGTCGGCAATCCGGTGGACATGATCGCGTCGGCGACGGCCGCCCAGTACGACGGCGCGCTCTCGGCCCTGCTGCGCGACGACGCCGTGGATGGGGTGCTCGCGATCTTCATTCCGCCGCTCGTCACGCAGGCGGAGGACGCGGCAAGCGCCATTCAGCGCGCGACCGACGCCCATCCCGGCAAGCCGGTGCTCGCCGTCTGCATGTCCACGGCGCCCACGCCGGCGGCGCTGACGTCCGTGCCCAACTACCGGTTTCCGGAATCAGCCGCCATCGCGCTCGCGCGAGCGGCCGCCTACGGCGAGTGGCGGCTCCGGCCCGAGGGCACGGTGCCGACGTTTCTCGATCTGGATCGTGACGCGGCCCGGGACATCGCCGAGCAGGCGTTGGCGCGCGGCGGCGGCTGGCTGCCGCCCGACGCCGCGCAAGGCCTGCTGGACGCGGTGCGGCTGCCGGCCGCGACGAGCGCCGTCGTGACCACGGAGGATCGCGTCGTCGCCGAAGCCGACCGCATCGGATATCCCGTCGCGCTGAAGGCCGTGGGCCCGGACATCCTTCACAAGGCGGACATCGGCGGCCTGCGCCTCAACCTCCGCGACGCTGCCGCGGTCACCGCGGCGTGGCGCGACCTGCACGGCCGGCTCGGCGACCGGCTCAGCGGCGTGCTCGTCCAGCAGATGGTGCCCGGCGGCGTCGAGATGCTGGTCGGCGTCATCGACGACCCGGCGTTCGGCCACGTGATCGCCTGCGCCACCGGCGGGACGATGACCGAGCTGTTCGCGGACCGGCAGCTCCGGCTGCACCCGCTGACCGATCTCGACGCGCGCGATCTCGTGTCAGGACTTCGCGGTGCGGCGCTGCTCCGCGGCTACCGCGGCAGCCCGGTCATGGACGAACCCGCGCTCCTCACCGCGCTCCTGCGCCTCTCGGCGCTCGTCGATCTGTGTCCGGAGATCCGTGAACTCGACATCAACCCGCTGGTCGTCCTGCCCGCAGGCCTCTGCGCGCTCGACGTGCGCGTGCGGATCGAGCCCCCGGCCCCGCCGCCGGCGACACGGCGGGTGAACTACTGATTACAGGTCGGCTCCTCCAGTCGCGCCTGGAAACTTCAACCCGTACTTCTCCATCCGGTACCGGATCTGATCGCGGTGCAGACCGAGGAGCACGGCGGCGCGGGTCTGGTTGCCGTTCGTGCGCTCGAGGGCAAGCACGATGAGGTCGCGCTCGAGATCGTCGAGGCGAAGGCCTTCGGGCGGCAACTGTACACCGCCGACGACGGCGGCTGGCGCGGGTGAGGCGCCGATCCCAGGCCCGCGCAGGCTGTCGAAATCCCCCGGTTCGAGTACCGCGTGCTCGGCGAGCAACACGGCCCGCTCGATGACATTGCGCAGCTCGCGGACGTTACCGGGCCAGGCGTAGGCCAACAGCGCCGCCTCGGCCGCCGCGCTCAGACCGCGCACCGGCTTGCGGAACTCATGGCCGAATGTCAGGAGGAAATGGCCGGCCAGGAGCAAGACGTCGCGGCCGCGCTCCCGCAAGGGCGGCATGGCCACGCGCATGACATTCAGCCGGTAGTAGAGGTCTTCGCGGAACTTGCCGTCGCGGACCTGCCGCTCGAGATCCTGGTTGGTCGCGGCAATGACGCGGACGTCGACCTTGACGTCGGCGCTCCCGCCCACGCGCCGGAAGGTCTTCTCCTCGAGGAACCGGAGGAGCTTCGCCTGCAGCGTCGGCACGGTCTCGGCAATCTCGTCGAGGAAGACGGTGCCCTGATCGGCCTGCTCGAAGAGGCCGCGCTTCTGCTGACGCGCGTCGGTGAACGCGCCCCGCTCGTGCCCGAAGAGCTCCGATTCGAGCAGCGTTTCGGGCAGCGCCGAACAGGTGATGTTCAGGAACGGCCCGCCGGCGCGGCGGCTGCCGTAGTGCACCACCTTGGCGAGCAAATCCTTGCCGGTCCCGCTGTCGCCGGTGATGAGCACGGTGGACGCCGGGCTCTCGGCGATCTTCGCGGCCAGCTGCCGGACCTGCTGCATGGGCGCCGACTCGCCAATCATCGACTCGAAGCCGAACGGGCGCGCCAGGTCCTCCTTCAGACGGCGCAGCTCGCGGCGCGATCCGGTGGCCTCGATCGCGCGCGTGAGCCGCAGCGCGACGTCGTGCACTTCGAACGGCTTCGCGACGTAATCCGAGGCGCCGGCTTTCACCGCGGCCACGACGACGTCGACCTCGGTGTTGGCGGTCAGCATGATCACCGGCAGTTCGGGATCGTGCTGATGGAGCAGGCGCAGCACCGCGATGCCGTCACCGTCCGGGAGGTGATAGTCGAGAATCGCGGCATCCACGCCGCGAGCGGCCAGGTCCATCGCCTCCGCCACGGTCGCGGCCTGCACGGGCTCCATGCCGTCGGCGCGCAGCCGCTCCGAGAGCGACCACCGCACCAGGCGCTCGTCGTCCAGGACCAGCACGCGGCGTTCGGGCATCAGGATCGGGGGGAGGCCGACGACTCGACCAGCGAGACCAGGGCGCTCACCTGGAACGGTTTGTCAATGACGGTGAGCGCGCCGAGGGTGAGCGCCTGCGCACGCATATCGGCGTCGCCGTAGGCGGTCATCAGCAGCACGGTCGCGGCGGGAAGCCGATCGCGCACGTCCTTCAACAGCGACAGGTCTCGTCGATCGGGCAGCCGGTAGTCGAGGATCACGACGTGGAACCGGTTGGGCTGGTCATCAATGAGCGCGAGCGCCTCTCCGGCCGTGCCGGCTTCGGCCACGTCGTGGCCGGATCGCGTCAGCCCTTTCCGCAGCGACCAGCGGATCAACGGTTCATCGTCCACGACCAGCACCGACAGGCCTGAGGGCTTTTTCCCGGTCGCTGCGGGATCTGACGCCACGGAGTCGGTGGGTGCACCATCCGATCCCTTGTGCAGCGGGGATGTCGTGTACAGGTCCATGATGCCGAACGCTCAGGATCCAAGATTCACGCCAGCCCCGTCACGACGCGGGCGCCCCATCGGCAGGGACACGCGGACGGTGGTGCCCTCCCGGCCCGACTGCACGACGATCACCTGTCCGCCGTGGGCCTCGACGATGCGGCGAACGGTGGCGAGCCCGAGGCCGGTGCCCTTGGCTTTGGTGGTGAAGAACGGCGTAAACAGCTTCTCGCGCACGTCCGGGGGAATGCCGGGGCCCGAGTCCGACACGTCCAGGTGCGCAAGGTCGTGGGCGTGCTCCAGCCTGACCGTGATGTCGCCCCGGCCCTGCATCGCCTGCGCGGCATTCAGCAGCAGATTCTGGAAGGCCACCTTGAGCAGCTCGGGATCGGCGCGCAGGCCGTCGAGCGCGCCGTGCACGGTCACGCGCAGATCGCGCCACGCGGGATCGGCGGCGAAGAACGCCACCAGAGCCTTCATCAGCCCGGTGACATCCACCTCGGACGTCCGCGGGCGTGGCGGACGCGCGTAGATCAGCAGGTCGGTCATGAGCGATCCGAGGCCTTCGAGCCGCCGCAGAATCTCCTGGACGATCTCGCGATCCTCCTCCCCCGTGAGGTGCTCGCCGAGCATCTGCAGGGCGCCGCTCACCGCGGCGAGGGGGTTCTTGATCTCGTGCGCCAGCACCGCGGCCAGCTCGCCCAGCCGCACGAGGCCGGACTCCTCGCGCAACCGCGTCTCGAGGCTGACCCGTTCGGTCAGGTCGCGGACGATGCCGGTGTAGAAGGGTTCGCCCTCGAACGCCAGCTCCCCCACCGTCAAGTGGACGGGGAACCTCGTGCCATCCTTGCGGCGGCCGGTGACCTCGCGGCCGATCCCGAGGATGCGGCGCTCGCCGGTCATCTGGTGGCGCCGGAGGTAGTGGTCGTGCTCGGACGCGTAGGGCTCGGGCATCAGCGCCGAGACATTGCGGCCGATGACGTCGTCGGCCGCGTAGCCGAACATCCGGGACGCCGCCGGGTTGAACGATTCGATGCGTCCGTGCCGATTGATCAGGATGATGGCGTCCAGAGCCGAGTCGACGATCGCGCGCCAGCGAGCCTCGCTGCGGCCCAGCGCGCGTTCGGCGCGCCGCTGGGCGGTCATGTCGCGCGTCGTGATGACGGCGCCCACCACCTGTCCGTCCGATTCCCGCACCGGGACGGCCGAGAGCGAGACGTCGATGTGCTGCCCGCCACGTGCCAGCCGGACGGTGTCGAAGGCTTCGACGGGGCGGCCCGCCGTGATCTCGGCCAGCAGCCGGACGAGTTCGCCGGCGCGATCCGGCGGCACGAGCTGGCCGATCCACTGGCCGGCCATGTCGCTCGCCGTGTGGCCGTACATCCGCGTGGCGCCCGGGTTCCACAGCCGTACCGTCCCGTCCAGATCGACGAGGACAATCGCGTCATCCGACGCCTCGAGGACCGCGGTCAACTGCGGGGAGGGCTGTGCGGCACGGGCCGAGGGGGCGCTGTCCATCAGGGGAGATTGTCGGGAAAGTGTACTCGACCACCCCGAGCGATCGTGCGGGGATTCCCGCAGCCACTGTGGACAACTTCACAGGGTGACGCCCGTTCCCGTGAGATGCGCGGCAAATAGCGCCCGTTTCCTCATGCGCATCCTGGCACGAAGTCCGCCTTAGAGGGGGCCGGAGGCCGGCGTCCGTGTGCGCCCGCCGAACTGCCAAGGAGCCCGCATGCATCGCCCCGGTTTCCGCACACTCGTGGCCCTCACCGCCGGCGTCGTGGCCATCATCACCGTCGGATTCGTGGTGCGGTCGCGGGTGATGGCCGACGCGGGTGATCACAAGATCTGGGGCGCGCCGCCCGCCGAGGTGTTCCACGAGGACTACGACGGCCCGCCGGTCGTGGGACGCAATCTCACGCGGCTGCCGGCCCTCGCCGTGCTCGAGGCGCGCGGACAACGGACGCACCCGGTGCGCGTGGACATCGTCGCCTCGGAGATCGAGATCGCGCCGGGCGTGCGCTATATGGCCTGGACCTTCGGCGGGTCCGTGCCCGGCCCGGTGCTGCACGTGCGCGAGGGCGATCGCGTGGTCTTCACGATGAAGAACCGGACGGCCGAGCAGGTGTCGGTCACCGCGCCCGCCGCCGACGCCTCGCCGTTCCTGCTCGACCTCGCGAAGGACGCCCTGCAGAAACCGACGCCCGCGAGCCTGCCGATGCCGCACTCGATTGACTTTCACGCCGCGACCGTGGCCGCCGACGACAAGTGGCGGATGA
>CAZFAT010000408.1:0-7120 GCA_964517075.1 uncultured Solibacteraceae bacterium
CGGCGCCCCCCCCCCCCGCCCCCCCCCGCCCCCCCCCCCCCCCCGCCCTCTCGCCCCCGGGGGCCCCCCCCCCCCGGCCCGAGGCCGGACACCCTGACTGTGGGCGTCAGCGTCAAGTGCAGGTCCGCTCCTGCCCGCTCCTGGCCAGACGTCAGCGACACGATGGTGGCCTCAACGGGCGTCGCGGCATCCGCATGGAACGCCGTGCGATAGGCGAAGAGTTGCCCGTCCGGCCTGACAACGGGCAGGGCGCCGCCGCCGCTGGCCACCATGTAGCCGCCCAGGCGAACGCCGCTGCCGAGGGCGACGTTGGCGCCAGGCGTGGCCATCAACTGCATCAGCGCTACGGTCGTCGCCTGATCGGTGGCGTCGATCTGTCCGGTCAGACTGATGTTGACGATTTTCTCAAACATCGCGGCCGGCACCGCGATCTGCGCCTGCGGCGTCACGATCAGGTAGTCGGCCGGAAGCAGCGATCCGATTCGGTAAATGCCGCGGTCGTCGGTACGCCCCGCGCCGGCCGGTGTGTAGCGTGATCGTCCGGCCACCATCGTCCGGCGCATCGCCTGCACGGTGATCCCCACGGCCGGCTCTCCCGCGTCGTCGAACACGGTCCCGGTGACCGCCGCGTACTTCCAGAGGCGCAGGGTGAGGTCCTTGAGCACCTCGCTTTCGGCGACCGCGTAGGTGGGGATGTTGACCGTGGCTAGGCCGCGCCCGCCGGCGCTGAAAAGGTTCGTGGCGCCGAGACCAGGGGCCAGGCTCGCCGAGTATCCCTGCAGCGTAGCGGACAGTTGATACTGGCCCGGGGGCAGGCTGTGGAAGACAAAGCGTCCATCGCTGCCAGTGAGCACCCGCTGATCGCGGTTGGCCCCCGCGACGCCACGCGCCTGCAGGGCAGCCATGGCGGCCGACATGGCTGCGTTGCCGGCGGCGTCGCCGCCCATCGCCGAGGCAAAGGCCGCGCCGGTAGCAGCTGCGGCCTCGAATCCCGTCGCGCCGCGGGCGCCCGGCGCAATGGGTCGTAGCAGGACGACGGCCTCGGCAATCGGCTGGCCGGTCGAACCGTCCGTGACCTGACCGAGGAGCAGCGCGGTGGATTTCGGTGGCGTGACTGCGGAGGGTGGGGCGCTGGGCGTCTGGCGGTCGGCCGGTGGACGAGCACCCGCGACCACGAGAGGCATCATCGCGGCGACCGTGCCAGCGAAATACGCCAGGGAGGTGCGCGTCACTGTCGAGACAGGATACCTGAATGGAGTGGCCGCTTCAGACCGGCCGAGGGGCCGAAGTGCTACAGTCGGGCCGGAGGAGTGATGTGATGGAACGACGTGCATTTATTGCCGCGGCGGCCGGGGCTGGGGGAACGTGGCTGTCGAGTCCTGCCGTGGCCGCGGCAAGCCTGACAGCAGGCATGCAGGCCCAGTCACCGGAGTATTACGAATTGCGCCGCTACCGGCTCCGGCGCGGACCGCAGCAGCAGCTCGTCGACACCTACATGCGCGATGCGCTGGTGCCCGCGCTGCAGCGCGCCGGCACCGGGCCCGTCGGCGTCTTCAACGTGACCATCGGCGCCGACAACCCCACGCTGCACCTGCTCATCACCTACAAGACCCTCGACGCATTCAGTGGGCTTCCCGCGCGGCTCGCGGCGGACACCACCTATCAGACGGCCGGCGCCACGTACCTGAATGCGGTCGCCACGTCACCGGCATTCGTGCGGATCGAGTCATCGCTCATGCGCGCCTTCGACAGCATGCCGGCGCTCGCGCTGCCGTTCGGCGGTGGCGAGGCGGGGCGCCGGCCTCGCATCTTCGAGATCCGCGTGTACGAGAGCCACAGCGAAAACGCGTCCCGGAAGAAGATCGGGATGTTCGACAACGGTGAGATTGCGATCTTCCGAAAAGCTGGGCTTCAGCCCGTGTTTTTCGGCGACACCGTCATCGGCCAGAGCCTGCCGAACCTGACGTACATGTTGGTGTACGAGGACATGGCGGCCCGCGACCGCCAGTGGGCCGCGTTTGCGTCCGATCCCGAGTGGCGCAAGCTGTCGACGACGCCCGGATTGACCGACCCGGACATCGTCACCAGCATCAGCAACACGTACTTGCGGCCGACGGCGTACTCGCAAGTCTAGTCAGCGATGAGTTCAAAGCTCAAAGCATCGGCATCGCGCGACGGGAAGACCTAATCGGCGCAAGCGAGACGGTCGGTGGACAGCAGCGGAGCGACGGTTCGCTGAGCGGCGAGAGACGGTCCGGCGGCGCATCCCAACGCCCGAAGCGTGGGGCTGCGGTCAAAGGCCTCGAGAGGGGCGGGGCCGGACCGGAGGCTCAAATGAGCGAACACGGCACGTCCGCCCTCGATCTCGTCGGCGCGCACCGGCCGAAGGCCCTTGGGCGTGCTGACGGCCGGCAGGATCTTCAGGCTGACGGAGCCGCGCACATTTCCGCCAATCGCGAGGAAGCGCCCGGCTTCGTGATCCACTTTGACGACGATGTCGCAATGGGTGCGAGCACCCTGGCCCATCTGACGGCGGCGTTCCGCAAGCGTCCGGTATTCGGGCCGGCGCGCCGTGCAGAGCAGGTCGCCCGGCGCGACGGCGACCTGACCGGCCTCATGCGCGACGTAGGCCGCGCGCGACGTCGCGACGCCCTGCGCGCGGATCGCCTGATCGATGAAGGTGTGGTGCGCTACCGCGCGCTGGAACTGGCGCGCGTCTCCGAGTCCGGCTTCGCACATCACCCAGGAGATGAACGCGGCCGACCAGGGGGACTCCCAGCGTGCCGACGCGCCGGCCGGACCGTTCCACGCGCGATTCTGGTTGCCCACAATCCAGCTGCCTTCAGGCGTGACGCTCCAGTAGCCGGCAATCGAGGCGGCGACGCGCGGCGCATCGGCGCGGCCCACGCCCCGGCCGCGGCGGGCGCGACGCGCCTCGAACTCGTCGTCGTCCGCTTCGGTCTGATCGAGGACGACGAAGCCGAAGTAGCCCCACTCCTGGATGGCGACCTCGACGATGCGCCGGCGGACATCGGCCGCCGGCACGCTCCGGCAGGGCAGCGCGCGGACGGTCATGCGGCCCGGCTCGCCGGTCACCCGCACCGAGGGCGGCTGAACATCGAGCGTCGCTGCCGGCAACCGGTCGAGCGGCGCCTGCTGGGCGAACATGACAAATGTCGTCGCCGTCACCACGGCGAGCGACAGAACGAGGGCGAGGTGAGCCGGCGGCCAGCGCTGCGCGGTCGGCATCGGTGCGTGGACCGTAGTCTACCGTGGGCAGAGCTAGAATCGAACCGCCATGCAATCTCCCACATTGCTGATTCGGCCCCTCGTCCGCCGCCTCGACGCCTACGTGCCCGGCGAGCAGCCGACGATGGCCGGCCTCATCAAGCTCAACACGAACGAGAATCCGTACCCGCCGTCGCCGAAGGTGCTCAAAGCCGTGCGTCGCGCCGTGGACGGCCGGCTGCGGCTCTATCCGAACCCGACGTCGCAGCGGCTCCGCGAGCGGCTGGCGCGGCTACACGGGACGACGCCCGCGCACGTGTTCGTCGGCAACGGGTTGGACGAGTGCCTCGCACTCGCGGTGCGCGCGTTCGTGGAGCCCATCGCGGCCGTGCACTCGGACGACCCGCGGAGCGTTCTGCAGTACTTCACCCCGAGCTACTCGCTCTATCCCGTGCTCGCCGACGCCCACGGCGCACGCCGAAATCCGGTGCCGCTGGCCCTCGACTTCGCGCTGCCGTCGCGCGCCGCCCTCCGGCAGGACGGCCGATGGCGCTTCACCGCGGCGCTGACACTGGTGACCACGCCGAACGCGCCGAGCGGCCGGGGATATCCGACGCCGGAGCTCGACGCGCTTTGCCGCGCGCAGCGCGGCGTGGTCCTGCTGGACGAAGCGTACGTGGAGTTTGCCGACGACGATGCGATGCGACTGGCGCGGAAGTACCCGCACGTGCTCGTCGCCCGGACGTTCTCGAAGGCCTACTCCCTCTGCTTCCAGCGGGTCGGCTACGTCGTCGGCCACCCGGCGCTGATTGGCGCGCTGGACCGCCTCCGCGACAGCTACAACGTCAACGGCCTGGGGCAGATTGCGGCCCTGGCCACGCTCGCGGATCGGGCGTACTACCGCCGGAACTTCAGGCGGATCGCCCGCACGCGTCAGGCGCTCGCGCGCGACCTCACGGCGCTCGGCTTCACGGTGCTGCCGAGCCAGACGAACTTTCTCTTGGTCCGGCCGCCGCGGTACCCGGCGCGGGAGTGGCTGGCGCGGCTGCGGCGCCGACGGATCCTCGTGCGCTGGTTCGACGCGCCGGACGTCACGCCCTACCTTCGGATCACGGTAGGCACGGATGCCGATGCGCGCGCGCTGGTGCGCGCGGTGCGGGCGGAGTTACATCGGACCCCGGGCGACGAGCGTCACAACGACGAGAACGATCAGCGGTGCCAATGACGTCGGGTTCGGGAGCAGCTTAGCCCCCAACGTTCGTTGCGAGTGAGCCTTCCACCCTGTAATGTCATGTGTCGTCGGAGGCCTCTATGCGTCAACGGCTGCGGGCTACAGCGTGCGTGCTCATCCTCGTCGCAGGTGTGCTCGGTGGCGCCCGTGGCGTCCCCGCTGCTCTCGGCGCCACGCAGACGAGCTCGTTGTCCGGCGCGTGGACAGAGGAGTTCGTCTCGGGCTCGCGCCGGCCGACCTGGGGATCACCCTTCAGAACGATCCACGACGCAGCGCGCTTCACGGTGATCGGCCCAGAGGGCTTCAAGACCTACCCCCTTGACGGGACTGCCGTCGATACGCCGCTCGCGTCGGCGTCGTGCTCGAGCACGTTACGGCGGACGAAGGCGGAAGCCCGACGTGGCCAGATCGTCATCACCGAGTCGATTGTCAGCCGCCCGATCGGAGGCCGCGGTCACGCTCACTCGCCCTGTCTGTTCGATGACGCGGAGGAGCCGGGCGTGTCGCTTTCGGCTCCAGCTCGGGCGACCGTCACGCTCGAGAGGGTCACGGTGGTCTCGCGCAAGGGCGATCGCCTCATGGTCGAAGTGACACAGCAAGGACCGGTCGGCCCCGTGACGACGACGGATGTCTATCGGCCGGATTCCCGGTAGCAGGTCGTGACCATGAGACTCCTGCCCACCGTCCTGGCGTTCGGTCTTCTCGCGGTCGCACCCGTCTTCAGCCAGGCCGTCCTGTTCGAGGACAACTTCAACGGCACACTCGGCAGCGGCTGGTCGTGGGTGCGTGAGCACCGCGAGGCGTGGCGCGTGTCGGCGCGCGGTCTGGAGGTGCGCGTCGAGCCAGGCAACATGTGGGGCCGGGCCAACGATGCACGGAACGTCCTGATCCGTCCCGCACCGGATCTCTCGGCGGGCCCGGTCGATGTCAGCGTGACGGTGGAGAACCGACCGACCGCGCAATACGAGCAAGTGGATCTCGTCTGGTACTACGATGACAGCCACATGGTGAAGATCGGACAGGAGCTTGTTGACGGCCAACTGTCCATCGTCATGGGCCGCGAGGAAACCGACCGCACGCGCACCATCCGCATCGTCCCGCTGGAGGCGTTCGCGGTCCACCTGCGGTTTCTGGTGAAGGACACCTCCATCCGAGGGCAGTTCCGGCCCGTCGGCTCAGACCACTGGCAGGAGGTGGGGGAAACCGACGTGCCGGCGCCGGCCGGCGGCCGCCCGCACGTCAGCCTGCAGTTCTACCAGGGCCCGGCGGATGCGGAACACTGGGCCCGCGTCAGCCAGTTCCGTATCCAGCGGCCTTAGAACGCCTTCAGCTCCGCGCGGTGTGGCGCGTCGTCGTCGATCGTGGGGCTTGGCGAGCCCGACACGCGCCAATTGCGCGCGTTGCGCTGACCCGACGAGGGAAGGCTCAGCGCTTCAGGTACTTCGCCAGCGGATTCCCAGGAAGCGCGCGCAGCGCATCGGCCACGATCGACCCGCTCAGTTCCGCTCCGGCGGCGGTCGTGTGCACCGTCTTGCCGGCAAACAGCGGATTCACCGCGGCAGAGCCCATTCCGTCGTAGCGCTCCGCGATCCGCTCGTGCAGATCGACGAGCGGCACGTGCTCGGCCGCCGCCACCGCACGCGTCCAGTCGGCGTGCGTATCGGTGCCGCGAGCGATCCGGTCGTCCCGCCAGATGTTTCGGGGGCCCAGCGTGCAGAGGATCGGTGTGGCACCCTTGGCGCGGATGTCGGCGACATAGCGGCGGAGGTACCGAACGTTTCCACCGTCTCCCGTTCCTTCGTCGGCTCGTTGACCCGCTCCTCGGTTGCGGTGCCGACACCGCTCAACGCCCCGCGCTCACCGTTGTCGTTGTGCCCGAACTGGCTTCGCAGTAGAAGTGCGGGCCCTTAGAGGTGCGCCTCCATCCAGACCAACGCCTCTTCGAGCACCTCCGGAGGGAAGTCGTGCCCCGCATCGGGATGCACGACCCGGATCAGGTGCGGGACACCGTACAGGGTGTAGACCTGTGCCGCTGCCGCCGCGACGCGGTCGACGCTCTGCCACTTGAAGTTTCCATCCCCGACGGGAGCGTTCACGAAGAATGCCCGGGGTGCGAGGGCACCGGTCAGTTCGTGAAAATCGAACGGGATGTCCTTGGGGGCCATCCCTCCGAGCCTCGGCATGTAGCGGTCCTGCGTCCAGCCGCGGCCCGGTGTCCACACGCTCGGCGTGACCTCGCTGTAGTAGTCCAGGAACGAGTCGAACCCACAGCTCGAGACGATCACCCTGATCCGTTCGTCGAACACCGAGGTGTAGATCGAATTGTGTCCGCCCAGCGAGTGGCCCATGGTGCCGAACCCGCCCCGTCTGACGAACGGCAGCGACTCGAGCACCTCGAGCGCTCGCATGTTGTCCCAGATCGCCTTCCTGGTGCCGCTCGCGTAGCCGAGCGCTGTGAAGTCGGGATCGTATTCCGTCCGGAGATGTTGCCTCGAGCCGAATCCGAGCGTCGGATAGGCCGGAGCGATGGCGACGATGCCGCGGGCCGCGAGCCGTTCGCCCGGATGCGGCATCGCGGCGGTTTCGGCCTGGACTGGATGATCGGCCAGCTTATAGCCGCCGGTTCCCATGAGGGCGAGCGCTCCGGGAACCTGCGCGCCG
>CAZFAT010000409.1:0-9084 GCA_964517075.1 uncultured Solibacteraceae bacterium
CCACGTGCCCGGCGCGCGCGCCAAGGCGGACGCCGGCCGCCTCGCGTTCGGCACCGTCGACTCCTGGCTGGTCTGGCAGCTCACCGGCGGCCAGACGCACATCACCGACGTCAGCAACGCGTCGCGGACGATGCTGTTCAACATTCACACGCTCGAGTGGGATGACGACCTGCTCCGCATGCTGAACGTGCCGCGGAGTCTCTTGCCGGAGGTGAAGGCCTCGAGCGAGGTGTACGGCAACGCGCTGGCCTCGCTCGGCCAGGGATCGGCGCCGATTGCCGGGATCGCGGGCGACCAGCAGGCGGCGCTCTTCGGCCAGATGTGCGTCGCCCCCGGCCTCTCGAAGAACACTTACGGCACCGGCTGCTTCCTGTTGCAGAACACCGGCACGGCGCCCGTGGCGTCCACCAACCGCCTCGTGTCCACGGTCGCGTGGCGCATTGGCCATCGCACGGAGTACGCGCTCGAGGGCAGCGTCTTCATCGGCGGCGCCGTCGTCCAATGGCTGCGCGACGGGCTCGGCCTCATCAAGAGCGCGCCGGACGTCGAAGCGCTCGCCGCGTCGGTGCCCGACAACGGCGACGTCTACCTCGTGCCCGCGTTCGCGGGACTGGGCGCGCCGCACTGGGACGCCTACGCACGCGGCACCATCGTCGGCCTCACGCGCGGCACGACAGCCGGCCATCTGGCGCGCGCCGCGCTCGAGAGCATCGCCTACCAGGTCGGCGACATCCTCGACGCGATTCATCGGGACTCCGGCATCGCCCTGCAGGAGCTGCGGGTGGACGGCGGCGCCTCGATGAATGACACGCTGATGCAGTTCCAGGCCGACCTGCTCGGCGTGCCCGTGGTCCGGCCCGAGATCACCGAGACCACCGCGCTCGGCGCCGCGTATCTCGCGGGACTCGCCGTCGGCTTCTGGCCGTCGGTGGACGCCATTGCCGGCCAGTGGCGCGTCGCGAAGCGCTTCAAACCGGCGATGCCTCGCGCCCGGGCCGACGCGCTGCGCGATCGCTGGCGGGAAGCCCTGGAGCGCTCCCGGGGCTGGATCAAGGCCGACGCCGGTTCGTGACGCGCGCGGAGATGACCGCGCGCCGGCGCCAGCACGCCGGCCCGTGGGACTTCATTGTCATCGGCGGCGGCGCCACGGGCGTGGGCGTGGCCGTGGACGCGGCGTCGCGCGGCTATACCGTCCTCCTGCTCGAGCAGAGCGACTTCGGCAAGGGCACGTCGAGCCGCAGCACCAAGCTCGTGCACGGCGGCGTGCGCTACCTCGAACAGGGCAACATCTCGCTCGTCATGGAGGCGCTGAAGGAACGCGGCCTCCTTCGCCAGAACGCGCCCCACCTCGTCAGCAACCTTGCCTTCGTCGTCCCGAACTACGACTGGTGGGAGGCGCCGTTCTACGGTCTCGGCCTCAAGGTCTACAACGTGCTCGCGGGCACGTACGGGTTCGGGACGTCGGAGATTCTGTCGAGGGCGGAGACGCTGGCGCGCCTGCCCACGATCCGGACCGAGGGTCTGCGCGGCGGCGTCGTCTACTACGACGGGCAGTTCGACGACGCGCGGCTGCTGATCAACCTGGTGGCGACGGGGTTCGAGCAGGGGGCGACGCTGCTCAACTACACACGCGTGACGGCGCTGACGCGCGGCGCCGACGGGTTCGTGGCTGGCGTCCAGGCGATCGACCTCCAGGACGAGTCGACGTTCGAGGCACGCGGGCGTGTGGTCGTCAATGCGACCGGTCCGTTCGCGGATACCGTCAGACGGATGGCCGAGCCCGGAGTGGACCCGCTAATCGCGCCGAGCCAGGGCATCCATCTGGTCTTCGATCGATCGTTCCTGCCGGGCGACAGCGCCATCATGGTGCCGCACACGCGCGACGGCCGGGTGATGTTCGCGATTCCCTGGCACGGACACACGCTGGTCGGCACAACGGACACGGCGATCGACGACGTGACACTCGAGCCGCGGGCGTTCGATCACGAGATGGCGTTCATCCTCGAGACGGCGGCGCAGTATCTGCACAAGGCGCCGACACGCGCGGACGTGCTGAGCGTGTTCGCCGGCATCCGCCCGCTCGTCCGCAGCGGCGACAGCCGGGTGACGGCCGCGCTCTCGCGCGATCACACCATTCACATCGACGCGTCGGGCCTCCTCACGACGGCCGGCGGCAAGTGGACGACCTACCGGAACATGGCGGAGGCCACGGTCAATCAGGCCGCGGAACTGGCGCGGCTGCCGGAGCGCTCGTGCGTGACTCGTGCGCTGAACATCCACGGCTTTCATCAACAGGCCGCGAGCTTCGGCGCGCTCGGCGTCTACGGCACCGATGCGGTGGCCATTCGGGAGCTGGCGCGCGCGGAGCCTGCGCTGGCCGAGCCGCTGCACCCGGCGCTGCCCTACCTGGGGGCGGAAGTCGTGTGGGCCACGCGCGAGGAGATGGCACGGACGGTGGAGGACGTGCTGGCGCGGCGCACGCGCGCGCTGTTCCTCAACGCCGGAGCGGCGATCGCGATGGCCCCGCGCGTGGCGGTGCTGATGGCGCGGGAACTCGGCCACGACGACACCTGGCAGGCCCGTGAAGTGGACGCGTTTCGCGCGCTGGCGGGACAGTATCTACTGGCGGAGACGTAAAGCCACGCGAACTCGCGTGCCTCGCGCCGGGCTGGGCTGAATCATTGCCGGGTCGGGCTGAACCGCCGCCGGATCCGGGTTCGGGCACGGTTGTGATCGGTTCGGCCGTCGGCCGGGTCGCGCCGCGCGGTCGGAGGGGTGTGGTGGCCCACCATCAGCGCTCAGCCGAATCGCGCCGCCACCCGCCCGCAGCAGATCGACGACCGCGCAGTAGTCCTCATCAGCGGCGCGACAATGCCGGGAGCCATGCCCGGCCCAGCCGAGCGGCGAGGAGCCGAACTCCCGATCCCGCATGTTGACTGGCGCGTCGAGAGCAATCAGCGTGCGCACGGCCGGCACCTGTCCGCGCCAGGCGGCCCAGTGCAGCGGCGTGCCCGCGAAGCCGAGCTCGGTCGCGAGCAGGCCGGCCAGTGACGGATCCCGCGCGAGCAGTTCGCGTGCGCGCCGGTCGCCACCACGCAGGCATGCCCCCAGGAACTCGTCTTCGAGCGCCAGGACCGTGCTCACGCCACGCTCGGCAAGCAGCCGGGCCACGGCGACATTGCCGGTGCGCACGGCCAGGGCGTACGGCGTCTTGCCGTGCACGTTCAGCGCCGCGGGGGTTGGCGCCGTATTCGAGCAGCAATCGCGCCGTGGCGGCATTGCCGCCCGAGGCCGCGATCTTGTGCAGCGGCGTCTCGTCCACGTCGTAGCTCGTGACGTTCGGGTCGGCTCCCTGCTCGAGCAGGTACGCCACGCCCTTGTGCCAGGCCGCCTCGCCGCCCTCGTCCTCGCCGAAGCCGGCGAGGAAGTACAGCGGCGTATTCGTCCAGTGCGGGTGCCGCAGCGAGAAGTCGCCGCCGTGCGCCTTCAGCAGGTCCAGCACGGCCCGGTGATTCTTCTCGGCGGCGTGGTAGATCGACTCGCCGTCGTTGGGATCGGCGCCCGCCTCGAGCAGTCTCCGGACTTCGGCCAGATCGTTGGCAATGCTCGCGTAGTAGAGCGGCGGCAGTTCGGGATGCCCGGAGGTGTCAGTCATGCGGCGGATTATCGCCTGCGGAACTGTTCGTTGCGGATTCGAATCGCCAAGGGCGGCGCCCAACGTCGAAGGCTTCCTGGTGGTCACGGCGTTCGGGGGCGTCCTGTCCCGCCGTCTGATCAACGGGTCAATGGCCCAGGTCCACCTGCGCCATTGGCTCACTCCCCGCAAATCGACTCGCCCCCAAGGTGGCCGCCATCGTGCGTCCCAACCAGCTTGCGCGGCCCACAGGCGTGGCGCGTGCGGGGCGACCTGACCCGTGTCGCGCCTGCCGCGCGAATCATGCTCCATCGTGTTGTGAGCCCGCGTCTCCAGCTCAGTGGACCAGGCTCATCGCCCGGGTTCGAGTTCCGCCGCCAGCGTCTCGACGTAAGCGCGGTAGCTGAACACCCGTCCACGCTGTCGGTTCGTCAGTTCGGAGACGACGCCGAGGTGTTCGAGGTGAACGAGGGACTTGTTCACGGTCGCCGCAGTGAGGCCCGTGGCCTTCATGAGCGATGCGGCGGTCGCGATAGGGTGGCGCTGAAAGGCCTGGTGGATCGCGAGTGCAGAGCCGGCGGCGCGTCCGAGGCCCGTAATGCGGTCGCGGTCGCCGCGGACCAGCGTGAGGAGCGCGTTCGCCGTGGCCACTGCCTGCGAGGCGCTCGCCTGCACCCCCTCGGCGAAGAAGTCGAGCCAGCGTTCCCAGTCGCCGTGCAGCCGGACGCCATTCAGCAACTCGTAGTACAGCGCGCGGTGTCTCTTGAAGAAGAGGCTGGGGTACAGCATCGGCTCGCGCAGCACGCCGTCGGCCACCAGTTGCAGCACGATCAGGAGCCGTCCGATCCGGCCGTTGCCGTCGAGAAAAGGATGGATGGTTTCGAACTGCACGTGCGCCAGCGCCGCCTTGATCAAGGGGGGCGTCGGTTCCGGCTCGTCGTTCAGGAAGCGTTCGAACGGCGTCAGGCAATCCGCCAGAGCGTTCGCCGGCGGCGGTACGAAAACGGCGCCCGCCGGCCCCGTGCCGCCGATCCAGACCTGCGAGCGTCGCACGTCTCCTGGCGTCTTGCTGCGTCCGCCGGGGTGCGCGAGCAGGACTTCGTGAATGCCGCGGAGGAGGCGCATCGACAGCGGCAGCCCACCGCGCAGCATCTTCAGACCATGTTCGAGCGCGGCCACGTAGCGGCTCACCTCACGCGCATCCTCCACAGGCACGCCAGGCTGCTCGTCGATCTCGTAGAGGAGCAGGTCAGCGAGCGATGACTGGGTGCCCTCGATTTGCGAAGAGAGCACTGCCTCCTTGCGAACGAAGCTGTAGAGCAGCAAGGACGCATTCGGCAGGTGTAGGCTCACCGCGTCGAGCCTGCCCAGGGCCACCAGCGCGTCGTCGAAGCGACGCCGCAGGGCAGGCGACCAGGCGATCGGCGGATCAGGCGGCAACGGCGCCGGCACGAAGGCCTGGAACCGCTCTCCGGCCGTGACGGCGTCGACGTAGGTTCCTGGGGGAGGCCTGCGCATCGCGGTCCAACCTCAAATAGGCCAGGTCGTTATTTTAGATTACAGCCTTGACATATAACAACTAACTCCTCCATGCGGCCGGGTTGTGCACCGCATTGATGTAATAGTCCCCCCTCCCCTGCGTCTAGGTTGGTGTGGCAAGCGTGAGCACGGCCAGCCTGCAGGTGGGCGAGTTCATCAAAATGGTTTCTACGCCCGTGCCGGCGAGTGTCGCGGAGCTGTACGAGCGGCACTACGAGGCGGTCTTCCGCGCCGCGCTGCGCGTCACCGGGAATCCGGCTGACGCCGAGGACGTCCTGCAGACCGTCTTCCTCCGCGTGCTCTCCCGGAGCGACGCCGAGGAGGCCGCCCGATCGCCGGCGGCCTACTTCCGGCGCGCGGCGGTCAATGCGGCCGTGGACCTCCTGCGCCGCCGCGCGGTCCACGCCGAGACGGCCTACGACGATCTGGCGCCGCGTGCCGGCGTCGAACCGGCAGGACTGCTGAAAGAGCGGCTGCGCCGCGCCATCGCCACGCTCCCGAACGAGGACGCCACGCTGTTCCTGCTGCGTCACGTCGAGGGACTGTCGATTGACGAAGTGGCCCGTGTGTTCCGGCTCGAGAAGAACAACGTCAGCGTCCGGCTGCACCGAATTCGGCTCCGCTTGCGAGCCGAAATGGAGCGGTAGAGGGGCTGCGACGCACCCACGTCGGCATGGAACGAGCGAGCGGCAGCGAGCGAGTCGGCGGAGCGGAGCGGGGCGTCGGGGCCCCGCGAGCGACGCCGGCGGGGTGCCCGCAGGGGCGAAGCCCCTCGGATCTTTTTTGGATGGAGTCATGGCGATGTCCGAAGACCGACTGGAAAGAGCACTCGGGGAGATGCGGCAGGAGGCCGTCACCGACAGCACGCTCGACGCCGCGCGCGCGCGCGTCTGGAACGAGGTGGCCGGCGTCGCCGGCTCCAGCTGTGCGGAGTTCAGGCCAGATTTCCCCGCCTACGTCAACGGAGCGCTCGGCGGCAGCCGGCGCGTCCTGATGGAGGACCATCTCAGCCGCTGTCCGGCGTGTCGAGCCTCGATGGCCGAGCTGCGGGGCGAACGGCGCGTGATCGCCATGCCGCAGCGGTCCGCCTCCCGCTGGACGCGATGGGGAGCCCTGGCCGCGGCGGCCGCGTTGGTCATGACGGTCCTGTACGTCGGACGCGGCACCATCGACAGTCTCCTGGCTCCCGGCGGACCGCGAGCCACGGTCGTGTCCCTCGACGGCGGCGTGTACCGCCTGGCCGGAGGGACGCTCGCGGCCGACGCCACCATTGGAGACGGAGAGATCGTCCGCACCGGCCCGGGGGCGCACGCCGTGCTGCGGCTCGCCGACGGATCGACGGTGGACGTGAACGAGCGAACGGAGCTCTTCGCCACTGCCGCCTGGAGCGGCATGACGCTTCACCTCCAGCGCGGCGACGTCATCGTCCAGGCCGCCAGGCAGCGCCGGGGACACCTCCGCGTGCTGACCCGCGACTCGATCGCGTCCGTGAAAGGAACCGTCTTCGCGGTGTCCGCGGGCCTGGGAGGGTCGGTGGTCTCCGTCGTGGAAGGGGCGGTGGCGGTCAGTCAGCCCGGCACGGAGGTGCTGCTCCGCCCCGGCCAGCAGGCGACCTCCAACCGTGCGTTGGCCAGTTCGATCGAGGACGCCGTTTCCTGGAGCCCCGAAGCAGAGCACTACATGGAGCTGCTAGGCACGTTGGTGAACATCGAACGCCGGTTGGCAGAGCATCTCCCGGTCGAGCAGCGCACCACGTCCGCCCTGCTCCCGTATCTTCCGGCGGGGACCTTCGCCTACGGCGCCATCCCCAACCTCAACGGGAGGATCAGCATGGCCCTGATCCTGGCGGACCAGCAGTCGTCCGAGAACGCCGCGTTCGGCGCCTGGTGGAACTCCGAGACGGGACGGCTGGTGAGAGCGATGGTCACTCGCCTGCAGTCGGTGAGCTGGCTGCTCGGTGACGAGGTCGTCTTCTCTGCCAGCTCCGCGGGAGCCGGCCAGGAGATTCCCGTCGTGATGGCCCGCGTGCAGCCCGGCAGACGTGCGGACCTGACGCGCGCGCTGGACGAACTGTTCGCCGAGACGGGAGAGGCTGCGCTGCCCTATTCGGTCTCCGACGATGTGATGGTCATCTCGAGCGCGCCGACGCACCTGACGTGGGCCCTGGGCCACATTGGGCAAGGCGCGGGTTCGCCGTTTGCCGCGGCGATCAAGGAGCGGTACCGGCGCGGCACCGGCTCGCTGGTGGGCATCGACGCACCCGCGGTGGTCGCCATGGCAGCAGGAGACGATGCCCCACCGGTCGAGTTGGCCGCCATGATCGGGATGAAGTACCTCTTTTTCGAGCAGCGTGCCCCCTTTGGAGCGGAAGAGAACGAGCTCACGCTGCTGTTCGAGGGAACGCGGACGGGCATGGCGTCCTGGCTGGCCGATACCGGCTCGGGAGGCGCGGCGGAGTATCTGCCCGCCGAGTCCCTCCTGGCCGGTTACGTCTCGATGCGGGAGCCAGGGCAGCTCTTCCAGGAATTCACCGCGCTGATGACGAAGACCGAGAAGTCCTTCGCAGACAGCCTGGCCGAGGTGGAGGGGAAACTCGGCCCGGGGTTCATCGCGAACCTGACCGCGGCCATGGGGAGCGAAGCGGCGTTCGCGCTGACCGGGTTCTCCGTGACCGGCCCACGATGGGTCATGGCCGCCGTGGCGTACAACCCGCAGATGATCGACAGCTCGCTCCAGACGCTCATCGAGACGCTCAACGCGGAACTGGCGCCCGACGAACAGCACAAGCGCCTCGTCTTCGGGCAGGAGAGCGCGGGCGGACGGGTCTGGAACAGCGTGACGGGCGGAGGCATTCCCTTCGGCGTCACCTGGACCTACGATGGAGGTTACATGGTGGCGGCTTCCGATCGCGCAACGGCGGAGCGCACCATCGCGACCCGAAGCAGCGGGTCACCGCTCGTCTGGTCGCACGAGTTCCGAAGCCAGCTTCCCGCCGCTGCGGGGCTTCACCCGTCCGCGTTCATGTGGCTGAACACCAAGGGGGCGCTCGAGACGTTCTCGGCGCTGGCTCCGAGCCCGGCCGCCGCCAATCTGCTGGCCGGGCGCGATCCGATGCTCGTGGTCTTCGACGTGAAGGCAGACCAGATTCACGCGGCCAGCCGGACGCGTCTGTCGAGTGTGATCCTGGACGCCATGGTGCTCGAGAGCCTGAGCGGGACGCGTGAGGGGCTGCAGTCCGGCACTGTGACCCAGTGAGCGAGTGCAGCGAGCGAGCCGCGCGAACGGCCCGCCTTCGCGCCAGAGCGCTTCGGCGGGTCCGCCGTAGCCTTGGCGGAGGCGGAAGCGGGGGATCGCGGGGCCCCGCGAGTGAGCGCGTAGGAGGGTCCGCGGGGGCGAAGCCTCCCGGATTTTCAATGACCCTGTGAACATCGTCCCGGTCGTCGAACTCGAGAACCTGAAGGTGAAGCTGGGGCGGCGGGAGATCCTGCGCGGGATCACCTGCCGCCTCGGCGCGTCTGGCAAGGGCAAAGCGGTGGGGCTGCTCGGCCCCAACGGGGCGGGGAAGTCCACGCTGATCATGACCTTGCTCGGGTTCCTCCGCCCGAGCGCCGGGCGCGCCCGCATTCTCGGCCTTGATTGCCAGCGAAACCGGGCGGAGGCGCGGTCGCGTCTCGGCTACATGCCGGAGCACGACGCCTTCATCGGCGGGATGACGGCGGTCGCCTTCCTCCGCCAGATGGCCGAGCTCTCGGGCCTTCCTCCGAACGCCGCGCTCGAGAAGGCTCACGAGGTCCTGTTTCACGTGGGGCTGGGCGAGGCACGCTACCGCGAGCTGCGGACCTATTCGTACGGGATGAAGCAGATGGCGAAGCTCGCCCAGGCGATCGTGCACGGACCGGAGCTGGTCGTGC
>CAZFAT010000410.1:0-8146 GCA_964517075.1 uncultured Solibacteraceae bacterium
CGTCTGGCGCGCGGTCGCCGGCAGCGCCTCGGCAATCCGCCGGACGTCGGGCCAGAACCCCATGTCCATCATCCGGTCGGCTTCGTCGAGCACGAACACTTCCAGCTTCGAGAAGTCGCCCACGTGGCTGCGCATGTGATCCAGCAGCCGGCCGGGGGTGGCGACCACGATGTCGACGCCGGCCTTCAGCGCGCGTTCCTGCGGACCCATGGGGACGCCACCGTACACGGCCATGCTGGCCACGGGTGCGTGATATGCAAACCCCTGGATTTCGTCGTCGATCTGCGTCGCCAGTTCGCGCGTGGGCGCGAGGATCAGCGCGCGGGTCGCGTCGTGCGAGGCGCGCGGACCGGCCTCACGATCCTCGCGGATCAGCCGGCTCAGAATCGGCAGCACATAGGCGGCTGTCTTGCCCGTGCCGGTTTCCGCGCAGCCGATCACGTCCTTGCCGGCGAGCGCATGCGGCAGCACTGCGCTTTGGATGGGGGTCGTCCTCGCGTAGCCGCGCTGTTCCAGCGCGTCGAGCAGGTCGGGATCCTTGACGAGGGCATCGAACGGCAGGGGCGCGGGATCGAAGGCGACCGACTCACGCGATGGCGCCGGTGGCGTGTGCCCGACCGCCGGGCCTTTCGAGGAAGGGGCGCCGGTGCGGCGGCGGCCGCGCCTTCGTCGGTCTGAGGGTCGCGAAGTGTGAGTTTCTGGGGCCAAGAGACTGGAGCTAGCGAGCGCGGAACGTGATGATGCCTCGCACCGGATCGTAGGGGGACACGCCGACGGTCACACGGTCGCCGGGGACGACCTTGATGCGAAAACGCCGCATCCGGCCGCTCAACTGCGCCAGGATCTCGTGGCCGCCTGAATCCACCTGCACGCGATACAGCCCGCCGCTGTGCACGGCGACCACGGTGCCCTGGATGTCGATCAGGTCGTCCTTGCTCAAATTCGCTGTCCTTCCATCGAGAACAGCATAGCAGGATCGGCCCGAGCGGCGGCTGCGGGACTCAGCCCCGCGGACCCGATGGATCCGGCGCCAGTCCCCTGACCGCCGCCTCGACCTGGGCCGTCAACAGGGCGTAATCCTCACCAACCAGGTGGAGGGGCGGGCCAAACGTCACGCGAGCCCGCCCCCGTTTGGGGAACTTCATTTTCGTATGGAGCACCTTTTCCAGCCCCTCGAGACGGACCGGGATGACGGGGACCCCCAGGCGGGCGCCAATCATCCCGATACCCGGCCGGAAATGACCCACCTCGCCATGCTCCGTGCGTTTGCCCTCCGGGAAGATCAGCACGGAGTAGCCGTCGCCCAGCAGTTCGCCGATGTACCGCAGTGTCTGGCGCGTGCCGGCTTCCCGTTGCGGGAGGGGGAACGCGTTGAAGAACTGACAGGCCAGGTAGTAGTTCAGGCTGTTGGTGAACCACGCCTTGCGGCTGTAGTCCCGCGGATAGAAGTGCGCCTTGAAGAACTCCTTGGCCATCGCCGGGGCGACGCGGTAGCGCCAGCGCGCTGGCAGGGCCGCGAGGATGGCGGGTCCGTCCATGTGGCTCTGGTGATTGGCGGCGAAGATGACCGGCGTGGTCAGATGGCGCACGTGTTCCAGGCCGCGCACGTCGAGCGACATGAACGCGCGGGCGAGCGGTAGGATCCACGTCGGCAGGCTGATGCGCCGGAGGAACCACGACGGCCAGGTGCGGTTCCACGTGGGGAAGTCGATCGACGTCGGCGCCGCGGCGCTGGCCGCCCGCGCGGCGACATCCGCGGACCGGGCTGCGCCGCCCGGCACCGTGGCTGCGGCCACACCGCCCGGCGCCGCGGCGCCTGAGCCGAGCACCGCTTCGAGTCCACCGACCGTCTGGCTGCCCCCGAGGACCGATTCGTCCAGCGTGGTCTGGAAGGCTTCCTCCAGCGCCATCATCAGTTCCACGCGGTCCAGTGAACTCAGGCCAAGTTCGTCGAGGGTCGTCGCCGGCGTGAGTGCGCGACTGGCGGAGAAGCGCCCGACGATCGCCGCCACGCTCGTGCCCGGCGCCGTACTGGATCGTGCGGGCGTCTGTTCGCCGGCAACCCATCGCTGCAGCTCCCGGCGCTTGAGTTTCTGTGTGCCCTCGGTGCGCGGCAGCGCGGCCCCTGGCCAGATCGACGTGCTCCAGACGCGCTGGTGGTCTTCCAGGCGCGCGTTCGCGCCACGGACCACGGCCTCGACGTCAGCGCCGGGCTCCACGACGAGCACCGCATGGACGCGTTCTTCGCCTTCCACCTGGCGGCCGACGACGCCAGCATCCTTGACGCCGGACTCGGCGAGCAGCGCGCGCTCGACGTCCTCGGGAAAGACGTTCAGCCCCTGCGGCGTGACGATCAT
This sequence comes from uncultured Solibacteraceae bacterium, assembly GCA_964517075.1. Lineage (GTDB taxonomy): Bacteria > Acidobacteriota > Vicinamibacteria > Vicinamibacterales > SCN-69-37 > CAZFAT01. The sequence goes on from CAZFAT010000410.1 coordinate 2,358, forward strand.
CTCTTTCTTGCGGCCCTTGATGAGCAGTCGGCCGGAGGGATCGAGTTCGCCGATGTCACCGGTGTGGAACCAGCCATCGCGAAACGCGGAGGTGTCGGCCGCGGCCGCGCGGTCCCCGCCTTCGGGCACGTAGTAGCCCGACGTCACGTTCTCGCCGCGCACGAGAATCTCGCCATCGTCCGCAATGCGGACCTCGACGCCCGCGATCGGCCGGCCCACGGTGCCGCTCGACGCGCGCAAGGGGTGGTTGAGCGTGACGATAGGCGCGGTTTCGGTGAGGCCGTAGCCCTGGACCACGAGGAAGCCGAGCTTGCGCCAGAACGCTTCGAGCTCGGGCGGCAGCGGCGCGGCCCCGCAGACAATGCACCAGAACTTCAAGCCGAACTGGCGGTGAATCGATCGGTAGTGCCACCACCGCCACGCCCAGTGGCGACCGGCGAGTGGGTCGGCGCCGGCCGTCGCGGGATCGAGACGCTCGACGTGTTCGCGCAGGACGTCGAGCACCTTCGGCACGCACACGAGCACCGACACGCGCCGCGACTTGATCTGCCGCAGGATCTCGACCGGGCTGTAGCCGTGTGAGAACACGACCGTCCCGCCGAGCATCGGCGGCACGAACGCCGCCATCGACTGGCCGAACATGTGACTGAGCGGGAGCAGGTTCAGGAAACGGATCGGGTGAACGAGCCGGATGTAGCGCTGGTACTTCGCCATCTCGCGTTCGATCGGCACGATGTTGGCGAGCACGTTGCGATGCGTGATGGTCACGCCCTTCGGGTCGGCGGTGGCGCCCGACGTGAAGATGATCTCGGCGAGCCTTCCGGGGTCCGGCTCGCCTGTGCGTGCGGCGCGTGGTGGAGGGGGGGCGCTCGGCGCCTCGAGGCTGATGACGTCGGCCAGGCGCCATATGTCGCCCGTCACCGCGGCCGGCGGTTCGACTTCCTGTCCCGCGAGCACGACCCGAGCCTGGACGACGCCGCTGATGCGGGCGACGAGATCTCCCGACGCTCGGTAGTCGACGGGCACGAGGACCGCGCGAGCGAGCAGCGTGCCCCAGAGCGCGACCACCCACTCGATCCGGTTCTCGGACCAGATGACGACCTTCTGGTCGGGAAGGACTCCCGCCCCAACGAGGCGCACGGCAAAGGACCGTGCCGCCGTCGCGACTTGCCGGTAGGTTGCCCCCCGCGTGCGATACCCGTCGTCGTGCACCAGGAACACGTCGTCCCGGTCGGAGACGTCATCGAAGAAGTCGAGCAACGTATCCCGGCGCATCCGGCCAATAATACGGGCACCACGGCCCTGAGCAGGCTCTTCACGCGAGGCAGAGGGCTCGTCACCGCACCGAGCAGGCCGCTTACTCGACCGAGAAAGCTCGTTACCAGGGCGAGCAACGCCCTCACGCAGTCTAGGCGAGCGCTCACGGCACCCGTCAGGCCCTTCACGGCTCTCGTCAGCACGCGTACGGATCAGAGCAGGCGTGATTTCATCGCTTTTCATCGTTCCCTTCACGACGCCGGCCCACCTGGCGCGCGAGGATGCTCGCCAGGAGGTACGTATGAATCGCCACGAAAGACGTCGTTACGAAATGTTGCTTCGGGTCCGTGATTTCGGCACTACTCATCGTCAGCAGTTCCCTGAGTCGTCGGAGGCGGGCAAGGCGCTTGCCGCCGTCGGCGACGCGGCGGCGCAGATCGAGGTGCACGCCAAGGCGAAGCTGTTGACGAAAGAAGAAGGCAGGCAGGCGCGGGCCGCGGTCCGTGCTGCGATCGAAGAACGACTGAAGCTCGTCGCGCGGACCGCCCGGATGGTCGCCCGGACCACGCCGGGCGCCGACAGCCGGTTCAAGTACCCGGCGCAGAAGTCGGGCGTCGCGCTGGTTACCGCGGCGCGGGCCTTCATCGACGAAGGTCCGACGGCCGTCCAGCGGTTCGTCCCGTTCGGCATGCCCGCGACGATCATCGCGGAGCTGCAGGCGCTGGTCGACCGCTACGGCGAGGCCGACCGCGAGCGGCGGGCCGGGAAGACCGGGTTCGCCGCCGCTCGTGCGGGCACGAAGACGGCGCTCGCCAGGGCCACTCAGGCCCTGCGCGTGCTCGACGTGGTCGTGCCGAACACGCTCGTCGCCGACGCGGCGCTTTCGGCCGCGTGGCACGAAGCCCGGCGCGTCGAGGCGTCGGCGAAGGCGGCACCCGCCGTCGTGACCCCTTCCGTCCCGATGACGGAGAGCCGGACGACGGAGCCGGTGTCCCGGAGTGACGGGGAAGTGGCCCCGGCGCCGGACGCGGCGACGGGTGACGCGACGACGAGTCCGGCCGAGGCCGAACCGGCGCTGCGACGCGTGTCATGAGCGCGCCAGGACAGCAAGAACGCTGAAACACCCGGACGCGATCGTGAGCACTCCAACAACACACCGAGGGCGAGGCCCGGTCGGGCCTCGCCCTCGTCGGACTCGAAGAAGTCGGGCGCGAATAGGACGCATTAGCCGGGGGAGGTCGCGTCAACAGAAGTGCCTGTTCTCGGATCCTGGAGCCGTCACGACACCGGGATCCCGAGACACGGCGCAGATTGGCCGGCGTTGGGTCGCGATCAGGTTGCGTCGCGACCTCGTTCGCAAGGGAAGTGCTCTGGGGCCGGATTCAGTACGCCGAGGGCGACCGCCGCTACGGCGTCCGGAAGAGCCTGTTCTTCTACGCGCGGCGACGCTCTCGTCTCCGGCGGGCCGGCTCGCCTGCGGTGCGGAGGCGAACTCCACGCCGAGCCGGGCGGGCCGGGATTCGCGACCGGCTTCGCTCATCCAGGTGCGCCTGAACGCGGATACTGCTGCGTTCATCAAGTCGTCTATATAATCGAGCATATGAAGCAGCTTCTGATCGAATTGGACGACGATGTGGCGGCAAGGCTGGAACAGGTGGCGCCAGGCCGCGCCCGCAGGCGATCCGAGTTCGTCCGGATGGCGGTCCGCCGGGCCCTCTGGGAACTGGAGGAGCAGCAGACCGCGGAGGCCTACCGGCGCCAGCCGGACTCTGCCGCCGAGGCACACCTCGATCCCGCCGTATGGGAGCCGCGCCCTCGGCGCCGGGTGCGGAGATGAAGCAATACGAGATTCGCTGGGCCAGTCTGCCGTCGCCGGTGGGACGACGTCCCGTCCTCCTCCTGAGCCGCTCGGCCGCCTATGCCTATCTGAACAAGGTGATCGTCGGCGAGATCACGTCGACAGTTCGCGGTATTCCCGTGGAGGTCGCCCTCGGCGAACCGGAGGGGCTCCCGCAGCCCTCGGTCGTGAATCTCGACAATGTCCACGTGATTGCCACGGCACGTGTCGGGGAACGCCTGGGCGCGCTTGCGCCCGGCCGGGAGCGAGAGGTGAAGCGTGCCCTTGGCTACGCCCTGGGCTGGCCGGAACTGAAGGTCCTCTGAAAGGAAACCGAGGGGCTTCGCCCCTGCGGGCACCCCAACGGCGTCGCTCGCGGGGCCCCGGGCGCCCCGCTCCGCTCCGCCGACTCGCTCGCGAGTGCTCGCTCGTTTTCATGACAACCAGGGTGGGTTTTATACCCGTGGCCCACTAATCCCGATTCGCACGTGAATTGACGCAGGCCGCACGGGTCCTGCCGCCCGACAGCCCCACGTGGTGCTCGCCCCAATCCGTCTGTCACGGGGGTGGGCTCCGCGCCACGCGGGCTTGTCCGGCGTCACCCGTGCGGGGCACGCCGGTTTACGTGCGAACCGGGATTAGATCTGAGCCGCCGACGCGGGCACGACGTACGGCGCGCGATAGTCGCGCGTGAGCATCGCGTTGGCCGGCTCGTGGTTCGTGCCGCCTGTGAACCGCTCCGTCACCGGATCGATCGTGAGCCACGAGCCCATCGTCAGCCTGGTCTTGGCAACGTCCACCTTGTTCTCCATCAGGTGTGCGCGCGTGCGCTCGAACGTCTCCTGGACGTTGTCGCTCACCTTCAGCGCGCGGAGCCGCTCCATCGCCGCCTCCGGCGAGGCCTGCTGGCCGACCCGATACGAGATGTTGCCGAGGTGGCACAACGCGGCGGAGAGGTGGCCCTCCACGCAGTCGGCTTTCAAGATCGAGCGGCTCCGCGTGCGCATCGCCTGGATGAAGTTGGCGAAGTGATCGGTGCCGCCGGCGCCGCTGAACGTTCGGATGAGTTTCCCGCTCTTGTCGAACGCGGAGGTGGTGGCGCCCCGGCTGATGAGGACGTAGCCCTCCGTGCCTTCGACGATGTTGCCCACGGTCCCGCCTCGATAGGGCGCGGTTTCCAGGCCGCGCACCTCGAAGACCAGCGACTGGCGACCGTAGGGGAAGATGGCGACGATCGTGTTCGGCGTCTCGCCCGCGTCCTCGTAGCCGACCCGGCCTCCGTAGGCGATCACCGCATCGCTCACGCGGTTGACGCCGAGCGCCCACCGGGCGATGTCCATCTGATGGGGGCCCTGGTTCCCAATGTCGCCATTGCCAAACGGGAACTGCCAATGCCAGTCGTAGTGAAACCGCTGACGGGTCACCGGGACCATCGGCGCGGGCCCGCACCACAGGTCGTAGTCCACGGTCTTCGGGACTTCGTAGACGCCCTTGGGCCCGATCGACTGGCGCCGGTTGTAGCAGAGGCCCCGCGACACGAGCACTTCGCCGATCCCGCCGCCGCGAATGAACGCGATCGCATCGAGGTTGGACATGCTGCTCCGCCCCCCGGTGCCGGTCTGGCAGATCCGGTCGAGCTTGGTGGCGGCCTCGACGACCCGGCGGCCCTCGGAGACGTTGTGGCTGATTGGCTTCTCGACGTACACATCCTTCCCGGCCTGCATCGCCCAGATCGACGCCAGCGAATGCCAGTGATTCGGCGTCGCAATCGAGACGGCGTGCACGGACTTGTCGTCGAATATGTGCCGCATGTCGCGGACGACTTTGGGCACCAGGCCGTTCTGGCGTTTGGCCACGGCTTGCGCCGACCGCTGGCCGTTGGCCTCGTCGGCGTCACAGACGTGAGTCACGAGTGTGTTCGTCTCCTGGTTGCCGCCGAACGCGTTGAGGTGCGCGGCACCGCGGGAGCCGGTGCCGAGCACCGCGACGTTGATCGTGTCGTTGGCGCTGCCCCGGCCAGCGGCGGCACCCCGGCCACGGCCCTGCTCGGCGGACACTGTCGCACCAGACGCGGCGGCTGCCGCCGCGGCGGCGGCAAACATGGACTGTTCGAGGAACCGGCGACGGGTAGGCGTGGACATCGGGGACCTCCAGCGCCAGATTCTCGCATGACTGGGCCGGCGTGATACGGCGCCGCTGCAGCACCACTTTCGGGTCCGCAGTGACTTGCCCAGCCTGGTCCCCCGACGCGATCGAAAACACTACAATCCCCCACGTGTCGTCAGGAGGCGGGTTCGCATTCGGGCCCTATCGCCTCGACGTCGGGGCCAGGCGGCTGACGCGCGGCGACGCGGACGTCCCGCTGACGCCCCGCCAGTTCGACCTGCTGCGCCTCCTGGTCAGCCGCGCCGGCCACGTGCTCTCGAAGAACGTTCTCATCCGCGAGGCGTGGCAGGACGTCTCGGTCACCGACAACAACCTCGTCCAGGTGGTTCGGCAGCTTCGCCAGCTCCTCGACGCTGGTGATGCCGATGGCTATATCAAGACCGAGTCGCGGGACGGCTATCGCTTCGCCGCGCCGGTGACGCCCGTGAACGTCCGGCGCACGGACGCGGATCTCGACGCGCTGCTCGCGCCCCACCGCGCCTGGCTCGATGGCCGCGCCGCCCTGGAGACGCTCGAGCGCGCCGGCATC
>CAZFAT010000411.1:0-3430 GCA_964517075.1 uncultured Solibacteraceae bacterium
TGATGGACGCGGGCGTGCCCGTCAAGGCGCCCGTGGCCGGCGTCGCCATGGGCCTCGTGATCGACGAGGCCTCGGGCAAGTGGGCCGTCCTCTCAGACATCGCCGGCGCCGAGGACCACTACGGCGACATGGACTTCAAGGTCGCCGGCACCCGCACGGGCATCACCGCCCTCCAGATGGACATCAAGGTCAGCGGGATCACGATGGACATCATGCGCAAGGCGCTCGAGCAGGCCCGCAAAGGCCGGCTGGAGATCCTCGACCGCATGCGGGAAGTGCTGGCCACGCCGCGGTCGGCCATCTCGTCGTTTGCGCCGCGGATCGTCACCATCCGCATCCCCACGGAGAAGATCCGCGACGTCATCGGGCCGGGCGGCAAGACGATCCGGAGCATCATCGAGAAGACGGGCGTGAAGATCGACGTCGAGGACGACGGCCGCGTGAACGTGGCCTCGGCCGACGAATCGGCGGCTCAGGCGGCGCTGGCGATGATCAAGGAGCTCACCGCCACACCCGATCTGAATGCCAGCTACCTTGGCCGCGTCGAGCGCATCACCGACTTCGGCGCGTTCGTCGAGATCATGCCCGGCGTGGACGGGCTCCTCCACGTGTCGGAGATCGCGAACTACCGCGTGAAGGACGTCCGCGACGAACTGAAAGAGGGCGAGCAGATCATGGTCAAGGTGATCAACGTCGACCCGTCCGGCAAGGTCCGGCTCAGCCGGAAGGCCCTGCTGGGCCCCGACGAGGGCACCTCGCCGCGCGATCCCCGGCCGGTGCACACGCCGGGCGAGGGCGGCGAGTACCGCGAATCACGCGGCCCGCGCGACCGGGGCGGCCGGCCGCCCAGGCGTCATTAGCCAGACCCGGGCGGCCGGCTTCCCTCCGGCCAGCCGCCCTGATCCGGCGTCTCACCTCGAGGAGGGTCCTGTGTCGATGCTGCGTTCCCGCCTCCGTTCCGGCGTTGCCGCCCTGCCGGCCGGCGTCGTCCTCATGGCCGTCGCGGCCGCCGGGGCGGTCGTGGCCGGCCAGGACCGGCACGAGTTCGATGTCGTCGCACGGAAGTACGCCTATCGGGTGTCAGGGTCCGACACGGCCGAAATCCGCGTCTCGCAGAACGACCTCGTGCGCATCACCTTTTCCACCGAAGACATCCCCCACAGCTTCACGATCGAAGACACGCAGGCCAGCCACTACCGCACGATGAAGCGGGCCGAGCCCGGCAAGCCCGTGTCGTGGGACTTCCGCGCCGACTCCTCGGGCCGGTTTCGTTTCTACTGCAGCCTGACCATCGACGACGGCTGCAAGAAGATGCAGGGCCTGCTCATCGTCGCGCCGCGGACCCAATCCCGGGGGCCGGTTCCGCCTGCCGGCGTCGGTATGCTTCTGCGAACGCCAGCCGCTCCGCGACCGGCGGGTGACTGAAGTACAGCCAGCGCGTGAGGGCCGATGGCCGTTCCTCGGCCAGATGCCTCGCCCCGAGGCGGCGAACGGCCGCCCCGAACGCCTCGGCGTTCCCCGTCATCGCCAGCGCGAACGCGTCCGCGCGCCGCTCCTGACGGCGTGACTGGGCGTGCCGCACCGGCGTCGCCGCAATCCACACGGTGGCGGCCACGAACGCGGTGAGCGGCAGCGTCGCCAGCGTCCCGGGCCCGCCGGCGGGCGACGCGCCCGCCATCAGCAGGAGCACCCGATCGGCCAGGTAGAGTCCCGCGGCGATCACCGCGGCGTTCAGCGCCCAGGCCCGCCACAGGTCGCGGTGCGCGTGGTGGGCCAGCTCGTGCGCCACCACGACGGCCACTTCGTCATCGGTCCAGTCGCGCACGAGTTCACCGGACACCAGCACCCGGCGTCCGCGCGCGACGCCGGTCACGATCGCTGAGGTCGGCGCCGGCTCGGCAATCCGCCACTCGTGAATGCCGGCAACCGGCACGCCGGCCTGCCGCGCCAGATCGTCGAGGCGGCGCGCGAGGCTTTCCCGCGTGAAGGGATGCACCTCACCGAGTCTGGCGAGCAGGCTGGGTGCGGCGCCGAGCGCACCCGCCAGCGCCAGTCCCAGCAGGACGCCGGCGGCAGCCCACCAGACCGGACCAGCGAGGATCACCGCGAGCTGCACAATCAGGGCGGCCGCGAGCGCGACGGGCAGGGCGACGGCCGTGGCGATGGCCTGCGCGCCAAGGACGTCCTCGACGCGCAGGGCCTGGCGGGTGTAGGCCCGATCGATCCGCAGGGCGACGTAGATCGTCGCCGGCAGCGCGGCCGCCTCCCAGAGCAACACGAGCAGCAGCACGAACAGCACGAGGGTGACGATCGGCCTGAGAGGGCTGGCCCAGCCGAAGGTGAAGGCCTCGGCCTGGCCGGCCAGCCAGCCTGCCGCCGGAGTGAATGCGACGAGGCCCAGCATGAGGACGGCTGCCGCCGAGCCGGCCACCTCGGCGCGGCGGCGCCACCGGCGATAACGGGTGGCCTTGGTCTCGTTCATGCCGGGTCAGTGAAGCTGGAGCGAGATCAACTTCGAGACGCCGGGCTCCTCCATGGTCACGCCGTACAACCGGTTGGCGATTTCCATCGTCTTGCGGTTGTGCGTGATCAGGATGAACTGGGTGTTCGTCTGCATGCCCATCAGCATCTCGACGAACCGGCCGATGTTGGCGTCGTCGAGGGGCGCGTCGATCTCGTCGAGCAGGCAGAACCGACTGGGTCGGTGCTTGAAGATCGCGAACATGAGCGCCATGGCGGTGAGCGCCTTCTCGCCGCCGGACAGCAGCTGCACGTTCTGCAGCCGCTTGCCGGGGGGCTGGGCGATGATGTCGATGCCGCTCTCCTGATCGTGCTCCTGCTCGACCTGCACGAGGCCGGCGCGGCCGCCGCCGAAGAGCGTCGTGAACGTCTTCTCGAAGTGGCGGTTGATGGACTCGAACGCCTCGGCAAAACGTTCGCGCGTGGTCTTGTCGATCTTGCGGATGGCTTCGCCCGTCTGCGAAATGGAGTCGAGGAGATCCTGGCGCTGGGTCGTCAGGAACGTGTGCCGCGACTCCAGGTCGTCGAACTGCTCGATGGCCATCATGTTCACGGGACCGAGCCGGTCGATCCGGGCCTTGACCGTCGCGATGGCGCGCTCGGGCGAATCGGGCGCGCCGGCGTCGGCCGGCGGCGCCGGTTCCTCGGCCGCCTCGGCCGCTTCGGCCCCCTCGTCCTCGTCGGCGGCCGCGGCGCGCCGGCTGGGCGCGTTGTACGCCCCCTCGGCGTCCAGCCGGGCCACTTCCCGGACCACATCGTCAAGCGACAGACCGACGGCGTCGACGCAGGCGGTGCCGAGGTGCGTGAGGTCCGACACGGCGCGGGCATGGCCGAGCTCGAACTGCACGACCTCGCCGCGGATGGCGTCGAGCGCGTGCCGCGCCGCGCGGATGGCCTGGTCACGGCTCGA
>CAZFAT010000412.1:0-11831 GCA_964517075.1 uncultured Solibacteraceae bacterium
CGGCCGGCGTGATGATGCGTCTGAGCCGACCTGAAGGTCGGCCCCTCCATGAGTTACTTGTGTCCGTGCGCCGGATCGTTCGCGTGCTGCTGATAGTGCTGGCGCAGCAAGTCCTTGCCGTAGTCGTTGCCGTTTGGCGTGCGGACGACGGTGTGGACGTGGTTGCGCTGGGGCACCCGCGCGCCGGGGAGCGCCACGGGCGTCTGATGATCGAACTCGATGAGCACGACCGGGCTGTGGACGCGGTAATAGAAGACGGCGTCGGGAGCGATGGCACCGACCCAGGCGAAGTAGGTGTCGCTCAGCCGCGCTTCGATTTCAGACAGCCGGAGCTTTGCGTGCCCGTCGGCCATATTGCGCACGTATTCGCCGACGACCGCCATGAGCTGCTGGCGCTGGGCGGGCGTCAGGGCATCGGCGCGGATGCCGGCATAGTCGAGCACGAGGTTGTCGCGAAACGCCTGCGCCAGCGAGTTGTTGGCGGTCTTCGCTGACTGGATCACCGCGACCTGGCGTTGCTGTGGCGTGAGCGAGGTCGCGAGCGCGAGCCCGAGATCCTGTTCCTCCGTGAGCACGCGCGTCCCGGCGTACTGACCGGTTGAGGCCGACACCGGCTCCGAGCCCATGAACGTCGGCGTCATCACGACCTGATCGCCGAGGATGAAGTAGTTGACGATCAGATGGTGACCGTCGAGCTGCCAGCCCCAGGGCTCGCTGTCCGAGGGCACGCCCATCACCGTCAGGTGATACAGGAACTCGCCGTACTCCTCGGGGTTCTTGAGCACGTCGGCCACGTAGCCATTGAGGCGCATCACGTTGCGCGCCTTCTCGAAACCCCGCGCGCTGAGGCTGGCGCGCAGCAGATCGAAGCCGCGTTCGCGCTGGGCCTCGGTCAGTTCCTTGAAGTTCACGCCCTTGCGGGCGTAGCGATGCACGTTGTTCCAGTCGCGCCACTCGAGGTCGTCGGCCGCAAAGGCCGTCCGGCCGCGCTGGTCGGCCGAAAGCGACGACAGGAATCGCGTCGCCGCGTCGCGCACCGGCCGCGTGGACACGCCGGTCGCCCGGATCGGGAAGAGGTTCGGCTGAACCGTGCCGATCGTCGTCACTCCCACGAACGGTTCGGCGAGCGCGGCGGCACCACCGCGGCCGCCGCCGCCTCCGCCCCGCTGCGCTGCCGTCACCCACGTGAACGTGCCGAGGGCGCCGACCACGCCCACCAGGATGCCGATGATCGCCGAGGCCTGCCGCTCCATGAGTGCCCTCCCGGGCCGACGCCGGCGCCTACTTGGCGACGACGAAACTGGCGCGCGCGCTGACCGTGCCCCACTCGATGCGCAGCGTGCCGCCGGCGGGCGTGTCGTCGATGGAAATGGTGAACTGCTCGACGGGCTTGCCGAGCTTGGTCAGCGTCATCGGCACGCGGCCGAGGTCCTGGCCGGGAGTATACGGGATGCCCCACTTGGGCACGCCCTTGATGACGACGAGCTGCCACGTCTCGCCGGGGACGGTGTTGATCGTGTGCGTCCCGGCGGGCACGACCAGCGTGCCGAACGTCAGTGGCCGATCGCTCGTCAGGGTCGTCGCCTCGTCGGCGCCGGTGCGCCATTCCCGGCCCGGTGGCATGACGACGTCATTGGGGCGACCCTTGAGAAACGGCCGGCCATACTCGATGGCCATGCTGGCGCCATCGATGCTCCATTCGGTCCGGACGTGCGGGCTGCCGCCACGTCCGGGATGGATTTCAGTGGTCTTCTGCGCGACGAGCGCGGCGCCCGTCAGGGCGAGGAGTGCGGTGACGAACACAGTCCGGTGCATGGGGGCGATCGTAGCACGCGGGCTGGTCAGTATCGTTTCTTGACCTGCCGCATCAGATCGAACTTCGCCGTGTCGGCAACGGCCATCACCGCCATCACGCCCGCCTGGACCGGATCGGTCACGACGAGATCCGCGGCGTCCGGCACGCCGCCGGCCATGTTCAGCGAGATGACCTTCAGCCCGTTCTGTCGCACCTCGTTCACCGCGTCGGTGATGTCGCCCCCCATCAGCGCTCCGGCGAGCACGAGCAGTTTCACGCGCGGCAGCCGCACGACAGCGCGGACGGCCGCAGCCAGCTCCTTCTCGCCCACCAGGGGGATCGTGTCCACCGAGATGCGCTCGCCGCGGATGTTGTGGCGATCGGCCTCGGAAATCGCCCCCATGGCGACCAGCCCGACCTGCGCGCCACCGCCCATTACGACAATCCGCTTGCCGTAGATCCGGGCGACCGACGGCGTCTCGGCAATGCGCGTCACGCCCTCCACCCGGCCCAGTTCCGCCACCACGCGCTCGGCCACGCCATCGTCGGCGCCATACTCAAAATAGATGTCGGAGGTCTCGCCGGCCTGGATATCCACGTGGGTGATGTTGGCGTGGTGGTCGGCAAACACCCGCGTGAGCCGGTGCAGGAGACCCGGCCGGTCGGCGGCGACGATGAGGACGGCGCGGGACGTCATGGCGGATCAGAGAATCTAGCACGCCCGGCTGGGTCGCCCGCGCGGGTAGCCCGAGGCGTCCGACACTCCGGCAGCCCCGGCCAGCCGCCGGCGAGCATAGAATCGACCTGTGCCGCACGAGCGCCGCCTGGTCTTCTCGCTTGCCGCCGCTACGATCGCGCTGACATCGGCCTCGGCCTGCAACCGGTCGGCCGACGACGAGGCGTCGACGGACCCGGTGCGGGTCGCCGTGCAGGAGGCGCGCCTGGACACGCTGCGCGACGCGACCAGCGCGCCCGGCATTGTCGTGCCGTCGGCCGCCGGCGATTGGACGATCTACATCGAGGAACCGGCCGAGATCGTCGAGTTGCCGCACAAGGAAGGCAGTGAGGTCGCCGTGGGCGACGTGCTCGTCCGCTTCGAGGTGGCCTCGCTCTCGCAGGAGTCCGCGGCCAGCGAGCTGGCGGTGCTCGAGGCGACGTCCGACGTGCAGCGCACCCGCCAGGCGGCCGCGCAGACGCAGTCGCTCTTCGACCGCGGGCTCATCGCGCGCGTGGAGCACGAATCGCGTCAGGCCGATCTGGCGACCGCGGAGGCCCGGTTGCGTGAGGCCACGAGTCGGCTGGAGATCATCAAGAGCAACGAGTCGCGGACGGTCGTTCGCGCGCGATTTCCCGGCACGGTGGTCAATGTGTGGCACGCGCCCGGTGATCTGCTGACCGGCAGCTCGACCGATCCCATCCTGCGCGTGGTGGACCGCTCGCGTGTCCAGGTGGCGGTGCAACTGCCGATTGCGCAGGTCGCGCGAATTGCGCCCGGCCAGCTGGCCACGGTCCGATCCTTCGGTGGCGACACGCCGGAGCTGGCGACCGTGTCCTCGAGGGCCGACACCACGGACGCGAGCGTGCCCACGGCGGAAGTGCGCCTCTCGTTCACGCAGCCGCCCACGCTGCCCGTGGACACGCCGGTGAGTGTCGAGATCGTCTTCGACCAACGCGCCGGCGTGCTCGTCGTGCCCGCGGCGGCGCTGATGACCGACGGGCAGGGACCCTACGTGGTGGTCGTGGGCGAGGACGAGCGCGCCCATCGGCGCGACGTGCGCGTCGGCATGCGGACGCGGGATCTCGTCCACATCGCGACCGGCCTCACCCCCGGAGAGCGGGTCATTGTCTCCGGCGTCGGTGAGATCGGCGAAGGCACGCCGGTGGCGACGGGACGGTAGAGCGGGCTGGGACGTTCAAAGTCGAAAGTTAGAAGCCATTTGCGAGCGGCAGTCTCACGACCGCCCGGCACCCCGGCCCGGGCGAGCGGTTCTCGAGCGAGACGGACCCGTGGTGTGCTTCGGCGATCTGGCGGCTCAGGGCCAGGCCGATGCCCGAGCCGTTCGGCTTCGTCGTGAAGAACGGCACGAAGAGGTTGGCCGTGTCCGGCAGTCCCTTGCCTTCGTCCTCCACGCTCAGCTCGAGCCACGTGCCCGCCTGCTTCCAGCCGATCACGACCGAACCGCCGGTCTCCACTGAGGCCTCGACGGCGTTGCGCACGAGGTTGATGAAGAGCTGCTCGACCTGATCCGAGTCGGCGAGGAGCCGGACGGGCGGCGAGGGCCGGACCAGCACGGGCACGCGGTGCTCCAGCTCGATAATGCGGTTGATCAGGGCGCCGACGTTGACGGGGGCAGGATGCGGCTTCGGCAGCTTCGCAAGCTGCGCGTACGATCGCAGGAATCTCCCGAGGGCGCCCGAGCGTTCTTCGATCAGTCCCAGGCCGTCCTGCACCTCGCGGCTGCGCTCGAACCCGGGCGCGCGCTCGATGATGCGCCGGAGCGAGTGCGCGATGGACTTGATCGGCGTCAGCGAGTTGTTGATCTCGTGCGACAAGACGCGGACGATGCGCTGCCAGGCCGCCTGCTCCTCTTCGCGCAAGGCCTGGCTGAGATCGACGAACACCAGGAGGTGATGCGGACGACCGTCACGGTAGAACTGCGCCCGGCGAATCTCGTAGCGGCCGCGGCGACCCCCAAACGTCCGATCGACCAGCCGCCGCGCCTCGCCGGCGAGGTATTCGTCAAACTCCAGCGCGCTCGCGGGCTGGCCCAGCAGGTCCGCGCTCGCCCGCCCGACGAGCTGCTCGCCGGCCTTGTTCGCAAAGAGCAGCCGGTTCGCCGGATCGAAGGCGAAGACCGCCACGGCAATCTGCTCCATGACGTGCGTCAGGAGCGCCGTGGACTCGATCGCTTCGGCGCGCTGCCGCTGGAGCGTAGAGCCCAGGTCGTTGACCTGCCGCAGCACGAGCGACAACGCGCTGCCACCGGGGGCGACAGGCCCGCGGATGGAATAGTCCCCTTCGCGCAGCGCGCCGAGCAGGTTCGCAATCAGATGCAGCGCGCTTTCGGCCACCTGCCGCGCCCACACACCCGCCGCCATCCAGACGACGAGGATGATCGCGATGACTGTCCATCGGACTTCTGGCGACGCGGGTCCGGTCCAGAGCCAGACGCCCGCCACGATCGTCGCCGGCAGCGCGCCGATCCAGACCAGCAGGGACAGCGTTCGTTCGAGGTGGCGCGCTTTGGGCGCGCCGCGGCGGGCGGGAACCTCAGGCATGAGCGGCGATGTGATTACAGCCCGAACTGCTGCAGCCGCCGGTAGAGGGCGCTGCGGCTCACTCCGAGTTGTTCGGCGGCCTTGCGGACGTCGCCGCCATGGCGCGCCAGCACCTTCTGGATGAAGATTTTCTCGGCCTGCTCGAGCGTCAGGTCGCTGGTGGTCGGCGCGGCAGGGCCCGTCAATCCGAGCGAGGCCGCCGTGATCTCGGCGCCCGTCGTCATCAGCACCGCGCGCTCGATCGCGTGGCCCAGCTCGCGCACGTTGCCAGGCCACAGGTGCGCCTCGAGCGCCTGACGCGCCGACCGATCGAAGCCCTCGATGGGGCGGCGATACTTCTCGGCGTACCGCGCGAGGTAATGCCGGGCGAGCGACATGATGTCCTCCGTCCGCTCGCGCAGCGGCGGCAGATGGATCACGACCGTGTTGAGCCGATAGAGGAGGTCCTCGCGGAATCGTCCGGCGGCAATCTCGGGAGCCAGGTCGGCGTTGGTGGCGGAGAGCACGCGCACGTTCACGAACGTCATGCGCGACGAGCCGACGCGCTGCACCTCACCCGTCTGCAGCACGCGCAGCAGCTTCGGCTGCAGCCGGACGGGCATGTTCGCGATCTCGTCCAGGAAGAGCGTGCCCTCGTCGGCCAGCTCGAAGCAGCCGATGCGGTCGGCGCGCGCGTCGGTGAACGCGCCCTTCACGTGGCCGAAGATTTCCGACTCGGCGACCCCTTCCGACAGCCCGCCGGCATTCATCGTGACGAGCGGACGCGAGGCCCGCGCCGATCCGCGATGCAGCAGGCTGGCCACGACTTCCTTGCCCGTGCCGTGCTCGCCGGTGATCAGCACGGCCGCGTCGGACGCCGCCACGCGATCGATCGTCTCGCGCACGGCCTGCATCGCCGGCGACTCGGCAAGGAACGCCGGCCGATCGCGCGCCGGCAGGCGCGTGTTCTCCTCCTGGAGCCGGCGGCTGCGCCGGAGCGCACGCCGCAGCTCGAGCTGCAGCCCGACGGCCGCCACCAGCCGGTCGTCGTCCCACGGCTTCTCGATGTAGTCCCGGGCGCCGCGCCGCATCGCCTCGACCGCGCCGGCCACACTCCCCCACCCCGTCATGACGAGGACGGGCAGCGTCGGGTCCACCGAACGAATCCGGTCGAGCAGCGCGAAGCCTTCCTGGCCGGACGTGGTGTCGCGCGTATAGTTCAGATCGATCAGGGCGACATCGAAGTCCGACCGATCGATGGCGGCAACGATCTCGGCCGGCGACGCCGCGGTGATTACGTCATAGCCCTCGCCGCCGAGGCGCAGTCTGAGGGCATCGAGGATGCTGGCCTGATCGTCGGCGACGAGCAGGCGGCCCAAAAAACCGACGTCGGGTGTCATGTCAATCGAATCAAGTGACACCCGAGGTCGATTTCGCGACGCGGGCGTCCTGGAAGTGGGAATTATGTCCGGTCCGGGCGCGGAAAAACGGGAACCGCCCCTGAGGCAAGAAAGACACGTGCCAGCCGCGGCGGCGCCGGTCCTATAATCCGCTCCGGACGTACCGAACGTCCGGGGAGGTACCCGTGAGGACGCTCGCGTGCTGTCTGCTGGCCCTGCTCGTCGTGCCGTGGGCCCCCGCCGCGGCCCGCCCGCAGCAGGCGCCCGCGCGCATTCCCGACGCGCCCTTCGTCCCCACGCCCGACCTCGTCGTCGCCGGCATGCTGAAGATGGCCGCCGTCACCCCGAAGGACGTCGTCTATGACCTGGGCAGCGGCGACGGCAAGATTGTCATCGCCGCCGCACGTCTGGGTGCTCGCGGCGTGGGCATCGACATCGACCCGCGCCGCGTGGCGGAAGCCACGGCCAACGCCAAGACCGCCGGCGTGTCCGATCGGACGACGTTCATCCTCGGCGACATGTTCGATCCGGCGATCAGGATCAGCGACGCCACGGTCGTGATGCTCTACCTCTGGGAACGTCTCAACATCAGACTCATGCCGCGCCTGAAGGCCGAACTGCGCCCCGGCACACGCATCGTGTCCAACAGCTTCACGATGGGCCCGACCTGGCCGGCGGAACAATCACAGCTCGTCGGCACGCATTACATCTATCGGTGGACGATCAAGTGACTGGCGCGCCGACCGGACCGCCTCCGCTGAAGCGACGGCGGTCCGCCACCCTGGAACCCTGGAACCTTCGTGGTACCCTCCCCCTCCGTGTCTCATCCCCGGCGTGCCGGGCGCTCGCGCCTGGGCGCATGGTTTCTGGCTGACCTTGGCGATGCCACGGGCCGACCGATCGAACCTCGTCAGACGGCGCCGTGGTGGCAGGTCATGTGCCTCACCGGCGTCGATTATTTCTCCACGCTGGGCTACCTGCCGAGCATTGCGTTCGTCGCCGCCGGCCATCTCTCACCCATCGTGACGCTCGCGCTGGTCGCGCTGACGCTCTTCGGCGCGCTGCCGGTCTACCGCCGGATCGCCGGTCTCAGCCCGCATGGCCAGGGGAGCCTGTCGGTGCTCGAGGACCGACTGCCCCGCTGGCGCGGCAAGGCGCTCGTCCTCTGCCTGCTCGGCTTCGCGGCCACCAGCTTCATCATCACCATCACGCTGTCGGCCGCCGACGCGACGGCGCACATCCTCGAGAACCCGTTCGTGCCCGCCGCACTGCACCACCCCGTGCTCATGACGCTGGCGCTGGTCGCGGGGCTGGGTGCGGTGTTCCTGCGGGGATTCCGCGAGGCCATCTGGCTGGCGGTGCTCCTGGTCGCGGTGTTTCTGACCGTCAACATCGCGGTCATTGGCTGGGAGCTGGTGCAGCTCGCGCGGCACCCGGAGGCGCTTGTGGCGTGGCAGGCGAACGTCTTCGCCCGTGAGAGCCGGCCGTGGATGTTGCTGGTCCTGCCGTTCCTCCTCTTCCCAAAGATCGCGCTGGGGCTGTCGGGGTTCGAGACGGGCGTGGCGATCATGCCGCTCGTGGCCGGTCAGGGCGCCGATGCCGCGACCGTGCTGCAGTCGCGCATCGCCAACACGCGCAAACTGCTCACCACGGCGGCGGCACTGATGACGGGACTGCTGATCGGCAGCTCGGTTGTGACGGCCACGATGATTCCCGAGGTGGCGCTGATGCCCGGCGGCGAGGCCGAGGACCGCGCGCTCGCGTACCTCGCGCACCGCGACTTCGGCCACTGGTTCGGCACCGTCTACGACCTCACCACGATTGGCACGCTGTGGTTTGCGGGCGCGTCGGCCATGGCGGGACTGCTGAACCTGGTGCCGCAGTATCTGCCGCGGTACGGGATGGCGCCCGACTGGGCCCGCGCCAGCCGCCCGCTCGTCGTCATCATCACGATGATCGGCATCGTCGTGACCATCCTGTTCGAAGCCAACGTCAATCAGCAGGCGGGCGCCTATGCCACCGGCGTGCTGATGCTCATGACGTCATCCGCCGTCGCCGTCGCCATCGCGATCCCGGCGACGCGCGTCCGCTACGGCATCATCACCGCCATCTTTCTCTACACCGCGGCAGTCAACATCGTCCGACAGCCCGAAGGCCTGCACATCGCCGGCTGGTTCATCATGACCATCATCGTCTCGTCGCTCGTGTCGCGCGTGATGCGATCCACCGAGATCCGCATCGAGCACGTGGATTACGACGAACCGGCGCTGGAGTTCATCCGCGACGCCGGCGGCCGGCGCGCGATCCGCATCATCGCGAGCCGGCCGAACACCGGCCTGCCGGCCGAGTACGACCGCAAGCTGGCCGACGCGCGCCGATCGCATCATCTGCCGCCGACCGACGTCGTGCTGTTCCTGGAAGTCCGTCCAGGCGACGCCTCCAAGTTCACCGACGCGCTGCACGTCTCGGGCGTGACGATTGGCGACCACAAGGTGCTCCGCGCCACCAGCCCCGCGATTCCCAACGCCATCGCGGGCCTGCTGCTCGACTTGCGCGACCGCACCTGGTCGGTGCCCCACGCTTACTTCGGCTGGACCGAGGGCAACCCGATTGCGTACCTGCTGAAGTTTCTTGCCTTTGGGGAGGGGGACACCGCGCCCGTCTGCCGCGAGGTGCTCCGCCAGGCCGAGCCTGATCCGGAACGGAGGCCACGTATTCATGTGGGGTAGGACGTTTGTCGTTCTGAGTCTTAAGTTCTGAGTTTTGAGTTCCCAACCCATGGCCGCCAAGGAAAGCGCCGGGCTGCTGATGTTCCGCCGGAAGGGCCTCGACGTGGAGGTGCTGCTCGGGCATCCGGGCGGCCCCTTCTGGGCCACGCGGCAGGCCGGCGCGTGGACCATCCCCAAGGGCGGGAGGGACGAGGGCGAGGACCCGCTGGCGACGGCAATCCGCGAGTTCCGCGAAGAGACCGGATTCGAGCCGCGCGAACCGTATCTGCCGCTCGGTCAGATCACGCAGCGCGCCGGCAAGGTCGTGCGGGCCTGGGCGTTCGAAGGCGACTGCGACCCGGCGGCCATCGTCAGCCACGAGGTCAGAGTGGAGTGGCCCCCGCGATCCGGCCGCTTGATCAAGGTGCCGGAAATGGATCGCGTTCAGTTCTTCTCGCCCGACGAGGCGCGCCGCGTCATCAACGTGGCCCAGGCCGAGCTGATCGATCGACTCCTCGAACGCCTTGGTGATCTGTAGCCGCGGGGCTTCAGCCCCGCGGTCCGAGTGGCGGTGTCCGCGACGGCTACACGCGCGCCGAGCGCAGCCGCAGCGCGTTGCCAATCACCGAGACGGAACTGACGCTCATCGCCGCCGCCGCGATCATCGGACTGAGCAGCAACCCCACCCACGGATACAGCACGCCGGCCGCCACGGGGACGCCGGCGGCGTTGTAGATGAACGCCAACCAGAGATTCTGCCGGATGTTGCCCATCGTCAGTCGCGACAGCCGGCGCGCGCGCGCGATGCCGGTCAGGTCGCCTTTGACGAGCGTGACACCCGCGCTCTCCATGGCCACGTCCGTGCCGCTGCCCATCGCAATGCCGACGTTCGCGCTGGCCAGCGCGGGCGCGTCGTTGATGCCATCGCCGGCCATCGCCACGACCCGGCCCTCCGCGCGGAGCCGGCGAACGATCTCCGCTTTCTGATCGGGCAGGACGCCGGCACGGACGTCGTCGATGTTCAACCGGCGGGCGATGGCGCGGGCCGTCACCTCGTGGTCCCCCGTGGCCATCACCACGCGCATGCCCTCGGCATGCAACGTGCGGATGGCCTCAGCGGCGGTCGCCTTCAGTGGATCCGCGACGCCAATCAGCCCGGCGGGCCGCCGGTCGACTGCGACGAACATGACCGTCTGCCCGTCGTGTCGCAGGGTCTCGGCGCGACCGATCAGGTCGCCCATCTCGACCCCGAGATCGCTCATGAGCGCGGCGTTGCCCACGGCGACCTCACGGCCGTCAACCACGCCCGTCGCGCCCTTGCCGGTGATCGACCTGAACGCGCTGGCGCCCACCGGGTCGACCTGCTTCGCGCGCGCGCCGCGCACGACGGCCGCCGCGAGCGGATGCTCACTGGCCATTTCGACAGCCGCCACGAGCCGCAGGATCGCCGACTCGTCGAAGCCGTCCAGCCAGCTGACAGATGCGAGTTCGGGCTTGCCCTGCGTCAATGTGCCCGTCTTGTCCACGACGAGCGTGTCGGCCCTGTAGAGCACTTCCAGCATCTCGGCATCCCGAAAGAGGATGCCCATGCGTGCGCCGCGGCCGGTGGCCACCATGATCGACATCGGCGTGGCCAGGCCGAGCGCGCACGGGCACGCGATGATGAGCACGGCGACGGCGTTGACGAGTCCGTAGGCCATCCGCGGCTCGGGTCCCACCCAGCTCCAGACGATGAAGGTCACGACGGCGACGAGCACGACGGCCGGCACGAAGTAGCCCGACACCGTGTCGGCCAGCCGCTGGATGGGTGCGCGGCTCCGCTGCGCCTCCGCCACGAGCGCGACGATGCGCGCGAGGAGGGTCTCGTGACCGACCTTCTCGGCGCGCATGACGAACGAGCCGGTGCCGTTGACCGTGCCGCCCACCACGTGGCTGCCCGGCTGCTTGTGAACGGGGATCGCCTCGCCCGTGACCATCGACTCGTCCACGGCGCTGCCGCCGCTGATCACCACGCCGTCCACGGGCACGCGTTCGCCGGGCCGGACCCGCAGGCGGTCGCCGAGCTGGACATCGGCCAGCGGCACGGCGGCCTCGCCCGCATCGGACACGCGCAGGGCGACAGCCGGCGCAAGACCGGCCAGCGCGCGAATCGCCGCGCCCGTCGCGCGCCGCGCGCGCAGCTCCAGGACCTGGCCGAGGAGGACGAGCGCGACGATGACCGCCGCCGCCTCGAAGTACACCGGGACGGCGCCGTGTTCGTCGCGGAAGGCGGCGGGAAACAGGCCGGGCGCCAGCGTGGCCACGGCGCTGTAGAAAAACGCGGTGCCGACACCCAGCCCGATGAGCGTGAACATGTTGGGCGACCGGTACCGTACCGACGCCAGCGCGCGCTCGTAGAACGGCCACGCGCACCACGTGCACACCGGCGCGGCAAGCGCGAACTCGATCCAGTGCTGACCAGGCAGCATGCCGGCGAACATGCCCCACATCGCCAGCGCGAGGAGCGGCACCGAGAGCAGCGTAGCCACGAGGAGCCGCCGCGACATATCGTCGATCTCGTGCGACTCCCCTGCCGCAGGCCCGATGCCGCGCGGCTCGAGGGCCATGCCGCAGATCGGACAGGAGCCCGGTCCTTCCTGGACGATCTCCGGGTGCATCGGGCACGTGTAG
>CAZFAT010000413.1:0-16630 GCA_964517075.1 uncultured Solibacteraceae bacterium
GCCAGCGCCAGCGGACGGCCATCGTCGCTGTGCCCGAGCATCAGACGCCGGCGGGTCCGCACGGGCACCGGCACCCGGCGGCGATTCGCCAGCGCGCGGATGTAGCCGGCGACCGCGCGCGGTCCCTGGCCCGGCAGCACGAAGTCGGCCGAGGCTTTCAGCGCCTCGCTGCCCCACGCGACGGCCACTCCCACTTCACAGACCTGCAGCAGCTCATGGTCATTCTCGGCGTCGCCGATCGCGACGGCGTTGTGGGGCGAGAGCCGCAGGATCGTCAGCGCCTGCCGCACGCCCGTCGCCTTGCTGATCGTCTGCGGCAGCACCATCAGGCGGCCGCGGTTGAAAGCCAGGACGAGGGGAAGCTCCAGCCGGCGGATGACCGCCAGAATGCGGGCCGCGTCGGTGGCGTCCGCCTCGATGACAACCCGGCCGACGTCGAACCGGATGCCCTCGCGCGCGAGGGTCGCCAGCAGGCCGGCGTCCGGCGGCGCACCGTTGACCGTGGTGTAGCCACTCTCGGGGAAGGCCACCACAGCGCCGTTCTCGGCCACGACCGCGTCCACGAAGTGCAGCTCTCCTACGACGCGCCGCAGGTCCTCGAGAATGCGTCCGGTCGCCAGGACGACGACCACACCCTGGGCCCGGAGATCGGCGATGGCGCCGCGCACCTCCGGATCCAGCGCGTCGCCTGAGGCGATGGTGCCGTCGAAGTCGATCGCCAGCACGCAGAACTTCATGTGGACTCCTGCTGGCGCTGCCCCGAGCGCCGGCGGGCACCCGACTCGAGGGACCCGGCGATCAGCGCCGATCCGGTCCCCAGATCTGCCGATGCAGGCCGTGACACTGCGCGCAGGTGGTCAACAGGTCGGAGTACACCGCGGCCCGTGCCGGCGCGTCCGCGGCCGCCGCCGCACGGTCGGCGATCGCGTGCACGCGTGCGTCGGTCCGCTTCAGTTCGCTGGTCAGACGCGGATCGGGCGGGTACTGCTCCGGCCGGAGGGGCGCGACCTTGAGCCGCTCCGCGCCCTGGCGCCACTCGGTCGCCGACGGGATGACCAGACCCTGGAGCAGGCCATCCACAGCCCGCTGATGTTCGAGCATGTGCCCCACGATCCCGCCAACATCCGGCCGGAGCGTCCGGGAAGGCGCCGGCAGCACACCGGCGGCGCGGTGACACTCGCCGCACTGCCGCAGCATCAGCGTGGTGGCGGAAGCGGCGGCGGCCAGGTCCGGCGCCTTCGCGGCCTGGCCTGCGGCCCGGCCGATAGCGGCGGCAAACGGCGCGAGCGGTGCCGGAGTGTCCGGCGGGATCGGCAGTCGGGCGAGCGTCACGGCCGGTTCGCGCACCGACGGGAGATCGCCCCGGATGATGGCCTCATGAATCAGCGTGACCTGGACGAAGTGGTGCTGCATCTGGACCAGGCGGGCGGGGCTGGAGGGAACCGACTGGGCCGTCTGTGTGGGGCGCGGCTCACGGGCCGCCGCGGCCATGGCGAATGATCCGGCGGCAACCAGGGTGGGAATGGCAAGCGCGAACGGGCGCAATCGCGGCAGCATGGAGTCCTTCCTCGCCGAGCCGGCCTCGGCACCCGGCCTCGGGCGTCAGTCGGCGCCCGAGGCCGCTGGATATTCGACCTCCCTGCAAGGGGCGGACCGCCCAGCACGGGCCCGTGCGCGACCATCGATCCGGCTGGGCCCGCGGTCAGGCGCCGGGCTGCGCGATTTCCCGCGCGGACGGCGGGTCATTGCGCGAACCGGCGAGAGACGGGCGGTGGCCCTGGGCGCACTCGTGTCGTTCCGGCACAAGATGAACGCGCGACATGAGCGCCCTCTCCGTGAGCCTCCTGCAACTGGTCGCCTGCGCGGTACTGGTCCTCCTGGCCGGCATTCGCCTGGCGCGCTACGGCGACATCCTGGCGACGAAGACGGGGCTCGGGGGCACCTGGACCGGACTGGTGCTCATGGCCACCGTCACCTCGCTGCCGGAACTCATCACCGGCGCGAGCGCGGTGCTGGTGTTCGACGTGCCGGAGATCGCCGTGGGCGACGCACTGGGCAGTTGCATGTTCAATCTCGTCATCCTGGCGTGCCTGGACTTCGGCCGCCGCGTGCCACTCTCAGCAACGCTGCACCAGGGGCACGTGCTGTCGGCGGGCTTCGGCCTGGTCCAGCTGGGCGGTGCGGCGCTGGCGATGCTGGCAGGTCCGCTCGCCCCCACGGTGGGATGGGTCGGACTGCACAGCCTCGTGTTCCTCGCCGTTTATGGGACCGCCACCCGCACGGTGTCGAACTTCGAGCGCACGCGGATCTCCGCGCTGGCGGAGGAGATGACCGGTGAGGTCCGCTATCGCGACGTCTCGCGTGAGCGGACCATCGTGCTGTTCGTCCTGGCCGCGGGCGTGCTGGTGGGCGCGGCGACGTACCTGCCTGGCGCGGGTGCCGCGGTGGCCCAGCACACCGGCCTCGATCAGAGCTTCGTGGGGAGCTTCTTCGTCGCGGTCGCGACCTCGCTGCCGGAGGTTGTCGTGTCGGTTGCGGCGGCGCGCATCGGAGCGCTGGACATGGCGGCGTCCAACCTGTTCGGCAGCAATCTCTTCAACGTCGCGGTCCTCGGCATCGATGACATCTTCTACCGCTCAGGATCGCTCCTCGCGACGGTCTCGGCCGCCCACACGATCACGGCCACGGCGGCCATGATCATGACGGCGGTGGCCGTGATCGGCCTGACGTACCGGGCGCAGCGCAAACGCTATCGTCTGGCCTGGGACGCCCTCGCCATGATCACGGTGTACCTCATCGCGACGGTGCTGCTCTGGCGTCAAGGGTAATCGGGCTTACGAATCCGGCCGGCTTGACCGCCAGCACCGACCCGCGCAGGTCGCGCAGCACGCGCTCGGCGGTGTTCCCCATCAGGAAACCGGTCAGGCCGGTTCGCGCGACGGTGCCGATGACCACGAGGTCGAAGCGGCCGCCCTTGACCGCATCCACAATCACGCGATGAGGCTCGCCTTCCGCCAGCTCGAACCGGGCCGCCGCCTTCAGCGCACCCAACTGCAACGCGAAGTCGTCGAACATCCGTGTGGCATCCGCAGTGGCCTCGGCCACATAGTCGCTCAGATCCTCGTGGGACATGTGGGAGGACAGCAGGTCCCGGCCAAAGACCTGCCAGGCGTGGAGCACCGTGAGTTCACCGTCCTCGAGGGTGCGGATGGCGGCCGCCAGTTCGACGATCGCCTGGCTGAGCGCCCGAGCGTCCGGCGCCGGATCGGAGACATCGACAGCGGCGAGCAGCCGGCGAGGCGGCCCGGCGGCACCTCGGGCGACCAGCCAGACCGGGCACGGGCAGGTGCGGAGCAGTTGGAGATCGACCGGACCGAACGGGGGCGTCTCGCCCTTTTCGCGCCCGTGCGACCGAATTACCAGATCGTGCCCGCCCCGGAGGACCTCCTGCACGATGGCCACCGACGGCTTTCCCCGCAGCAGACGTGTCTCGATCAGCGGCGACGCCGATCGGCGGGTCGCGATGGCGGCCAGCCGCTGCTGTCGATGCGCGACGACTTCCTGCTCCACCTCCGCGCTGAGGACGCGGGTCGCCGCCGGAGGGAACTCGGGCAGCGTGTCGACCAGTGTCACGGCGCTGCCGGCGCGCGCGGCGAGATCCAGACCCTGATCGATCGCAGGATGGTCCTCTGCGAGGACGTCGATATCGATCAGGATCCGCGTGAACATGGAGGTTGCCAACGATCGGCCGTTATGCGCGGAGATGACGGGCCAGGAACGGCACGCCGCGCCGGCCCCAGAAGGCGTGCTCGTCGGGGAACACTTCGTGTTCGACCACGCTCTCCGCGCCGAAGACGCGATAGATGTCCCGCACCTGGCCGAAGCTCTCGATACTGGCGGCGACAGGGAAGATGTTGTCCTTCTCGCCCGATTCGACGAACAGCGGCCGCGGCGCGAACAGCCCGGCCACGTCGTGCATCTCGGCCCAGTTGAGGATGCCCGGCACGTAGTTGTCGATGCAGTGCGACAGGCTGCCGACGCTGTCGCGGAACGTGTTGAGATAGCCGCTGACGAGCGCCACCTGCACGCGGGGCTCGAGCGCCGCCGCGAAGACGGTGACCGTGCCGCCGCCGGAGATGCCCATGCATCCGACGCGCGCGGCATCGAGATCCGCGCGCGTCGCGATGTAATCGATCGTCCGCATCACGTCCCACACCCGCCAGCCCAGCATCGTCTGTCCGACGAGCAGCGCGCCGCCGGCCGAGGGCTGACAGGCGCTCCGCGACAGACCCTGCCGGGCGTTGATGGGATCGCGGCGACAGCCGAAACCGAGCGGTTCGATGGCCACGGCGGCCATGCCCGCCTCCACCACCTGCAGCGCGAAGTCATGCTGATAGCCCGCCTTGTCGGTGCGATCCCGCCCGCGGTCGTCGATCCCGACGATGTCGTCCACGCCGCGTCCGTGGCCGGGCACGCAGATCATGACGGGCGCCGGCCGCCGGGCTCCGGTCGGCACGAGGACGTACGCGAGGACGCTGACCCCCGGCCTTGCATCGAACACGATCTTCTCGCGCGTGTACCCGGCAAACGTTCGCGCCTCCAGGGTGACGGGCGC
Source organism: uncultured Solibacteraceae bacterium (assembly GCA_964517075.1). GTDB lineage: Bacteria > Acidobacteriota > Vicinamibacteria > Vicinamibacterales > SCN-69-37 > CAZFAT01. Next base: position 4,616 of record CAZFAT010000413.1, read on the forward strand.
GAGGGGCGGGCGCGCAGCCGGAAACCCGCCGAGGAGTTGCGCGATCCGGGCGCGCAGGTCGCGCTGCCACGTCTCGGCCTGGGCGCGCGTCCGCGCCTGGAAGCGCAGCTGGCGCGGCGCGGCGGCGAAGAGGTCCCGCGAGTACGCGACCGGATCGAACGCCCGGCCGTCCAGTCCCTTGTCCACGCCCGTGAGCGGGCCGATGTAGCGCGCCGCGCTCTCGGGCGCCTGCTGTCCGGCGGTCAGCGGCACGGCGCCGGATGCGACGAGACCCGCCGCGAGCCGTCCAAGGTCACGACGCGACACCTGCTTCATCGGGTCCTCCAGGGAGCGATCCGGCGGCTACACGCGGGCCGCCGTCGAGCCGAGGCACCACTCGACGGTGTGGCGGAGCCCGTCGCCAAAGCTCACGACCGGCTCGAAGCCCAGCAACTGGCGCGCCTTGAAAATATCGGCCTGCGAGTCGCGCACGTCGCCCTCCCGCACCGGTCCGTGCACGGGCGGGAGGTCGGTCTTCAGGATTGTCTGCAGCGAGCGCACGAGGTCGAGCAACGACACTCGTCCCCCGGCCGCGACGTTGATGACTTCTCCCGCGGCGTTCGGCGCCTCGCACGCCCGGAGCACGCCGTTGACGACATCGGTCACATAGGTGAAGTCGCGGGTCTGGCGGCCGTCGCCGTGAATGGTCGGCGCCTGGCCGTCGGCCAGCAAGCGGACGAACAGCGAGATGACGCCCGAGTACGGCGAGTCGGCCCGTTGCCGCGGGCCGAACACGTTGAAGTACCGCGTGGTGACGGTCTCCAGGCCGTAGAGCTGCGTGAACAGCTGGCAGTACTGCTCACCGACGAGCTTCTGCAGGGCGTAGGGCGACAGCGGCTTCGGTCGCATGTCCTCGCGCTTGGGCAGCACGGCCGCATTGCCGTAGACCGACGACGACCCGGCGAAAACCAGCCGCTTGACGCGGGCGTCGCGCGCGGCCAGCAGCACGTTGAGCGTCGCGTCGACGTTCGCGCGGTGCGATCCGGCGGGATCCTTCACTGAGCGGGGCACCGATGCGAGCGCCGCCTGGTGCAGGACGAAGTCGCACCCCGCCACCGCCCGTGCGGCGACCCCGTCGTCGGCCAGGTCGCCTTCGATGAGGTCGACGGCGCCCGAGGCCGGGAGATTCTCGCGGCGGCCCGTAACGAAGTTGTCCACCACGCGGACGGCATGGCCGCGCCGCAGAAGCTCCTCGACGAGATGGGATCCGATGAAGCCCGCCCCACCGGTCACCAGGTAATGTGCCACTCGATCCTGCCCCTCCATTGCCTACCGCGGCCAGCCCGTCTGCGGCAGCCCAGGCGTAATGCGGACCGCGTTCTGATAGTAGATCTTCCTCAGGACGACATCCGGGAGGTCGAGACCGTAGAGCTTCCAGAAGGCGTGGTAGTTCCGGTAGTAGTCGAAGTATTCATCAGCCGTCTCGAACACGCGCCAGTAGTACGGAAACTCGGACGGCTCGAACGTGTCCTTGCCGAACAGCAGGCGATCCTGGTACTTGATGAAGAACTCGCGCGCGGCCCGGGGCTGGCGGCCCAGCTCGTACAAGACCGCGCCCAGTTCAGCCGTCACGTTCGGCATCTCGTCGAAGAGCTTGCCCAGCCGCGCGAGATCGCTGCCGTGCCAACCCAGGTGCGCGGCCACGAACCGCGTCTTCGGATGTCTCCGAAACAGACGATCTCGCTCGGCGAAGAGTTCCTCGATCTTCGGGTACTCGTCGGTCATCCACCGGCGGTCCGGAAACAGGGCCAGTTCGAGCCAACGTTCGTTGTGGTAGTCCAGCGGCTGGAAGAACTCCGGCGGGTCCGCCGTGTGAATGAACACCGGGATGTTGAGCCGGGCGCACGCGGCCCAGACGGGATCCAGGTCGGGGTCGTCGATCTTCAAGCGGGTGCCGTCGGCCTTCCGGGTGCTCAGGCCGAGTCCTTTGCCGATCTCGCCGACGCCCACGGCGCCGGCCTTCACATCCGCCTCGAGCTGGGCGACGGCTTTCTCCGCCCAGCCTGGTCCGACGCCCTGGAAGCTGATGCCCGTCAGAATCCGCACGCGATCCCTGTAGGGACTGTTGCGAACGACCTCGATCGCGCGCTGCAGCCGCTCGCCCGACATGCTGTCGGAACTGACCGCGAGCTGCACGCCAATGCTGTCGAGATCCTTCATCAGCAACGCCAGCGCCTCGGGAGACGCGAGCCGGTTCGCGACGTGGGCGTGGTAGTCGACCGCGCCGAACTTGGCGCGGGGCACCGGGTGCTCGGCCGTGACCAGCGTCGAACGCGGACGGTAATCGAGGATCGACGGCGCGGGAAACTCGGGCGCGCGGCAGCTGTCGGCGCGCCACTCGGTCATGCCGGGCGGGCATTCCTCGCCTGGCTGAATCGCCACGCCGCCGCGGCCGCCGCCTCGGCCGCCGCGCCCGCCCTGGCGTCCCCCTTGCGGTTCGGCCGCAACGGCTGCCGCGCTCGGAGACGGCGCGCCACGTCCCGGTGCCTGCGCCAGCAGGGCGACACCCAGCACGACACTGCCCAGTATGGTGATCGACGTCTGCGAGCCGCGCATCAGGATCCCCCTCGCAACAACAAGTCCACCGCAGCGAATCGTAAGCCGAATTCTGTTTCCCGCCTCCTCCCGCCTGACGGCGGGATTCGGCGAGACGACGATCATTCCTCTAGGCTCGGCATTACTGGCGAGCTCGAGCAGCCTACCCGGAGGCTTCGGACGGGCCGTCCTCAAGCGCCTCCCTATTTGGCCTTGCTCCGTGCGGGGTTTGGCCTGCCATCGACCTTACGGCCGACGCGGTGCGCTCTTACCGCACCTTTTCACCCTTACCCACCTCCGCCCTCCGCCCTTCGGGCTCGGGCTACGGTGGGCAGGCCCACAGACGCCGACAGCGCCCGCGGGCTTGCCCACCGTAGCTCGAGGCTCGAAGAGCCGAGAGCGAAGGTGGGCGGTATCTTTTCTGTGCCACTTTCCTTCGGGTTGCCCCGACCGGGTATTACCCGGCGCACTGCCCTCTGGAGTTCGGACTTTCCTCCCCCCGCCGACGCTCGCTCGAAGAGCCGCGAGCGAGGGCGGGCGGCGATCGTCTGATCCGCTGCGGCGGAACATTCGATGTTAGCAGGTCGCGCTGCCCCCGCCCTAGCCGTCCACTTCCTGGCTGATGCCGTACTGCTCGAGCTTCTTGTACAGATTGCTCCGCGGCGTGTCGATCACGTCGGCGGTCTTCGAGATGTTCCAGCTATACTCCCGCAGCTTCTCCACGATGAACGCCCGCTCGGACCATTCCTTGAACTCGCGGAGAGTCGCGGGCTTGTGGTCAGCCAGCGGGCCCGGCCCCGCCCCTTCCCCGGTGACCGGTGTGACCGTCGCCGCTACGGGCGCCGGCCGCGCGCCCACCCGCAGGACTTGACGAACGTCGTCGGCCTCGATGACGTCGCGGTCGCTCATGATCAGCAGCCGCTCGACGGCATTGCGCAGCTCGCGCACGTTGCCCCGCCAGGGTGCCTGGCGAAGCACGTCGAGCGCGGCCGAGGCAAAACGCACGGGCCGGCGATTGCTCTCGCGGCTGAACTGCGCGACGAAGTGCTGGACGAGTGCCGGGATGTCCTCGGTGCGTTCCCGCAGCGGCGCCACGAGAATCGGGATGACGCTCAACCGGAAGTACAGGTCCTCGCGAAAGCGGCCCTGCGCGATCTCGTCCTCGAGGTCCTTGTTCGTGGCCGCAATCACCCGAACGTCAACTTTGGTGGTACGCGACGAGCCCAGGCGTTCGACCTCGCCCTCCTGGAGCACGCGCAGCACTTTGGCCTGTGTCCGGGCGCTCATGTCGCCCACTTCATCGAGGAAGATGGTGCCGCGGTCAGCGAGCTCGAACTTCCCCACCTGCTTGTCGGTGGCGCCGGTGAACGCCCCGCGCTCGTGGCCGAACAGCTCCGACTCGATCAAGTCCTCGGGGATGGCGGCGCAGTTCACCTGCACGAAGCGCTCGCGCGCGCGCAGGCTTCCGCGGTGAATCGCGCGCGCGACGAGTTCCTTGCCGACGCCGCTTTCGCCGAGAATCAGCACGGTGGCGTGACTGGGCGCGGCCCGCCGCACCTGGTCCATGACGCGCGCGAGCGCCGGACTGTCGCCGACGAGCTGATGGCGGCTCTCGAGCGCGGTCCGCAGCGTGCGGTTCTCCCGCCTGAGACTGCCAAGCTCGACTCCTTCGCGCACGGCGTCGAGGACCTGTTCCTTGGAGAGCGGCTTCTCGATGAACCGGAACGCGCCCAGCCGCCCGGCCTCGAGCGCCGTCGCGCTCGTCCCATGCGCGGAGATGATCACCACCGGCAGCGCCTCGCTCAGCCCGCGCAGCCGGCTGAGGACCTCGAGTCCGTCGAGGCCAGGCATCTTCACGTCGAGAAAGACCAGATCGGGCGCCTCGCGCTCCACGAGGGCCAGTCCCTCGGGACCGGAGCCCGCCGCGAGTACGTCGTGTCCCTCGTACTCGAGAATCATCCGCATGGTGTCGCGGATGGCGGACTCGTCATCGATGACGAGGATCCGGGCTTTCATGGCGCCGGATCGAGCATGACGGTGGTGATGGAGCGATCCCCCGTGACGCGGTTGTAAATCAATACCGCCGCCGCCTCGCCGGGCTGCAGCGCGGCGACGATCGCGCGATACGCCGCCTCAGAGGGGACGGCCCGACGGTTGATCTCCAGGAGAATCTGGTTTGCGCGAATCCCGGTGAGACGCGCCGGTCCCGCCGGGTCCACCTCGGTGACTAACACACCCTGAATTGTGCCGGGCAGACGGAGCCGCTCGATCGTCGACAGATCGAGATCCCGGACGGCCAGTCCCAGCGGGGCGTACGCACGCGACGTCGGCCTGGCGTCTGCCATCCCGTCGCCGCGCGGCGTCCGCCGCCGCACCGCCTCGGGCAGCGGCCGGTCCCGCAGCTTGACGTGCACGTCACGCACCGTTCCGTCGCGCCAGAGCCGCAGGGCGGCCAGTGTGCCCGGGGCTCGTTCGGAGACGAATCGGATCAGATCCTCATCTGAGGTGACTGGCTGGCCATCCACCGCGACGACGACGTCATAGGGACGCAGACCGGCGGCGGCGGCAGGCGTGCCCGCCGAGACGTCTTCCACGAGTGCCCCCCGCTCCGGCCCCAGCCGAAGGGCGCGGCGGAGCGGCGGCGTGACCGACGTCAGGCCGATGCCAATGAACCCGCGCGCCACCCGGCCGTACGCGCGCAATTGGGGCAGCACCGCGACGACCTGAGCGATCGGCACGGCGAACCCGATGTTCGGGGCCTGGGCGCTCACGGCAGTCGTGATGCCGACGACCTCGCCCCGCGCGTTGATCAGCGGTCCGCCGCTGTTCCCGACAATGATCGCCGCGTCGGTCTGGATGAAGGCGTCGAGCGCCTGATCCCACAGCTTGCGACCGAGGTAACTGACGACGCCGACCGTCACCGAGTGCGCGTAGACGCCCAGCGGATTGCCGATGGCGCAGACCCACTCGCCCACCCGTAGGGCGTCGGAATCACCGAGCGGTACCGTGGGGAGGGGCGAGGCCGACTGCACCCGCAGCAGCGCGACGTCGATGGCCGGGTCCACTCCCACCACCTCCGCGCGGAACAATCGACCGTCCCCGAGCGTGACCGTCACGCGGTCGGCGCCGGCGACGACGTGATGATTGGTCAGGATGTAACCGGCCGGATCGATGACGAAGCCGCTGCCGGAGCCTTCGCGGAGATTGACGCCACCGCCCGAACGCCGTCCGGGACGGGTCGAAGACTCGGCGCGGCGTGAGGCCGTATCGACGTTGACGACCGCGGGATTGACCGCTTGCGCGACAGCGGCGAAGTCCACCGGCGAGGGGAGCGACGCGCCAGCGGGCCGCGAGACGACCGCGGGCAGGACCAGCGGTTCGATCTCCGCGGCGCCCGGCGGGCTGAGAGGCGCGCTCGTTGGAGCGGGGGGACGCGTGCCTGCCACGACCAGCCCCAACAGGAAGCTGACCACGGCCGCCAGCAGGACGATCGGGCCCGTCTGCCGAGTCATCTGAGCCTCACGGTTTCATTATAAGAGCCAGAAACGCGGTCTCATCGAGCTCGCGCACCCCGAGGGTGCGCGCCTTGTCCACTTTCGACCCAGGGTCCCGGCCGGCCACGAGCCACGTCGTCTTGCGGCTGACCGACGAACTCACCTTGCCGCCCAGCGCGGCGATACGCTCCGCGGCGGCTTCGCGGCTCATGCGATCGAGCGTACCCGTCAGCACGAACGTGGCGCCCGCCAGTGGGTGGGCGGCGGCCGATACGGTGGTGTCGGTCGCCGGATCCTCCATGCGTACTCCCGCATCGAGCAGGCGATCGATGAGCGCCCCGTTGGCAGGTTCGTCGAGGAAGCGCCGGACGGAAGTCGCCACGACCTCGCCGATGTCGGGCACGACCTGCAGGGCCTCGAGGCGGGCCGCGCGCAGGGCGCGCATCGATCCGAAGGCCGCCGCGAGCGCGCGCGCGCCACCCTCGCCCACGTGCCGGATGCCCATCCCGTGCAGGACACGCCACAGCTCGGCGGAGCGGCTGCGATCGATCTCGGCCACCAGGTTGGCCGCCGACTTCCGGCCCATCCGCTCGAGCGCCGCGAGCCGCTCGACCGTCAGGCCGTAGAGGTCGGCGTAGTCATGCACGAGGCCGGTCGCGACGAGCTGATCGACGAGTGATTCACCCAGCCCCTCGATGTTCATGGCGCGCCGCGACGCGAAGTGCAGCAGGCTGCGGCGGATCCGAGCCGGACAAGAGGCGTTCTCGCACCGCCAAACCGCTTCTTCGTCGGGCTTCGCGAGCGCGCTGCCGCAGAACGGGCACGTCGACGGCATCCGCCACGTCGGCCCGCGGGTCGCACCGTCCGTGACCACCGCGCGCACGACCTTCGGAATGATGTCGCCGCCCTTCTCGATGATCACGAGGTCCCCGTCGCGCACGTCGCGGCGTTCGACCTCCTGGGCGTTGTGCAGCGTCGCCATCTGAATGACGGTCCCGCCGAGTCGGACGGGCTCCAGCACGGCATAGGGAGTGACGGCGCCGGTGCGGCCGACGTTGACGTCGATGCGGAGCAGCCGCGTCGTGGCCTGCTCGGCGGGGAACTTGAACGCGACGGCCCAGCGCGGAAACTTGGCGGTCTGCCCCGCCCGCTCGCGGAGCGCCAGGTCGTCGAGCTTGACGACGACGCCATCCGTTTCGAAGGGCAGCGTCCGCCGCCGCTCCGCCCATTCATGGCAATAGGCCATGACCTGGTCGATGCTGGCCGCGCGCCGCCAGTGGGGCTCGACGGGCAGGCCCCACTGCTTGAGCCGGTCGAGCACGCCGGCATGCCATCCGGCGGGGGCCGCGCCGGCCGGGTCGACGATCTGATAGGTGTAGGCGCTGAGGCCGCGCCGGGCCACCGCGCGGCTGTCGAGCGTCCGGACGGCGCCGGCGGCCGCGTTACGCGGGTTGGCGAACAACGGTTCGCCCGCGGCGGCGCGTGCGTCGTTCATCCGCTCGAATTCCTGGCGCGGCAGGAACACCTCGCCGCGGATCTCGACCGTGGCCGGCAGGTCGCTGCCGGTGAGCGCCCGCGGCAGCGCGCGAATCACGCGCACGCTGTGGGTGACGTTCTCCCCCTCGATGCCGTCGCCGCGTGTGACGGCGCGGACCAGGCGGCCGTGCTCGTAAGTCAGCGCAATGCTGAGTCCGTCGATCTTCAGCTCAGCGACGTAGGGCAGCGCCCGGCCGGCCGGGATTCCTACTGCCCGACCCAACCGCTCGTCGAACTGCCGGAGCTCTGCCTCCGTGTACGCGTTGTCCAGGCTGAGCATGGGGACGAGGTGCCGGACGGTGTCGAATCCCTCGCCCACCCGGCCCGCGACGCGCTTGGTGGGCGAGGCCGGGTCGTCGAGCTCCGGATGCGCCGCCTCGAGCGCCGCCAGCTCGTGCATGAGGGCGTCGTACTCCGCGTCGGAGATCTCCGGCGCGTCGTCCACGTAATACTTCTCATCGTGGTAGCGAATCTGACGGCGCAGTTCAGCGACGCGGTCTGAAGCGGGCACTGTCATCTGAATTGATGATCTGATGATCGCATCATTGAGAATTGACTGACGATTGCTGACTGGCTGATTGATGATGCCTGCGTTCGATCATCAACTGGGCCACCCGCCTCCTTCATTCAATCATCAACGATGCGATCGCCGATCTTCAATACAGGACTCACCGGTCTCTGCTGAGCACATAGTCGGTGAGCGCGATGAGGGCGTCCCGTTCGGTCGAGGGGCGGAAGGCGCCGAGGAGCTGTTGCCGGGCGCGCGTGGCGTGGAGGATGGCCCGCTCGATCGCGGCTTCCAGCGCGCCGTGGCGGGTGAGCAGATCGCGGATGGTCCGCCACTGCTCCGGCGTGACGTGGCCGTCGGCGACGATGCCGCTGATGAGCTCCGCGACATCGGGGCCCGTGCGCTGCAGGAGGAGGATGATGGGCAGCGTGACCTTGCCTTCGCGCAGGTCCCCGCCAATCGGCTTCCCGAGCGCCGACGCCTCCGCCACGTAATCCAGCACGTCGTCGATGATCTGGAAGGCGATGCCCAGGTTGAAGCCGTACTCGCGGAGCGCCGTTCGCTGCTCGAGCGTGGCGTCGCCCAGTAGGCCGCCGATCTCCGCGCACCCGGCGAAGAGGTGCGCGGTCTTCCGGCGGATGATTTCGAAGTGCTCCTCTTCGGTAATGGTCGCGTCGCCCGTCTTGGTGAGCTGCTGGAGCTCGCCCTCGATCATCTTCAGCGTGCAGTCGCAGAGCAGGCGGACCACGTCGAGGCTGTCCTGCGTGAGCGCCATCGCCATCGAGCGGATGTAGAGATAGTCGCCGAGGAGGACCGTGATGTCGCTGCCCCACCGGGAGTGGGCGGTGAGGCGGCCGCGCCGCGTCTCGGCGCCGTCGATGATGTCGTCGTGGACGAGCGTGGCAGTGTGGATGAACTCGACGACGGCGGCGTTCAGCACGCTGCGATCGCCGCGATAGCCGCAGAGCCGCGCGGACATGAGGAGCACCGCCGGCCGCACGCGCTTGCCGCCGCTCATCTGCACGTACTTGCCCATCTGCGGGATGAGCTCGACGCGCGACTCGAGATGCCGCGCGAACTCGCGCTCCACGCGCGCGAGTTCTTCCCGCACCGGCTCGAAAATCTGTGCGAGATCCGGCAGGGGTTGGGTGGCGGGGTTCGCCGAGACCGGCCTCGCGTGGGGACTCACGGAGAAAACCTGCCGGAATCAGACCATAGGTTTCAATGGAGTGTCAACGCAGCCGGCCTGCATCGCCGGCGGGCACGGCGCTACGCACGCCCGCGTGGCGCGACGAAGTGCGTGAAATTCTGCTGCAGGCGTTCGGCGAGATCGGTCACGCGCTCGCCGCGGGTCTCGGCCAGCGTCTGGACCGTCCGTTGAACCCAGGCCGGCTCGTTGCGGCGGCCGCGATGCGGCACCGGCGCGAGATACGGGGCGTCGGTTTCCACGAGCAGGCGATCGGCCGGCACGTAGGAGGCGACCTCCCGCAGCGCACCCGCCCGCGGAAACGTCAGGATACCCGCCAGCGACAGCAGGAACCCGAGGTCGAGGGCACGCCTGGCCTCCTCCAGGGTCCCACTGAAGCAGTGCATCACGCCGCGCAGCGCGCGGCCGGCCGCGTGCAGGATGGCCACCGTATCCTCGGCAGCCTCGCGCATATGGATGACCACCGGTAGATCGAGCTCGACGGCCAGGGCGACCTGCGCCGCGAACACGTCCTGTTGCACGGTCCTCGGAGCGAAGTCGTAGTGGTAGTCCAGGCCGATCTCGCCAATCGCGCGGGCGTCGGCCGCCTCGACGGCCGCGCGCGTGACCGCGACGACATCGGCGGCGTGTCCCTCGTAGCGTCCCGCGCGGTGCGGGTGCACGGCCGCCGCGAAGCGGACCGCCGGCCACGCGCTCCGAACCGTGGGGATGCGTCCAAGCTCCCCGGCGTCATCGGCCGAGAGAATGCAAAGGGCGGAGACGACATGCGCCGCCTGTGCCCGCGCGACGACCGCATCGAGATCCTCGAGATAGGCCTCGTCGGCGAGGTGGCAGTGCGAGTCGGACACCGGCGGGCCCGCCGCCATGCTGAGACTCGGCGAGGAGTCGACCGGCTTCGTCACGGCGACGCCGGTCTACCGGATCCGTGTGCCGGGCGCCGGGGGCTGGTCGAACGTCAGGAGAATCGGCGCGCCGCCGTCCGGACTCGCGGCCAGGACCATCCCGTTCGACTCGATCCCCATCAGCTTGGCCGGCTTCAGGTTGGCGACGAGGGCCACGAACCGGCCGACCAGCGCGTCGGCGGCGTACGCCTCGGCAATGCCGGCGACGATGACGCGCCGTTCCGTGCCGAGGTCGACGTCGAGCTTGACGAGCTTCTTGGAGTTCGGCACGCGCTCGGCGCCCACAATGTGCGCCACACGAAGCTCGACTTTCATGAAGTCATCGATGGAAATCCGGGTATCGGGCGCGGTCGCCGGCGCGGGTGTGCTCGGGCCGGCCGGTGCGGCGGCGCCGGGCAAATCCTTGGGCAGTTCGGTCACGGAAGTCTCCTTGGTCTGAGTCCCGGGCGCGGCGGCGGGCGGTTCGAGTCGCGGCCACAGCGCCTCGCCGTGCGTCATCCTCGCCGCGCCGCTCGTCCGGAACTGGCCGTCGTCGTCGAGCCGAAGCGTCGAGGTCCCGGCGGGCCGCGCACCCAGCCGGTCGAGAATCCTGCCGGCGGATTCGGGGATGACGGGGGTGAGCAGGACGGCGGCCACGCGTAACGCCTCGGCCGCCTGCCACAGCGCACCGTCGAGCTCGCGGTCGCGGCCGTCGCGGGCCAGCACCCACGGCTCGCTCGCGGTGATGTGCTCGTTGGTGGCGTCAATCAGGCGAAAGGCCTGGCGGCACGCCTCGTCGAGGGCGAACTGTTCCATCGCCGTGCGGTACGCGGCCACCGCCCGCTCGATGGCCGCCGGCAGCCGATCGCCGCCGCCGGCCGCGCCGAGCTCCCCGCCGCGATAGCGGCCGGCCATGGCCGTCACCCGATGGACGAGGTTGCCCAGGTTGTTGGCGAGGTCGACGTTGTACTTCTCCTCGAACCGATCCCAGGTGAAGTCGCCGTCCGAGCCGTAGACGATTTCCTTCACGAGATACAGCCGCAGGGGATCCGGGCCCAGTCGCGCCGCGGCCTCGAGCGGATCGAGAAAAGTCCCGAGTGACTTGCTCATCTTCTCGCCCTTCAGCAGGACGAATCCGTGGCCGAAGACCTGCGCCGGGAGCGGGAGCCCGGCGCTCATCAGCATGGCGGGCCAGACGATGCAGTGAAAGCGCGTGATGTCCTTCCCGATGACGTGCAGGCGGGCCGGCCACCAGGTCGCCACCTCATGGGGATCGCGCCCGTAGCCGGCCGCCGCGAGGTAATTGATCAGCGCGTCGTACCAGACGTACACGACGCTGGACGCGTCGAGCGGGAACGGGATGCCCCACGCCTGCCCCGCGCGGCTCACCGAGATGTCGTCGAGGCCGCCTTCCAGCACCCGCAGCATCTCGTTGCGCCGCGTGTCGGGCGCCACCCAGCCCGGCTGCTCCGCGTAGAGCTGCAGCAGCCGGTCGCGGTACTTCGAGAGCCGGAAGAAGTGATTCCGTTCCTTGATCCACTCGGCGGGACGCTCGTGAATCGGGCAGCGTCCCTCGAGGAGGTCGCGCTCCTGCTTGAATTCCTCGCAGGAAATGCAGTACCAGCCCTCGTACAGGCCTTCGTAGATGTCGCCGGCCGCGTGCGATTTCTGCAGAAAGGCCTCGACGGCCTGCCGGTGACGAGGCTCGGTCGTGCGGATGAAGTCGTCGAACGAAATGTCGAGCCGGCGCCAGACGTCGCGGAACTCGTCGGCCATGCGATCGCAATAGGCCAGCGGATCCTGCCCGAGCTCCCG
>CAZFAT010000414.1:0-6825 GCA_964517075.1 uncultured Solibacteraceae bacterium
CGCGCGCGCGCGGGCGAACAGGTCCGGCGCGCCGAGCGATCGGGCCAGGGCCTCGAACTCCGGTCGCGGCCCGGTCCAGCGCAGCGCGTCGACTGAGTCGAAGACCGGCGCGTCGAGCCGCAGCGTCGCCAGGTCCCGAAACAGGAACGCCTGCGGCCCGTACTCGCTGAAGGCGGCGGCGAGCGACGCGGCGCCGCGGACGGGAACCGCCCAGTCGGCAGCCCGCTCGGGAATCGCTTCCAGATGGCCGTAGTGCCCGATGAGAGCCGCCGCCGACTTGGGCCCCCACCCGGGCAATCCCGGATACCCGTCGGCTGAGTCCCCGACGAGCGCCAGGTAGTCAGGAATCGACGCGGGCGGCACGCCGAACTTGAGCACCACGCCGGCTTCGTCGCGCATCTGGCGGGCGCGCCGATCGAGCTGGACGACACGGGTACCGACCACGGCCTGCGCAAGATCCTTGTCGGGCGTGCAGATGAACACCCGCTCGACGCGCGGGTCGGCCGCGGCACGGGCCGCGCCGGCCGCCAGCGCGTCATCCGCCTCGAACTCGACCATGGCCAGCACGACGAGCCCCATGGCCGCGAGGGCGCCCTCGAGGGGATGAAACTGCGCCAGCAGGGCTGGTTCGATGCCCTCGGAGGTCTTGTAGCCGCGCCAGAGCTCGTTGCGGAACGACTCGATGACGTGGTCGGTGGCCACGGCCACGTGCGTGGCGCCGTCGCCCAGGAGCGAGAGCATCGACGACAGCACGCCGCGCACGGCGCCCACCTCGGCACCGTTTGCATTCCGGGCCGAGGGCACCGCGAAGTAGTGCCGGAAGAGCTCGTAGGTGCCGTCGACGAGGTGAACGTTCACTATGATGGCCTCGCGTGTTCCTGCTCCTGCCGCTCGTGAGCTCCGTGTTGTACGTCTTCGGGGCGCTCTTTCTCAAGCAGGCGGGTACGCACGGCGTCGGGTTCTGGCGCATCAGCTTCGTCGCCAATGTGATCTGCGGCGCGTCGTTCAGCGTGCTCTGGCTGCTGGGCGGGACCTTCCCTCCCCTGTCCCTGTGGTGGCAGCCGGCGCTGGTCGCGGCGCTGTTCGTCGCGGGCCAGGCGCTCGGGTTCCTGGCCATCGAGCGCGGCGACGTGTCAGTCGCCACACCCGTGCTCGGGGTGAAGGTCGTGCTGGTGGCGTTCTTCGTGACGTTCGTGATCGGCGAGACCGTGCCGGGCACGCTCTGGCTGGCGGCCATCCTCAGCAGCGCGGGTATCGTCTTTCTGAATCGCAGCGGCGCGGGGACATCGCATCATCACGCCGGATTCACCGTCGCGATCGGCGTGCTCGCGGCCACGGCTTACGCGCTCTTCGACGTCCTGGTCCAGAAGTGGGCGCCCGTGTGGGGCGCCGGCCGGTTCCTGCCGGCGCTCATGTGGATCGTCGCGGTCTATTCGCTCGCGCTGATTCCGCTCTTCGACGCACCGCTGCGGGACGTGCCGCGGCCCGCCTGGCGGCCGTTGCTGGCCGGCGGCGCGCTGATTGCGGCGCAGGGTATCATCCTGATCGCGGTGCTCGCCCTCTACGGCCAGGCGACGGCCGTCAACGTGATCTACAGCGCGCGCGGCCTCTGGAGCGTGCTCATCGTCTGGGGACTCGGGCACTGGTTCGACAACGCGGAGCACCAGCACGGGCCACGCGTCCTCGGTTGGCGGCTGCTGGGCGCCGTGCTGCTGATGGGGGCCGTCGTGTCCGTGCTGGCGTGAGATGACGTCGGGCGTCTTTTCATTTTGAAACGCCGCCCGACGTCATTTCCACGCTCGCGACGACCGGCCGGTGATCGGAGACCTGGACCGGCAGCACGCGGACCTCGAGCGCACGGAGATAAGGCGACGTGAGGATGTAGTCGATGCGGCGGACCGGGTTGGCCGCCGGATAGGTCAATCCCGCGCCGACACCTCCGGGCTCCCGCCAAACGTCGCGTAGCCGGCTGAACAGCGGCTGCAGTTCGGCGGCGGTCGGCGGCGCATTGAGATCGCCCATCAGGACCACCGGGCCGGCCGCCTGATTCAGCAGTTGTAGCATCGCGGCCACCTGACGCACGCGGACGCGCGAGTCCGCGCGATAGTCCAGGTGCGTGTTGAACACGCGCATCCGGGCGCCATCCATCTGGACCGTGGCCTCGAGAAAACCGGGCAGGAGTTCGGGCTCGGTCGCCGTGGATTGCGTGGACAGGCGCGGAATGACGTGGTTACGGAACTCGACGATGGGATGGCGGCTCAGGATGGCGAGCCCGAACTCGCGCAGGGGCGCTGTGGCCGCCCCAGGTAACTGGTAGATCGCTCCGAAGCGCACCTGCATGTCGAGCGCGTCGCCGAGTTCGGCCGCCTGATCGGCGAAGGCGCTGCGCGTGCTCCAGTGGACGTCGACTTCCTGCAGCGCCACGACGTCGGGCCTGGCGTCTCTGATCACCTCGGCAAGCGCCGGCAGGCCGCCCGACCCGGCGGCGATGTTCCAGGTCATCAGACGCAGCGGCACCGGGCCCTGCGCCAGCGGCCAGGCAGGGCACAGGACGCCGGCGATCGCGGCCGCGAGGGCGACTACGGCTCGGTGCAGTCGCCCGCCCTCTTGCCGGCCATGCGCATCGTCATTTCCCCCTGCGGCATGGACATCTTGATGGCGCCTTCGTAGCTGTCGCCCTTGAAGGTCAGCTCACCCGAGCCGGTCATCGCCATCTGCCCGGTGCAGGCCATTTTCCACGAGACCACGTTCCCGGTGGCCTTGTAGTCGGAGTGGGTGCAGTCCTTCTGGCCCGCCGCCCCGCTCGGCAGGCCCGTCGCGGGATCCTTGGCCAATTGCGCCGCGGTCACGCACCGGCTGGACTTCATTTCGGGCATCCCCGCGCCGGCCGGCATGCCGGGCATCTCCATCTTCATGGTCGTTTCCCAGTTGCCCGGTCTCATGGGATTCTGCGCCGCGATCGCGACCGTCGCGGCCGCGCCAAGCACCAGCAACGAACTCAGGATGATTCGCATCAAACAGGTCCTTTCGTGGATGATGCGGCCCCGCGGCCGCGTCCCTATTACGTGGGCACGCAGGCGGGCTGTCAAGACCTGTCAGCGCCGTCGCTGGCCGCGAGCGGCGTTGCTAGACTGATCGTGGTGACCGTTCGCCGTTATTTGCTGTCCGTGCCCGAACGTCTGCTCCGCTCTGTCGTGGGACTGGGTGCGGGAGCGACTCGTGAGTTGAGCGAGGTCGCCGTCCCGCGGTCCGTTCGGGGAACGAAGCTCTACGAGCACCTGGTCGGCACCACGCTGCAGTTCCTCATCGAGCAGGTCGGCGGCGTCGAAGGCGTTTATGCCAGGGATGCTCTGCTCGCCGACGACTTCCTGAAGCGGCGCACCGCCGGCAACGTCATCGAGGGGCTCGGCATCGTCGCGTTCAGGGCGTCGCCGGTATGGGTGCTCGCGGCGTTGGCCGACCTGTGCGGCTTCGGACGGCAGCTCATCCCGAAGGTCGCGGAGGCATTGAAGGCGGACGGGTTGCTCGACCGCGACGCCACGGCCACGACCATCGAGCAACTGCTCGACGGTCTCGAACGGACGTCGGGCCGGCTCGCCGCCTCGGTCAACACGCCACCACTGGATGTCGCGACCCTCCGCGCGGAGTGGCGCGACCTGCGCGACCAGGCGTCGACGATCCCCCGGATGTCGCTGCCATCGGCCGAGGCCGTCATGGACCTGTGGACTGCCGTCACGAACGAGGCCGCCCGGCAGGAGAAGTCGGTCTTCGCGCTGTCGTCGGTGATGGCGATATCCGCGGTGGGCCGCCTGCCCGACCAGGTCCGCTGGCTGTCGGTGTCCGGGGCGCTGGCGGTGAGACACACGGGACGTGTCGTGGCGTCGGCACTGCTCGAGGACTATCGCCACACACTCTCCGACATCAGCCGCACGGGATACGTCACGTACGCAATCCGGCAGGCGCGACCGTACGTGCGCGCGGCTGTCCAGCAGTACTCACCGCGGCGCCGCACGGTGACCGAACGGCTGCTGGATCGCTTCCGCCGCACCTGACGTCCCGGCCTGCCGGACGCCAACCGGCGGCCTCCGCGGGCGCGTCCCGGGCGTACAATCGTCCACGTCCTCATGCGATCAGCCGCCCTGGCGCTCATCGCCGCCGCATGCGCCCTGTCATCGGCGCACGCCCGCGCCCCCGCGCAAACACCAGCGTCTCCGCTGAACATCGTCGTCCTCGTGATCGACGACACGCGCTGGGACTCGATTGGCGCCGCGGGCAATCGGATCGTGCGAACGCCGCGGCTGGACGCGCTGGCGGCCGAGGGCATCCGCTTCACCCAGGCGCGCGTGACGACGTCGATCTGCATGACGAGCCGGGCGACGCTGCTGACCGGCCAGTACATGTCGCGGCACGGAATCGACCGCTTCGGCAAGCCGCTCACACCGGAGGCCTTCGCCGAGACGTATCCCGGCGTGCTGCGCCGCGCCGGCTACTGGACCGGCTACGTCGGCAAGTACGACGTGGGCCAGGCGCGGCCCGCCGACTTCGACGTCCTGCGCGCGTACCACGGACGGCACTGGATCGCCGGTGCCGACGGCGAACGCGTCCATGTCACGGAGAAGAACGCGCGCGACTCGATCGAGTTCCTACGCGCCCGTCCGCGCGATCGGCCGTTCCTCTTGAACGTCGGCTACTTCGCGGCGCATGCCGAGGACAGCGCGCCCGAACAGTACCTGCCGCAGGAGTGGAGCGCATCGTTCTACGATGGCGTGACGGTCCCGCCCTCCCCGCTGGCCGATCCGAAATATCTGGCCGCGCTGCCGCCGTTCCTCGCCACGGATGCAAACGAAGGCCGCGTGCGCTTCCGGTGGCGCTTCGACACGCCCGCACGCTATCAGGAGTACATGCTGCGGTACTACCGGCTCGTCACGGAGGTCGATGCGGCGGTCGGCCGCATCGTGGACGAACTGAAGGCGCAGGGCGTCTACGAGAACACGCTCATCGCGTTCATCGGCGACAACGGGTACTTCCACGGCGACCGCGGGCTGGCCGACAAGTGGTACCCGTACGAGCAGGCGCTCCGTGTGCCGCTCATCGTGCGCGACCCAAGGCTGCCGGCGGGACGTCGAGGCGCCACGCGCGATCAGCTCGCCCTCAACCTCGATATCGCGCCGACCGTCATGGCGGCCGCCGGCCGCCCGATCCCCGCGGCCGTCCAGGGGCAGGACGTGAGCCCGCTCTACCTCGCCGTCACGCCGCCGGCGTGGCGCGACGAGTTCTTCTACGAGCACCCGACGATCACGTCGCGGGACCGCATTCCCTCCTCACGGGGCGTGATACGCCGCGACCGGAAGTACGTGTTCTGGCCCGAGTTCGACCACGAGCAGTTGTTCAACCTGAACGACGACCCCGAGGAGGTCCGGAACCTTGCCACCGATCCGGCGTTCCGCGGCCAACTGGTGAAGATGCGCGCCGGGCTCGACCTGTGGCAGGCGCGCGTCCGGTGAGTCAGCGGCCGAGGCTCGTGCTGAGCTGCGGCTCGCGGTAGTAGCCCATCGACCCGGCGGCCACGCCGAGCCGATACTGCCGATCGTCCATCAACCACGGGCGCCGCCAGGTGGACGCGCGCGTGGACGAGTAGATGCGCAGCTCCCCCGGGAGCGCCGCGATGATCTCCTCGCGCCAGTCGCCGAGCACGTCGGCCACCGCGAGCGCCCGCCCTTCGATCTCCATGATCGTCTCGTCCGGGTACTTGAAGAGCCGACGGCCGACCAGCACTTCCTTCTGCGGGTCGTCATCCCACCAGAGCGCGATTGGCGAGAGCGTGCCGAACGACTTGTCTGACAGGCGCGTGCCATCGGCGGCGTACAACCAGAACTGGCTGCCGTCCGATTCGCCGGCGTACATCTCCATGCCGGGATGCGTCGGATCGATGTCACCGATCATCCCCTTCGAGTGCACGTGCGTGGTCGGCTGATCGAAGGACCACAGGACGCGCCCGTCGCGCGCCGATGCGAGAGTGAGGCCGCCCGACGCGCGGCGTGGCTCGATGCCGAAGAAAATCTCCAGCCCAGGGCGACGCGGATCGATGTCGGCGACGTAACACGGGTCAGGATGGCCGAGCCCGGTATCCCAGAGCACGCTGCCGTCCTCGTTGAGCGCGGTGGCGCCCAGCACAAGTTCATCGCGCCCGTCCTCGTCGACGTCGGCGGTGATGAGGCCGTGCGTGCCCGGCCCGGGGAGTTTGTGCGGGTTCCGCGCCTCGCGCGTCCAGATCGGCGTCAGGTTTCGATCGAGCGCCGTGGTCTTCATCAGGTCGTAGGTGCCGCGCTGCACGATGAGCGACGGCGTCCGGCCATCGAGATACGCCACGGCCAGCATGTGGCGCTGCGACCGGTTGTACTCGGTCCACCCCTCGCGCGAGTGCCACGCGGTCCGCGAGACGACCTGGCCCGTTCGCCCATCGATCTTGACGAGGTACTCCGGACCGTCGATCACACGGCCGTCGATCTGGCGCGGATCGCCTTCGCCCGCCTTGGTGTAGACCTCGGCCGCGCCATCCTGATCGATGTCGTACACGATGTACGGCGAGTACCAGACACCGGTCTCGATGGCCCAACCCATGTCGTAGCGCCACATCAGCCGTCCCGTGGCGCCGCTGTACGCCTCGAGCGTGAACGGCTCGGGGCTTCGCCGCCAGTACTGCTGGCGATGATACGGATCGGTGTTGAAGTCCGGCTGCTTGATGACGTAGTCGAGCCGGCCATCGCCGTCCAGATCGCCGAACCCGACGCTCCTGGGCGTGTAGCTCCCCCCGAGTGCGATCGA
>CAZFAT010000415.1:0-11901 GCA_964517075.1 uncultured Solibacteraceae bacterium
GACGGTCGCGGCGACGTCCAGCACGGTGCTGGTGGCGGGCGAAACCGGCACCGGCAAGGAACTCGCGGCGCGCGCCATTCACGACGCCAGCCCGCGCCGGAATCAGCGTTTCGTCGCCATCAACTGCAGCGCGATTCCGGAGACGCTGCTGGAAGCCGAACTCTTCGGCCATGTGCGCGGCGCTTTCACCGGGGCGGTCGCGAACCGCCAGGGGCGCGTGGAGCAGGCGAACCGCGGCACCCTCTTTCTCGACGAAGTGGGTACGATGAGCCCGGCGCTGCAGGCGAAGCTGCTGCGCGTGGTCCAGTCACGAGAGTTCGAGCGCGTCGGCGACTCGCAGACGATCAAAGTGGACGTGCGGGTCATTGCGGCCACCAACTCGGACCTGAAGCGCATGGTCGAAGCCGGCACGTTCCGCGAGGATCTCTTCTACCGCCTCAACGTGATCCCCGTGCGCATTCCGCCGCTCCGCGAGCGCCGCGCAGACATTCCGCTGCTCGCGCAGCACTTCCTCGATCGGCTTGGCGCGGAAGCCATGCCCACGCGGGGCCGTGTGACCGTAGGGCAGGATGCGCAGCAGGCGCTGATGGCGTACGCCTGGCCGGGCAACGTGCGCCAGCTCGAGAACACGGTGGAGCGCGCCTTCGCCCTCTCGCCAGGCCGCTCGCAGATCGTGTTCGCCGATCTGCCCGACGAAATCCGGGAGACGCGGCCGCCCGCGTCCGAAGAGGAGGTCGACATCCCGGACGGCGGCGTCGACATGGAACGGCTCGTGTCCGACTTCGAACGGTCGCTGATCAAACGAGCGCTCGGCCGGACCGGCGGAAACAAGCGGCAGGCGGCCGATCTGCTGCACGTCAAGCGCACGACGCTCGTCGAAAAGCTGAAGAGGCTCGAGCGCCAGTAATCATGGCCAAGCGCTTCTGCTGCTGGCTCATCGTCTCCGGCGGGCAGCCGACCGCGTTTCGGAGCCGCGATGCGGAGTCGTTGCTGCCCACGCTGCGTCAGCTCCAGCGCACCCAGCCGGACAGCATGCTGAAGTGGTTCGATCGCGGCCGGCTGTGGACCTCTCCCAGCGAGGCCGAGGCCGCACTTCGCGCGCGCCGAACCGGACCGTCCCGCAACCGGGACTGGCGACCCGGCGGCAGCCACGTGGATCCCAAGGCCAAGTACCAACTGACGCGCGATCAGAAGCGCGCACGCTTCAAGCGACGGCAGACCCAGAAGCCAGGCGGCAAACCCGGAGGCCCGCCGGCCGGCGCCCGATCCGGTCGTCCGGCGGCCAGCCGGCGGACGCCGACGAGCCGCCGCCCTCCCAAGCCCAGACGATGATCGCTCACATCGTGTTGTTCACTCCGAAGGTGGGGGTGACAGCCGATGTAGCAAGGTCGTTCGCCCAAACATTTCTGGATGTGTGCCGGTCTGTGCCGTCTATCCAGCGGGCGATCATCGGCAAGGCCGTCGCCATCGATCCAGGGTATTCGCGTGCAATGGGCCATAAGACCTATAAGTATGCCGCAGTGCTTGAATTCGCTGATTCGGCAGCGTTAGTTGACTATCTGAGGCATCCCAAGCACGAAATGCTTGGCCGGCTATTCTGGGAGATCTGCGAATCGACAACCGTGGTTGAAGTCGATGGCCGCGAACCTGGCGACTGGACCGTTGAGGATTTGGTCTAGACCCCTACGCCCACATGATCTGAGCGCTCTACGACGAAGAAGCCGGCGACGAGCTCGCGCAGCCTGGCCACGGATTCCGCGGTGTTGATCGCCACGCGAAGCTCCGACCCGCCCTCGAGCCCCTTGGTGTACCAGGAGCCCAGGGCGCGGAGCTTATTGACGACCCAGCGCTCGCGTCCTCGGCTCGGAGGCGGGGGCTCGATGGCGGCGCCAGGCGCCGCGTGCCGGAAGCCGGGCTGTTCGCCTACACGCTCGGTCATCAGCAGGTCGATGTATTCGAGGAGGAAGGCGCCTCGTTCCGCCAAGGAGGGAGGGACCGGGTGATTCCCATCGAGCGCGCGTGCGGCCTCGGCAAAAATCCAGGGATTGCGCAACGCCCCCCGGCCGACGAGCACTCCGGCCGTGCCAGCGTCACGCAGCCTGCCAACGACTTGATCGGCCTGCACGCAGTCGCCTGAACCAAATACGGGGATGCGGAGGTCGGCCGCCACGCGGGCGATCAAGGACCAGTCGGACTCGCCGCTGTAGGACTGCGCCGCCGTCCGGCCATGAACGGCAACGGCAGCCGCGCCGACGTCCTCCACCAGACGGGCGAGGGCCGGCGCGTTGATTTCCCGCTCGTTCCATCCGGCACGCATCTTCACGGTCACCGGAATGCGCACGGCCTTGACCATGGCCGCTATCACGGCCGCGGCGTGCTCGGGCTCGCGCATCAAGCTGCATCCGGCGTTGTGCTTCGCGATCTTCGGCACCGGACAGCCCATGTTGACGTCCACGATGTCGGCGCCCATCTGCTCGACGATCTGGGCCGCGTCGGCCATGACCCGGGGATCGCCGCCGAAGATCTGAATCGAAACCGGCCGCTCCTCCTCGGTGTACTCCGCGTACTCGAGCGTCCGATCGATGCCGCGCACGAGGCCTTCGGAGCTCACCATCTCGGTCACGACGAGCCCGCACCCTCCCCGCCGCTTGACGAGGCGACGGAAGGCGGTGTCGGTCATGCCCGCCATCGGGGCGAGCGCGACCTGGTGCGCGATCGGCACGCCGCCGATATTCATGAACCAGGAACCTCGCCGAGCGCCTTGGCATAGAGCTGGCGGTAGGTGTCGTCCTTCCACTCGATCACGGCCTGCGTGCGGAGACGCTCCAGCAGTTTCTGCGTCTCGGCATCGACGCGATCCTCGAAGATACGCTGCTGGATCTCGTTGCGGACCTCGTCGTACGGGCGCGGTGTGGCCTCCGACCGGGTTTCGAGCTTGAAGAGCTGAAATCCACGGGCGCTTCGGACGGGAGCGCTCACCTGCCCCGGCTCGAGTCCCTTGATGATGTCGGCCAGGGTCGGATTGATGTCGTCCACTCTGACCGGGCCCACGAGGCCGCCGTTGGCTTTAGTGGCCGCCTGCGACACCTCGGTCACCAGAGCGGCGAAGTCTTCGCCGGCCACGGCGCGGGCCCGCACCGCATCCGTCCGTTCCTTCACGGCCGCCTCTTCGGCCACGCTGACCGTGGCCTGCGCGCCCTTGGGTTCGCTGGGAAATGGAATGAAGATTTCCCGAAGAGTGATGGTCGCCGGAGAGAGAAAGGCTTCGCGGTGGCTGTTATAGAACTGCCGCCGCTCCTCCTCGGTCAGGTTCATCCGTTGGCCGATCTCCCGCTGCTGCACCGCCTGGATCATGTAGACCCGCTCGAAGTCCTGGCGCAACTGCGCGAGCGTCATGCCCTCCTGCTCGAGCGCCTTGGTCAGCTCCTCGTCGGTCTTGAAGTTGTTCTGCTTCTTCAGATTGTCCAGGCCCTGCCGGAAGAGCTCATCGGTGAACCGCACCTTCAGCTCGCGGCCGCGCTGCAGGAGCAGCAGTTCGTCCACGGCCTGCACCAGCAGACGAGGCGTGAGTTCGATGATCTGGGCGTTCAGCTTCGCATCGTCCTGCAGCGCTCGCTGGTCCAACACGTCCTGGTTCCGCTCCCGCAGGGCGGTGATCTGCTTCTGCGTGAGCTGGGTCTGGGTCAGGATCTCGCCGTTGACCCGGACGAGCACGCGCTCGATGACCTGGCCCTGCTGCCCCGTCACACGCTGACCGGCAGCCAGAAGCAGGATGAGCGCCGCTGGCACCACCAACAGATTCTTCGTCAACACAGGCTCCGTCAAGGGAAAGGCGCGAACAACTGTCACGCAGTCAACATTTTAACTCGGAAGAGCGGCGGGATCAGACCGCAAGGAGCGATCCGCTCAACTCCTCGAGCACACGCCCGAGCCGCTCGAATAGCCCGCCGGGTTCGTCGGGATTGAGGGCCGGCCGCGCCTGCACCTCCTGCCGGGTGAAACCGGGCGCGACTGCCGACGTGGCCCGGGCGGTCCACCAGGACGAATCCTCCTCCTCCGGCGGCCGGCCTGCCCGTTTGGACGCAACCAGCCTCGGTTCGGACGCCCTGGCCCTGGCCGGGTCGGGCACCGTCAGGTCCAGGCGCAGCACCGCGGGCGGCAGCAGGGTCAGATCCGCGCGGCTCTGGACGAGGCGGGCCAGCGGCACGGGATCGATGCGCGCGTCCTGACGGAACTTCAGCACGACGTGATCCCCCTCGCGGTCCACGCTGTCGAGCCCGATCTGGTCGGCCAGCAATCGGATACGGGCATATTGCGCCAGGTGCTCAACGGAGGTGGGCGGCGGGCCGTACCGATCCCGAAGCTCGTCCAGGAGCGAGCCCACCTCGTCGGAGTGCCGCAGGCTGGCAAGCCGGCGGTAGATGGTCAGGCGCTGGTTCATGTCGGGCACGTAGGTCTCGTCGATGCGCAGGTCGATCCGCAGGTTGACGGTCGCGCGGCGCTCGTCTTCCAGTTCTTCGCCCTTCAGCTCGCGAATGGTCTGATCCAGGAGCTTGACGTACATGTCGAAGCCGACCGCTTCGATATGACCGCTCTGCTGGCCGCCGAGCAAGTTGCCGGCGCCGCGGATCTCCAGGTCCAGGGCGGCGATGCGGAAGCCGCTGCCCAGGTCGCTGAACTCACGGATGGCGGCCAGCCGCCGCCGGGCGATCGGGGACAGCGTCTGTTCTGCCGGAATCAGCAGGTACGCGTACGCGCGCCGGTCCGACCGGCCCACACGGCCGCGCAGCTGGTAGAGCTGGGCGAGGCCGTACCGGTCTGCGCGATTGATGATGATGGTATTGGCATTGGGGATGTCGAGGCCGTTCTCGACAATGGTCGTCGCGATGAGCACGTCGAACTTGTGCGCGACGAAGTCCACCATGACCCGCTCCAGCTCCTGCTCGCTCATCTGGCCGTGTCCAACCGCCAGCTTCGCCTCCGGCACCAGCCGCGCAATCAGGCCCGCGATGGACCCAATCGACTCCACGCGGTTGTGCACCACGTAGACCTGGCCGCCGCGCTCGATCTCGGTCCGGATGCCCCGCTGAATCACGTCGGGCTCGAATCGCACGACCTGTGTCTGGATCGACAGCCGATCGCGCGGCGGAGTCTCGATGACCGACATGTCCCGGATCCCCACCAGCGACATGTTCAATGTCCGCGGAATCGGCGTGGCCGTCATCGTCAGGACGTCCACTTTCTTTCGCAGCTGCTTGATCTTCTCCTTGTGCGCGACGCCAAAGCGCTGCTCCTCGTCGACGACCAGCAGCCCCAGATCGCGAAAGACGACGTCCTTCGACAGGAGGCGATGGGTGCCGACGATGACGTCGACCGAACCAGCCTTGAGTTGCGCGAGCAGATCCGTCTGCTCGGGCTTCGTCCGGAAGCGGCTGATCATATCGATCCGGACCGGAAACCCCGCGAACCGTTCGCGCAACGTCCGGGCGTGCTGGAACGCGAGAATCGTCGTGGGCGCGAGGAAGGCCACCTGCTTCCCGTCCATCACGGCCTTGAACGCCGCCCGCATCGCCACTTCCGTCTTCCCGTACCCCACGTCCCCGCAGAGCAGGCGGTCCATCGGAGTGGGCGCCTCCATGTCGCGCCTGATGTCGCGGATGGCGGTCTGCTGATCGGCCGTCAGCTCGTATTCGAACGCGTCGGCGAACTCCTGCTGCCAGTGGGAATCGGGGCTGAACGCGTGACCGGCGACGGCTTTGCGGGCCGCGTACAGTTTCAGCAGCTCCTCGGCCATGTCACGCATGGCCTTCTTGACGCGCGTCTTGGCCTTCTCCCACGTCGTGCCGCCCAGCCGATCCAGCGCCGGGGTCGCTCCGCCGGTGTACTTCTGCACCTGGTCGAGCCGCTCGAGCGGGACGAACAACTTGTCGTCGTCCGCATAGCGGAGTTCCATGAACTCCTGCGGCGCCTGCCCCGGCAGGACGCTCAGGCGCTTGAGCCCGACGAACCGGCCAATCCCGTTGTCGACGTGAACCACCAGATCGCCGGTCTTCAGATCGCGGAAGTCGGAGATGAAGGCCTGGGTGGCCGATCGGCGGCGCTCGTGGACGCGTCGCTCTTCTTCGAAGACGTCGGTTTCCGCGAACAGCAGCAGCCCCGCGGCCGGCAAGTGGAACCCGCGCGACAGGTGACCGGTCGTGACGAACACGGCTCCGCGCGACAGGTCCTCCGCGTCCCCGATGGCCTGCGCGCGAATCTCGTAGTCGGCGAGCAGTTCCGTGATGCGCTCGGCGCGCCCCGGCGTGTCGGCCACGAAGAGGACCGTGTCGCCGCGATCGCGGGCGCGCCGGACCTCGGCCGCCCAATCGCCGATGCGACCGTGAAACTCGATCGTCGGCGTCGTGGACACGTGCACGCCACCATCGCGGCCGTCGTCGCCGACAGCGAGCTGGCTCACGCGGTGCGCGCCGGCGAGCCAGACCGTCAGGCCATCCCAGTCGGTCGCCAGCGCCTCATAGGCGAGCACCGCGCGGCCGCGCGCCGCCATCTCCGTCGCGGACGCGCGCCACTGCGTCTCGAGCGCCCGCCCGCGCTCCTCGATGTCGTCGATCTCGAAGACGACGGTTCGAGCGCCCGCCCGCTGGACGTAGTCAAGGATGGTGGCGGAGCGGTCGCGGTCTGCGGGATCGTCGCCCGGGGTCGTCAGCAATTCGCGCTGCGGCGTGATGACCACCCGACCGAGCCCCGCCAGCGACCGTTGGGTCGCTCCGTCGAACTGGCGGACGGACTCGACGATGTCGCCGATGAACTCGAGCCGGAAGGGACGCGGTTCAAGGGCGGGATACACGTCGACCACGCCGCCGCGAACGCAGAACTCGCCGGGTTCGTCCACCGGATCTTCGGGAAGGAAGCCGGCGTCGGCTAGCCGTTCGCCCAGATCCTGCGGGGCGATTTCGGTGCCGGGCTCGAGCATCAAGCCGGTCGACGCCAGCCGCGCCGGGTCGCTCAGGCGCGGCACGAGAGCACGCGCCGACGCGACGACGAGCGCCGACGCGCCGGTCGCCAGGGCATGAAGCGCGCGTGCGCGCGCGGACGCCACCTCGAGATGCGGCGCCAGCCCGCGATAGGGATCGACCTCGAGCGACGGGAGCGGCAGCACCCGTCGCGCAACGTCATGGTCGGACAGGCCCTCGAGGGCCGCCAGGAACAGACGCGCGTCGGCCACGACCTGTTCGACGTCGCCGTCGGTCGGCACGACGAGGAAGACCGGTGTGTCGCGCGCCAGACACGCGGCGTGCAGGGCCAGCGCCGGCGGCGTCAGCCCGGTCACCTGGCGCCAGGGCCGGTCGAGACCGGCCCTGGCGGCGGCGGACTTGAGCCAGGATCGAAGAGCGAGCGAGGAAGCGGGACCGATCACGTGCACGGGCCAGGCGGCGCCCGCCGCCGACCCCTTTCAGCATGCTAGTCTGAATCGGGATTTCCGTAACATCCTGTCGGCCGCCTTCGTTTCCCATGCCGCCCGATACCGACGTCATCATCGTCGGCGCCGGTCCCGCCGGATTGAGCGCGGCCCTCGTTCTGGGCCGGGCCTGCCGCCGAGTGCTGGTCTTCGACCACGATCGGCCGCGGAACCGCTTCGCCCGGGCCATTCACGGGTTTCTCACCCGTGACGGCGTCGCGCCAGAGGAATTCCGCCGCCTGGCGCGCGAGGAACTCGGCAGATACGACACCGTCCGGCTTGAGTCAGCCCTCGTCATCGAGGCCGGCCGCCAGGGCGACGGCGCCTTCTCCGTGACGCTGGATGGCGGCCGCCAATACTCCTCGAGACGGCTGCTCCTGGCCACCGGTGTCGTGGACAACGTGCCGAAGGTGCCGGGGCTGGCCGAGCTGTACGGCACGAGCGTGTTCCATTGCCCGTACTGCGACGGCTGGGAGCTTCGCGGCCAGCCGCTCGCCGTCTATGGCTGCAACAAGCGTGGGTATGGCCTCTCGCTGCAGCTGACCGGCTGGACGAGCGACGTCGTGCTGTGCAGCGACGGATCGTGCGAGCTGGACGCGGCCGACCGCGCGATGCTGGCGCGCAACCACATCGCCGTGCGTGAGGAACGCATCGCGCGGCTCGAAGGACGCGACGGCCGGCTGGAACGCATCGTGTTCACGACGGGCCGGCCCCTCGAGCGCCGGGCGCTGTTCTTCACCACCGGCCAGACACAGAGCTCGGACCTCGCGCGATCGCTGGGCTGTGAGTTCAACGAGAAGGGCACCGTCCGCACGGGCGCGTACGAGTCGACGACCGTACCCGGGCTGTACGTCGCCGGCGACGCGTCACGGGCCGTGCAGTGGGTGGTCGTGGCCGCGGCGGAGGGCGCCGAGGCGGCATACGCCATCAATCAGGACTTCATCCGGGAGGCCTGGCGGGTTTGAACCGGGCGCCTCCAGCGAAGTCCCAGCGGTGCGCGGGCCGGTAGATGCCGATGTCCCTGACCGCGGATCCCACCCGAAAGCTGTAGAGGAGGCGATGGTAGTCGTACGGGACGCCGTCGCGCTTGTGCGCCGCGACGTCCAGCTTGTAAGTGCCATCGACGAGATCCAGCGCATCAATGTGAAACTGCACCCGCGCATCGCCGCTCAACTGATCCGGCTCGAATCCGTCGATGGCGGTGTTCGTGCCGTACACGCAGACGCCATCGACGTTGTACACGCCGATCCCGAACACGAAGTCCTCGACCGGACGGCCGGCGCGAACGGTCATCCCGATGGTCACCGCCTCGCCGGTGTGGAACACGCGCGTGTCCTCGCCGCGGGCGTTCAGCAGGACGACATCGGCCACTTCGACTTCACGCGAGCCCCAGCGACCTTCGGCGGCCTTCGAGAGGTCCTGGACCTGGGCGGCGGTGTCCGTCGGAGCAGCCGCGTCGACCGTGACGCGCGTGCGCGCGTCGGTGGCCGCCAAGAAGTCCCCTTCGGTCCGCTCGACATCGGCCACATACGCGTTGGTGACGCGCTTCGGATCGCCGCCGGCCCGGGTCCGCCCCCCGTCGAGCCAGACCGCTTCGTCGCAGAGCCGCTCGACGAGCGGCAGGGAGTGCGTCACGAGCAGCACCGTCCGGTTGCGCCTCCGGAACTCCGCGAACTTGTCCAGACACCGGTGGGTGAAGGCCTCGTCGCCGACCGCCAGGACCTCGTCCACGAGCAGCACGTCCGGGTCGACGTGGATGGCGACGGCGAAGCCGAGCCGCATGTACATCCCCGACGAATAGGTCTTCACCGGCGCGTCGATGAAGTCGCGCAGCTCGGCGAAGTCCACGATTTCGTCGAAGCGCTGCTGGATCTCGCGGCGCGTCAGGCCGAGCATCATGCCGTTGATGAACACGTTCTCGCGACCGGAGATCTCCGGATGGAACCCGGCGCCCAGCTCGATGAGCGCCGAGATGCGGCCCCGCACCTGCACGGTGCCCGAGGTGGGTTTCGTGATGCCGGCGATGACCTTGAGCGCGGTGCTCTTCCCCGACCCGTTGCGGCCGATGACGCCAAACGTCTGCCCGCGCGCCACGCGGAACGACACGCCGCGCAGCGCCGTGAACGTGTCGGACGGCGAGAGGTCGCGGGCCAGGCTGCGCTGGAGGAGCGCGCTCTTGAGCGTCGCCAGGTGCCGCGTGCCGTACCGCCGGTACACCTTGGTGACGTCCACCAGCTCAATCGCAGGCGGGTCGGCGATCACACGACCTCCGCGAACGAATCGCGCAGCCGGTCGAATACCCAGTAGCCGGCCAGCAGGACGACCAGCGCCACGACGCCCGTGACCGCCAGCCCCGGCAGATGGCCGACGGGTCCGTCGAAGAACAGCAGTTCCTGATAGGCGATGACCAGGTGGGCGAAGGGATTCAGGCGCAGAACCCACTGGAACCAGGTCTGGTCCCGCAGCCCCTCGAAGGTCCAGGGATAGACGATCGGCGTCGCCCAGAAGGCCAGCGTCAGAAAGTTTGCGAGGAGGTCCCGCACGTCCCGGAAATGCACGGTCAGCGCCGAGAGCAGCAGCGCCAGGCCCAGCGTCAGGACGAGCTGGATGGTCACCACCACCGGCAGCCAGGGCAGGCCGCTCCAGTCGGGCAGATGCTGAAAGCCCACGAGAAAGGCCGCGAGCACCAGGAACCCGAAGAAGAAATGCACCATGTTCGCGAGGACGCTGACGATGGGCAGCACCTCGGCCGGAAACAGGACGCGCTTGATCAGGTTGCCGCCGGCGACGAGCGATCCGGACGACTCGAGGAGCGAGGCCGAGAACCATGTCCACGGCAGGATGCCGCAGAAGAGGAAGAGCCCGTACGGTTCGACGGCACGGTTCGGCAGGAGGACGCCAAAGACAAAGGCGTAGATGAGCAACAGCAGGAGCGGGTTGACGAACGACCAGAAGAACCCGAGGACCGAGCCGCGATAGCGGGCGGTCAGTTCGCGCGCCACGAGGCTCTGGATCAGGCCTCGATGGCGGGCGAGCCTGGCGAGGTTACGCCACATCGACCTGCAGCATCGCCACGGTGATGTTGTCGGGCCCGCCGGCCTCGTTCGCCGCGTCCACCAGGGCCACGCAGGTCTCGTCGAGGCTCCGGTCGGCGCGCAGAATGGCTTCCAGCCGATCCTGCGTCAGCACGCCCGACAGGCCATCGGAGCAGATCATGAGGCGGTCGCCGCGCCGCACGTCCAGATCGCGAACGTCGACGCCGGGATCCTCCCCACCGGAGAGCGCCCTGGTGACAACGTTCTTCCAGGGATGGCGGCGGGCATCGGCTTCCGACAACGTCCCGGCGCGCACCTGTTCGCTCACCCACGAGTGATCCTGGGTGACCTGCTGAAGCGTGCCGTCGCGCCAGAGATAGACACGGCTGTCGCCGACGTGCGCCACGACGGGCGTGTGCCGCCCGAAGAGCGCCACGGCGGCCGTCGTGGCCATGCCGCGCAAGGCCTCGTTCTCTCCCATCGCCGCGGCCAACCGGCGATTCGCGAGCCGGAGCGCGACTTTCACGCGGTTGGCGTCGAGACTGATCGACGGGTCGTACGGGAAGGGCCAGGTGCGCTGCGCGTCGGCGTCGCGTGTCTCGTTGATGAACGCTTCGACGGCCTCGACCACCAGGCGCGAGGCAATCTCCCCCGCGGCATGCCCGCCCATGCCGTCGGCCACCATGTAGAGGCCGAGGTCCTCGCGCGCGCAGTACGCATCTTCGTTCTCTTCGCGGCGCAAGCCCGGATGGGACGCGACGGCCGAGGCAATGCGGATCATCGGCTAGCTGCGCGGCCGGGACTGACGCGCGACCTGCAGGCGCGTCATCGCCCGCACGAGCGCGATGCGTGCGCGTTCGGCGTCGAAGTCCACCACGGGCGCGCGCGACAGCCGCTCCTCGGCGCGGCGCTTGGCCCCCTCGGCGCGCTGGGTGTCGATGTCTTCGGCGCGTTCGGCGACCTGCGCGAGCACCGACACGCGATCGGGCAGGACCTCGGCAAAACCGCTGCCGATGAACGCGAACCGCTTCTCGCCGCCCTGGCGGTACCACATCGGCCCGGTCTTCAACGCCGCCAGCAGCGGCGCATGGCCCGGTAGCACGCCGAAGAAGCCTTCCTCGCCCGGCAGCTCGACTTCGTCCACGTCCTCGTGGACGATCGCGCGCTCGGGCGTGACGAACTCGAGGGTGAGGTGGCGCGGGATCGCCATGCTCGGGGCTACGCCTGCGCCTTGGCGCGCTCGATCACGTCATCAATCGTGCCGGCCAGATAGAACGCCTGTTCGGGAATGTCGTCGTGCTGGCCGGCGACGATTTCCTTGAAGCCGCGGACGGTCTCGGCGATCGGCACGTACTTGCCCTTGTAGCCGGTGAACTGCTCGGCGACGAAGAAGGGCTGCGACAGGAA
>CAZFAT010000416.1:0-7086 GCA_964517075.1 uncultured Solibacteraceae bacterium
GCCACGCCTGCCACCACCAGGAAGGCGAAAGGTCGGTCGCGTGGCGCGTAAATACCTGATCGAAACGTTCGGCTGTCAGATGAACTATCACGACTCGGAACGGCTGGCCGGGTTGCTCGAAGCCGACGGATACGAAGCGGCCGCGGACGAGACCGCCGCCGACCTGGTCGTGCTCAACACCTGCAGCGTTCGCGAGCGCGCCGAGGACAAGCTGTACTCGCGGCTCGGAGCCATTCGCGACGCCGCCGCCGCGCGAGGCGCCGCACCGGTCGTGGCCGTGGCCGGCTGCGTGGCGCAGCAGGAAGGCGAACGGCTCCTCCAGCGTCATCCGACGATCGACGCGGTCGTAGGCACACGGAGCCTCGGGCGGCTGCCGGCGCTGCTCGAGGACGCGCGGTCGGGCGGACGCCAGGTCATCGACGTCGACCCTCGCGAGGACCTCGGCGTGCCGCTCGGCACGCTGCGCTACTCGGATCCCGTGCGCGCCTGGATCACGATCATCGAGGGCTGCAACGAGTTCTGCAGTTTCTGCGTGGTGCCGTACACGCGCGGACACGAGCGCATGCGTTCCGTGGCGGACATCCTGGCCGATGTAACGCGGGCCGCCGAGACCGGGCATCCTGAAGTCCAGCTGCTCGGGCAGATCGTCAATCACTACCAGGCGCCCGACGATCCGGCGTGCGATTTTGCGGCGCTCCTCGAGCGGGTGAGTCAGGTGCCCGGCATCGCGCGCGTGCGATTCGCCAGTCCCCATCCGCGCCACGTCACCGATCGGCTGATTGCGGCCATCCGCGACCTGCCCGCGGTCTGCAAGCACCTCCATCTCCCCGTGCAGTCCGGATCGAACGAGGTCCTCGCGCGGATGCGACGGCGCTACACGCGGGAGGTGTACCTCGATCTCGCGGGGCGGCTCCGGGCGACGATCCCCGCCATTGCCCTGTCGACGGACGTCATCGTCGGATTTCCCGGCGAGACGGCCGCGGACTTCGACCTGACGCTGGACCTGGTGCAGCGAGCGAACTTTCACAGCATGTTCTCGTTCAAGTATTCGCCGCGGCCGAACACGCTGGCGGCCAAGCGACTGCCTGACGACGTGCCCGAGGCGGAGAAGACGCGGCGCATCATGGCGCTCCAGGCGCTCCAGCGCGATCGGCAACTGGCGACGCACGAGGCCATGGTGGGCCGCGTCGAGCCAGTCCTCGTGGACGGGCCGTCGCGTCGGCGCGCCTGGGAACTCTCCGGCCGGACCGGAGGAAACACCGTCGTCAATTTTGCGGGACCGGCCCGCTGGCTCGGTCGGCTTGTGCCGGTGCGGATCACCGGGGCGGCTCCGAACAGCCTGCGCGGCGAGCCGGCCGGCGATCCATTGGAGCGCACCCATGCTGGTTGAAATGTCGATCAAGGGCCTGATGATCGACCCGGTGACGAACATGCCCATCGTCATTCTCCGGGACGCCGACAACCAGCGGACGCTGCCGATCTGGGTGGGACCGGTGGAAGCCAACGCCATCGCGCTGCAGATCGAGAATGTCTCGCCGCAGCGGCCGATGACGCACGACCTCCTGCGCACGGTGCTCACCGAATTGAAGACCACGCTCAGCCGGGTGGTCATTGCGGACCTGCGGGACGGCACCTTCTACGCCTATCTCGAGCTCCACCAGAACGGCGAGACGATCTTCGTCGATGCGCGGCCGAGCGACGCCATTGCGTTGTCGCTTCGGACCCGCGCGCCGGTCTTCGTCGACACGCGAGTATTGGAACAGGCCAAGCCGGTAGACGTCTCGCCCGACGAAGCCGACCGCGATCGACTCCAGCGCTGGCTGGAGAGCCTCGATCCGGACGATCTCGGCTACAAGATGTAGCGTTCTTGTCTTGACACACCACAACGGCCTTCCTAGAATAGGCCAGCCCGTCCGCTTTCCGGCCGCGGCCGCATACCCTTCATGGTCATATCCATCGCCAATCAGAAAGGCGGCGTTGGCAAAACGACGACGGCCATCAATCTCGCGGCAGCCTTGGCGCTCCGCAAGAAGAAGACCCTCCTCATCGATCTCGACCCGCAAGCCAACAGCACGATGTCCTACCTCGACATCACGACCGTCGAGCGCTCGGTCTACGACGTGTTCGTGGACTCGTCGCTCGGCCTGGCCGATGTCATCAAGCCGGCGAACCAGCCCAATCTCTGGGTGGCGCCGTCCCGGATTGCGCTCGCGAAGCTCGAAGCGCGGCTGGTGGGGGAGTTGGACTCGCATTTCAAGCTCAAGGATCGGCTGGCCGCCGTGGCCGACCAGTTCGACGCGGTGGTCATCGACTGTCCGCCGGCGCTCGGCCTGCTGACCGTGAACGCCCTCGTGGCCTCGACGCATCTGCTGATTCCCATCCAGTCGTCGTACTTCGCGCTGGAGGGCACGGACGACCTGCTCGAAACCATTGAGAAGGTCCGGGCGCGGGCGAACCCGACGCTGCGCATCCTGGGGGTCGTCATCACGATGCACGACAAGCGGACGGCCCTGGCCCGGGACATCCGTGGCCAGATTGACAAGGTGTTCGGCAAGAAGGTCTTCCGGACCGTCATCACCAAGAGTGTCCGGCTCGAGGAAAGCCCCGCCTACAAAGAGTCCATTTTCAAGTTCGCGCCCGACTCGTCCGGCGCGAGCGAGTACTACCGGCTCTGTGAGGAGGTCATCGATCGTGTCTAAGCGCGGCCTGCCCCTGTCCCTCAAGATGCGCCACGACGAACACTACGTCGACGCGCTTGCCGCCTCCGCCGGCACGCCGATCGGCCGCCTGGTCCCAATCGACCGGGTGGACCCGAATCCCGACCAGCCCCGCCAGGTCATGGGCGACCTGTCCGAACTGATGGCCTCCATCAACGAAAAGGGCGTCATCGAGCCACTGGTCGTGCGCCAGCGCGGCGACCGGTACCAGATCGTGGCCGGGGAACGTCGCTACCAGGCAGCCGTCCGCATCGGCCTGCGGGAACTGCCCGTGGTTATTCGCGAAGTCGACGATACCGAGATCATCGAGGTCGCGCTCGTCGAGAACATTCAGCGCAGGGACCTTGGCCCGTTCGAGGAGGCTGAAGCGCTGGCCAGCCTCTCGAACCGGTGCGGCTACACCCACGAGGACCTTGCGAGGCGACTAGGGAAGTCGCGCACCACGATTACGGAGTCGCTCTCCCTGTCGGAAATGCCCACCGACGTCCGCAATCTGTGTCGGCTGGCCGACATTTCGTCTAAGTCATTGCTTTTGCAGGTAGTTAGGCAGCAGACACCCCAGAAAATGGTCGCGTTTGTCGAGCAGCTCACGCGCAATCGCCAAGGGGCGGTCACGCGGGAGCAGGCGCGCAAGGTCGCCGCCATCCCGAAGCCTGGACGTCCGCGCGCCTTCGTCTTCCAGTACCGCCCGCCCACCAAGAATTTCAACCTCCGACTGCAGTTCCGGAAGGCGGACATCAAGCCCGCCGACGTCATCGAAGCGCTCGAGGGAATCATTCAGGAGCTGCGGAGACAGCAATAGCTCATCTGGCTATCGGTTATCGGCTATTGGCTATCGCGATTTGGCTATTGGTTATTGATCGGGCTATTGGTTATTGATCGGCTATCGGCTATTGGAGCGGCTCCGACCCGAGGAACGGGCCGGCGCCGACACGCTCCGTGGCCCGCAATCGCCCAGAGCGTGCCTGAGGCGGTCCGCGCGAACTCCGGCAAGGTGACAACCGCCTCTGTCATCCCAGCAGCTGTTGCGTTGCGACTCGGTTGCGCTGATCTGATCGATCGGCTATCTGCAATTGGGGCATGAGACGGTCCAAGGGGGCGCATGAACCCACGCCGGCGACCATTCATTCCGACGCATGCTCATTCACAACCGTGAACCGCGGCAGCCTCTAGGCCCTCGACGGACGAGGAGCTTCGACGCAAGGAGAGGTTCTCGAATACTAAGAGGACGCCCAGAGAACGACTGCCGCCGCGGCCGTTCCTGGCCAGACCTGGCCATTAGTCAACATAACACTTCTTATCAGACGTTCTGGAAAGGGCCCCAACACCGTGCGCCGGCGACCGGACACCCCGGAATCCGTCCCCCCCCCGAACGACGCCCCACGCCGGCCGATGACGGGTGCCGGGCCGCCGTGCCCAGTGCTATGGTGGCGCTGGCGTGAGGCTCATCGACCGGTACCTCATTCGGGAATGCGTCCCGGCCTTTCTCGTGGCCCTCGGAGTGTTCACGTTTCTGCTGGCCCTCCAGCCCATGCTGGAGCGCGCCCAGGACCTCCTGGCCAAGGGCGCCGACCTCCGCACCATCGGCTGGATGCTCGTGCTGCTCCTGCCGCAGGCACTCGGCGTCACCATCCCCATGGCGCTCCTGACCGCCATCCTCATGGGACTCGGCCGTCTCTCCGCGGACCGGGAGTCCATGGCGCTCCTGGCGTCAGGCGTCAGCCCGCTGCGGCTCCTGCGCCCGGTGCTCGTCGCCGCCACCGTGGCGGCGCTCGCGACGTTCTACGTCCTCACCGAACTGCTCCCGGACGCGAATCAGGCGTGGCGCCAGCAGGCCTTCGAACTGCTGGCGCAGCGGAGTGCCGCGGAGGTCCGGCCGGGGCTGTTCTACGAGGGGTTCCCGAACAAAGTCCTGTTCATCCGTGACCGCCTGCCCGACGGGAGCTGGTCCGGCGTCATGCTGGCCGATACCAGTCAGCCGGGCCGGCTCGTCATCACCCTGGCGCCGGAAGGCCGGTTGGAGAGCGACCGCGCCAGGCAGGAAGTGGCTGTCGTCCTCGCCGGCGAGTCGATCCGCTACATACCGGGCGACCAGCCCGGGGTCTACGACACGGCACGGGCCACGGATTTGCGATTCGCGATCCCCGCCGACAGCGTGTTCCCGGACGCCTCGACACTCGCCCGCGGTACCCGGGAAATGCGCCTCGCCGAGCTGCGGGCCGCGGAGGCCGCCAAGCGCGCGGCCGGCGAGTCGCCCCACAACGAGATCATGGGGCGGCACCAGATGTTCGCGTTCCCGGCCGCCTGCTTGGTCTTCGCCGTGATTGGGGTCGCGCTCGGTCTGCACACGCGCCGTGAAGGCCGGCTCGGGGGCTTCATGCTGGGCGTGGCGGTGATCTTCCTGTACCACGCCCTGAACACGCTGGCCGACGGACGCACCAAGGCGGGAACGTTCCCGGCTGAGTGGGCGCGGTGGGTCCCGAACCTGGTGCTCGGCGCCGTCGGCCTGGTCGCAATGTGGTGGCGGATGCGCGGGACCGGCAACAACCTCGGCCTGCCGCTGCCCGCGGCATGGCGACGGCCGCGGGGGCCCCGCCGGGCTGATGGTCCTCGGGCCACGCCCGCGGTCGCGCTCGTCCTTCGCATCCCGGATGTCCGGTTCCCCCGCCCGCGTCTGCTCGACCTCTACGTGCTGCGGCGGTATCTCGCGGTGGTCGGCCTATCGTCGGGCGCCCTGCTCGGCCTCTACTACATTGGCGCGTTCATCGACCGGTCCGAGAAGGTGTTCAAGGGGCAGGCCGATGGCGGCCTGCTGGCCGCGTTCCTCGTCTACTCGACCCCGCAGTTCGTGGCGTACCTCGCCCCCATGGCCGTCCTCGTGGCCGTGCTCGCGACGCTCGGGGGCCTCATCCGCACGGGCGAACTCGTCGTCATGCGCGCGTGCGGCGTGAGTCTCTATCGCGCCGCCCTCCCGTTGCTCCTCATGGGCGTCATGTGGAGCGGCGCCCTGTTCCTTCTCGACGATCGGGTCCTCGCGCATGCGAACGTCAGGGCCGAACGGCTCGATAATCACATCCGCAGCGGCGTGTCGCCGGGGCTCGTGCCGGTATCCGCCACACACTGGCTGGCCGACGGCCACGGACGGATCTACCACTACGTCGCCTACGACGGACATCGGCAGCGGCTGCACGGCCTCTCGATCTTCGACGTGGATGCGGAGTCGTTCGAGCTGACCAGCCATACCTGGACCCAGGTGGCCCAGTACGACGGGCGGGCGTGGACGACGGGCCCGGGCTGGACGCGGCACTTCCCCGCTCCCGACCGGTCGACCCGCGAAGACTTCGCGCAGCGAGTCATGGCCCTGCCGCCGCCGGGAAACTTCGGGGGCACCGAGTCGCAGCAGGAGGAACTGATGACGTTTGGCGAGCTGCGCCGGCACATCAATCGGCTTGCCGACAGCGGAATCAACCTCGCCGAGTCGCGCGTGCAGTTGCAGGAACGACTGGCGTTTCCGATGGTCCCCTTCGTCATGACGCTCCTGGGAATTCCGTTTGCGATGACCGTCGGGCGCCGAGGGGCACTGTACGGCGTCGGCCTGGCCATCATCCTGGCCTCCGCCTACTGGCTGCTGAACACGGTGTTTCTCGCGGTCGGACAGGCGGGCCTGCTGCCCCCGGCGCTCGCGGCGTGGGCCGCCAATCTGCTCCTG
Organism: uncultured Solibacteraceae bacterium; assembly: GCA_964517075.1. Taxonomy (GTDB): domain Bacteria; phylum Acidobacteriota; class Vicinamibacteria; order Vicinamibacterales; family SCN-69-37; genus CAZFAT01. The sequence goes on from CAZFAT010000416.1 coordinate 6,427, forward strand.
CTCGCGGCCGCCGCCTACCTCACCCTCTCCGTCCGGACTTAGTCTCGCGACTGCTGCCCCGCCAGGGCCGACAGGCCCAGCTGCACGCCCGAAATCCAGATCGTCCCCGCGGTGCCAGGTTTGGTGTTGATGGTGTCGACGACGAACAGCAGCGAATGCAGCGGCGCGGCATTGGGACGCCGGCTGGTGGCGACGTCTGCGGGCTCGAAGTCGGCGAGCCGGACGGTCATGGGCCGGGGCGTCGTGTCCACGAACACGGAATGGCGCCATCGCTGGCCGTCCCCGCCGCCCGGCAGCCGCACCTGCACCGAGAGACGCATCGGCGCGCTCGCGCGCGCGGTGAACTGCACGCGATTGACGCTCGCCTCGCGACGAATGTCATTGACCAGCGCCGCGTACTGCCCGCGAGGGTCGCCCGCCGCCAGTCGATAGTCGAACTGCAACGCCCCCTCCACCGGCGCGAAACGGGCTTCGGATGTGGGCTCCCGCTCCACGGTCCACTCCGCCGGGTCGAGCGGCACGGCCATGCCGCCGGCCAGATCGTCCTCGTCACTCCGGGGCGGCGCCGCTCGGGCTGCGTCACCGAGCACGATGGGATTCGAGACCAGCCAGGGCACGGCGGCCCCGGGAAACATGCCTTCGACCCGGAAGACGCCGGGC
>CAZFAT010000417.1:0-5504 GCA_964517075.1 uncultured Solibacteraceae bacterium
CAGGAGGGCGACCGCGTCCGCGCGGGCGAGCCGCTCATGGACGGCCCGCGCAACCCGCACGACATCCTCGCGGTGCTCGGCGAGAAGGAACTGCAGGCCTATCTGGTCAACGAGATCCAGGAGGTCTACCGGCTCCAGGGCGTCGGCATCAACGACAAGCACATCGAGGTCATCGTCCGGCAGATGATGCGCTGGGTGAAGGTGGAGGAAGTGGGCGACACCGAGTTCCTCATCGAGGAGCAGGTGGACAAGTTCCGCTTCCAGGAGGAGAACGAGCGCGTGCTTGCCGCGGCAGGCCAGCCGGCGAAGGGCCGGCCGCTGCTGCTCGGCATCACGAAGGCGTCGCTCTCGACCGACTCGTTCATCTCCGCCGCGTCGTTCCAGGAGACGACGCGCGTGCTCACCGAGGCGTCCATTTCCGGCCGTGTCGACTACCTGCGCGGGCTGAAGGAAAACGTCACGATGGGCCGGCTGATTCCCGCCGGGACCGGCTTCGAGTGGTACCGCCATCTGTCGATTCCGCCCGACGAGCCGCCGCCGCCGCCGCCCCCGACTCCCGAGGAGCTGGAGGCGCAGCGGGAAATGGACGACTACGCGGACGCGGACTTCAACTTCAAGGACGACATGGAGTGACGTGACGGGTCGCCGGGCGGGGTGCCGGGACTCCGCGGCGCTGGATATGCGTGAACACGGGCGTGCTCGGACACGGGTACGCCCGTCTTTTTTTGCCCGCTGGACGAGCGGATCCGGCCCGGGGCGCGGGGGGCCGGCGGAGGAACGGACCGACGCGCGCTGTCGTAATGACGTCGCCACGTTCCGGCCCGCGGCCGGTCCGGGAGCGCCAGTTGCAGCATGGCTCAGGAGATGCCCCAGCGTATGAACGGACGTGATGAGTCGTCGATTGCCCCGGCCAGCCAGGCTCTGCCGGCCCTGCTTCTTCTCTTCGTCGGCAGCGGCTGCGCCGCGCTGATCTACGAGGTCGTCTGGTTCCAGCTCCTCCAGTTGGTGATTGGTTCCTCGTCCATCTCGCTGGGCGTGCTGCTCGGCACCTTCATGGGCGGCATGTGTCTCGGCAGCTTCCTGCTGCCGCGCTACGTGGCGGTCGGCCCCCATCCGCTGCGTGTGTATGCCTTCCTCGAACTCGGCATCGGGGCGATGGGCCTGCTGCTGCTGTGGGGCATGCCCCTGGTCAACGGGCTCTATACGACGATTGGCGGCGGCAACGTGATCTTCCGCGCCATCGTCGCGGCGGTGTGCCTGCTGCCGCCCACGTTGATGATGGGGGCCACGCTGCCGGCCATCGCCCGCTGGGTCGAAACAACACCTCGCGGGGTCGCCTGGCTCGGCTACTTCTACGGCGGCAACATCGGCGGAGCGGTCATTGGCAGCCTGCTGGCCGGGTTCTACCTGCTTCGCGTGCACGACATGGCCGTCGCCACGTATGTGGCCGTGGCGCTCAACATGCTCGTGTCCGTCATTGGCCTGGCGATCGCCAGCCGGACGCGGTACGAACCCTCCGCTGCCCGGGCCGCCGGCCAGGTCGTGCGGGCCGCCGGAGCCGGCACGGTCTACGTCGCGATCGCCCTGTCGGGTTTCACGGCGCTCGGAGCGCAGGTCGTCTGGACGCGGTTGCTCTCGCTCCTGTTTGGCGCAACTGTCTACACCTTCTCCCTCATCCTGGGCGTGTTCCTGTTCGGGCTGGGCATCGGCAGCACGATCGGCGCGGCTCTCGCCCGGACGAGTCCGAACCCGCGCGTGGTGCTCGGCTGGTGTCAGATGCTGCTGTGCGGGGCGCTCGGGTGGGCGGCCGTGATGCTCACGAACTCGCTGCCGTACTGGCCGATCAACCCGTCCATCACCAGCGAGCCGTGGTTCAACTTCCAGCTCGACCTCGTGCGGTGCGCCTGGGTCGTGCTGCCGGGGGCGATCCTCTGGGGCGCCAGCTTCCCGCTGGCGCTGGCCGGCGTGGCCTCCCCGGGGCAGGACCCGGGCCGGCTCGTGGGCGGTGTCTACGCCGCCAACACCGTCGGGGCCATCGTCGGGGCGCTGGGCGCCACGCTCGTCATCACCCAATACATTGGCAGCCAGCGCGGCCAGCAACTGCTCATTCTCGCCTCGGTGGCGGCGGCGCTGCTCATGCTGGTGCCGGCCGCCACGGCCGGCGCCGCGCGGCAGGGTGTGCGCTGGGCGTCGACCCTTGCGCTGCTTGTCGCCACCGCGGGCGCGGGGTGGATCGCGAGCTCCGTGCCCCCCGTGCCCGGGCTGCTCATCGCCTACGGCCGGTACGCGGCGACGTGGTTGGGCGTGAGCGGGACCATCATCTACACGGGCGAGGGGCTGAACGCGTTCGTGGCCGTCACGGAGACGTCGAGCGGCGTCCGCAACTACCACAACGCCGGCAAGGTGCAGGCGTCGAGCGAGCCCCAGGACATGCGGCTGCAGCGCATGCTGGGCCACTTCACGCATCTCATTCCCCGCGAACCGAAGAATGCGCTCGTCATTGGCTGCGGGGCCGGGGTCACGGCCGGCGCCGTGTCGATTGGCCCGGGCGTCGAGCGCATGACGATTGCGGAGATCGAGCCGCTCGTCGTCAGGTCGGTGTCGGAGTACTTCGGGGAGCACAACTACGAGGTGGTGAAGAACCCGAAAGTCACCATCCACATCGACGACGCCCGCCACTTCCTGCTGACGACGGACCAGACCTTCGATGCCATCACGTCTGATCCGCTGGACCCCTGGGTCAAGGGCGCGGCCACGCTCTACACGGAAGAGTTCTTCGAGGTCGTCAAGCGGCGGCTGAACCCCGGCGGCGTCGTCACGCTCTTCGTCCAGCTCTACGAGAGCAACACCGCCGCGGTGAAGAGCGAGATCGGCACCTTCATGAAGGTGTTCCCGAACAGCGTCGTCTGGGGCAACGCGAACAACGGCCAGGGGTACGACCTGGTGCTGATGGGACAGGTCGAACCCATCCGGATCAACGTTGACGAGCTGCAGCAGAAGCTGGACGACCCGCGCTACGCGCAGGTGGCGCAGTCGCTCCGCGAGATCGGGATCTATTCCGCCGTCGATTTGCTGTCCAACTACGCGGGCACGCCGGTGGATCTCGCGCCCTGGCTCAAGGACGCGGTGATCAACCGCGATCGCAACCTGCGTCTGCAGTACCTGGCGGGCATGGGCCTCAACCTGTATCAGAGCGGGCCCATCTACGCGGAAATGCTGAGCCACGCCCGGTACCCCGAGCAGATGTTCAGCGGGTCGGACGCCACCCTTGCGGCGCTGCGCGACGGCATCCGGAGGCTGAGCGGCCGATGATAGACTGACGCGCTGAAAAGGCTCCCCCATGACCAGACATCGTCCTGTCGTCGCGGGTCTTGCGTTCCTTCTCGGCCTGACGATTGTTTCCGCCGCGCCGCGGTTCCAAGCGGCGGATACGCTCCCGGAGCGCCTGACCGACGCCCAGTTCTGGGCGACGAGCCAGGCGTTGTCGGAGCCCGACGGGTACTTCCGGTCGGACAACCTGCTCTCGAACGAGCTCTCTTATCCGGAGGTCATGGCGCCGCTCGTGGAACGCGCGCGTTCCGGCGGCGTGTACCTGGGCGTGGGACCCGAACAGAACTTCAACTACATCGTGCGACTCCGGCCGAGGATGGTCTTCATCACCGACGTCCGGCGCGGGAACCTGCACACGCAACTGATGTACAAGGCCCTGTTCGAGATGTCCACGAACCGCGTCGAGTTCGTCGAGCGTCTGTTCTCGCGAACGCGTCCGGCCGGCCTCACCGCCGATGCCCCGGTCACCGAGCTGATGTCGGCCTTTCAGGCAGCGGCCCCTGCGGCCGAAGCCGTCTACCAGAGCAACTTCGAGGCGATCCGGCAGCACCTGACGGTCACCCGGGCGCTGCCGCTGCCCAAGGACGATCTCGACGGCATCGAGTGGGTGTACTCGAATTTCTACCGGTTTGGCCCGCACATCACCTACAACTCTTCGACCAACGGGGGCGGGCGCGGATCCCAGGCGACCTACACAGGTCTGATGACGGCCGCCGATGAGGCTGGAGCTCCGCAGAGTTATCTGGCCAGCGAGGCCACGTTCCAGGTCATGAAGGATCTCGAACAGCGCAACCTGGTCGTTCCCGTCGTCGGCAATTTCGGTGGGCCCAAGGCGCTCAAGGCGATCGGTCAGTACGTCCGGGACCATGGCTCGGTCGTCATGGCGTTCTATCTCTCGAACGTCGAGCAGTACCTCATTCAGGACGGCATCTGGGGGGCGTTCTGCGCCAACGTGGCGGCCATGCCCCTGGACGCGCGTAGCACGTTCATCCGATCGGAGCAGGGGGACCGCTACGCGGGCGGAAGCGGGCGCGGGCTGGTCAATTCGCTGGGACCGATGCAGGATGAAGTGCGGACCGGTTGTGGCGTGTCGTCACCGGCCGCGGCGCGGCCCTGACGAGCCCCCGGCCCCGGGCCGGGCCGTTTTCGGTCGCCGTACCGCCTGGGGAATGCTGAGTCGCTGACCTGGTATGCGGGCCCCTCGCCTGAAACTGCTCGCCGTCGTGCTCTTTCTGGCTGGCTTCAGCGGCCTTGGTGCCGCCGAACGGCAGGCCGCCGGCTCCCTGTCGATCCCGGCCCGGCTCACCGATCAGCAGTTCTGGCGTCTGTCGACTGAGTTCTCCGAACCCGCCGGCTTCTTTCGTTCGGAGAACCTCGTTTCGAACGAGCATACCTTCCAGCACGTCATTCCGACGCTCAAGCGACAGGTCAAGCCCGGGGGGGTCTATCTCGGCGTGGCGCCGGACCAGAACTTCACCTACATCATCGCCACCGAGCCACGGATCGCGTTCATCGTCGACATTCGCCGGGGCAATCTGCTCCAGCACCTGATGTACAAGGCGCTCATCGAGATGTCGGCCGATCGGGCTGAGTTCATCTCGCGGCTGTTCTCGAAGGCCCGGCCGGCCGGCGTCGGGGCGGCGTCGAGCGTCCACGACCTGTTTGCCTCCTATGCCGACGTGCCGACGAGCGAGGACCTCTACCGTCAGAACGTCCGGGTGATCCGGGAGCGGCTGCTCAAGCGGCACGGCTTTCCGCTCAGCGCCGGGGACCTCGCCCAACTCGAGTCGATTTACTTCGCGTTCTTCTGGGATGGCCCGGGGCTGCGCTATTCGATGTCGACGGGGCCCGGCGGCGGACGCGGCTTTGGCAGCCGCTTCCCGACCTACGAGGAGTTGATGCTTCAGGCCGATCTCGACGGAGTGCCTCACGGCTACCTGGCCACCGAGGCGCATTTCCGGGCCCTCAAAGGACTCCAGGAGCGGAATCTCATCGTGCCGGTGGTGGGCAACTTCGCCGGGCCAAAGGCCCTGAAGGCCGTCGGGCGCTACGTGCGCGAACACCGGTCCACGGTGCAGACCTTCTACGTCTCGAACGTGGAGCAGTATCTGTTCCAGAACGACGTCTGGCGGAACTTCTACGCGAACGTGGCGACGCTACCGTTGGACGAGCGC
>CAZFAT010000418.1:0-4130 GCA_964517075.1 uncultured Solibacteraceae bacterium
ATCGGCGCGGGCCAGTGCCGGTGGCGGCGGCGGCTCCGGCACGGGCTCGGGAGCGACGAGCCACCGGGTGGCGTCCATCAGCGACTGGACGGGGAAGAGCGGCAGGTTGTCGACGATGGCGGCTTCGGCGACGTTGGCGCGCGGGAAGATCAGGCCGGCCGACTGCCGCGCCGCCACGGCGATCGGCAGCAGGCCGCGCATGGCCGGCACCGCGCCGTCGAGCGACAGTCCACCGACAATCGTGAACCGCCGCTCCTCCCGGTGCGGGAGCACGCCGGAGGCCGCCAGGATTCCGAGGGCGATGGGCAGATCGAATGCCGCGCCGACTTTGCGCACATCAGCCGGCGCCAGGCTGACGGTGACGCGCTCGGGAGGGAACGGGAATCCTGAGTTCCGGATGGCCGTCCGCACACGGTCGCGGCTTTCGCGCACCGTCGTATCCGGCAGCCCCACCATCGTCATGCCGGGCAGTCCCGGCGAGACGTCAACTTCGACCGAGACCGGGACGGCGTCGAGGCCGAACACCGCCGCCGCCGACAGACGCGCGAGCACGCGGCCGACAGAGCAAGAGTTCAGCCATGCTCGTTGTCCTGCACTGGTGGTATTGCGCCTATCGCACGTGGAAATTTCTGCGAATGCGCGGCGCCGGCGAATTGAGGAATTCGCCAACTGCAACGGCTTCTTGAATTGGTGTAGTGTCCGCCGTCAGGCTGCCTTCAGGCGGACCTGGGCAGTGGCTGGCGAGTCCGGCTGGAAGCCGGACGCTACGTACGACACGCTTACTGGCGCACGGTCAGGCGATCGCCGATGTTGATGCGATCGCCGCTGAGCTGATTGAGCTGCTTGATGCGGGCGACGGTCGTGCCGAACTGGCGCGCGATGCCAATGAGCGTGTCACCGCGCCGGACCCGGTAGTTGACCGGGCCGGCCGGCGTGGTGTTCGCGGCGACGCGCGGGGCGGCCGTCGAGCTCGCCGGCAGGCCGCTCGCCGATCGCTGCGGAATCATCAGGGTCTGATTCGCGCGGATGATGGCCCGGGCCGTGAGGTCGTTCGCCTGGCGGAGGTCGCTCTGGGTGACCTTGTAGCGACGCGCAAGGGCGGCGACCGTCTCGCCGCGCTTCACCGCGTGGAACGTGAAGTGGGCGTACGGCGGGTCGTCGGTCGCGAGCCGCGCCTGAATCGTCGCCGCGGTGCCCACGGGGACCTTCAAGTCGTGACTGCCCGCCGGCGTCGTCGTGCGCCGGAGTTCGGGATTGAGTTCGCGGAGCAGGTCCACGGAGACGTCAATCCATTCGGCGACGACCTTCAGGTCGAGCGCGTTCGGGACCGTGACACGTTCGTGCGCGACGGGGCCGGACGCGACGACGTCGAAGCCGTAGAGCGAGGGATTGTTGGCGATGATGATCGCGGCCATGATCATCGGCACGTAGTCGCGCGTCTCGCGCGGCAGATAGCGCGTGGTGCGGGTGATCTGCCAGAAATCGCGGCTCTTCGACAGGCGAACCGCCCGCTGCATGCGCCCGGGACCGCCGTTGTAGCTCGCCAGCGCCAGACTCCAGTCGCCGCCGAACATGTCGTAGAGCGTTTTCAGGTACTGCGCCGCGGCCCGCGTCGCTTTCTCGGGGTCGGAGCGATCGTCGACGAACCAGGTCTGCTCGAGACCGTACCCGCGGCCGGTCGGCAGCATGAACTGCCAGAGTCCCCGCGCGCTCGCGCGCGACAACGCGTTGGGCTTGAACCCGCTTTCGACGAGCGGGACCCACGCGAGATCGAGCGGCAGGCCTTCCTCGGCGAAGACCTCCTCGATCATCGGCATGTACCGCACGGAGCGCTGCAGGCTTTCTTCCATGAAGTCGTGGAGGCGGCCCTGGAACAATTCGACGAACGACAGGACCTTGGTATTCAGGGGAATCGGCAGATCGCGCGGGCGCCGCGCCAGGTCGGCGCGCACGGTCTCTTCGGTCGTGTCGGCCGGCTGAGGCCGCTCGAAGATCGCCGCGTTCAGCAACTCGTCGATGGCGGCCGGCTCCGAACGGGTTTCGGTGAACCCGTCGCCCTCGCGCAGCGCCAGCAGGTCGAGCGCACTGATGCGATCGAGCAATCGATCGAACTCCGCGGCAATCCGCGGCTCCCGGCGCGCGCCCTCGGGCAGCGCGAGGAGCAGGTCCACGGCGGCATCGAAGTGCTCGCGCGCGGCGACGGGACGCGTGCCGGCCAGCGCCTGCTGGCCCGCCGCGAACTCACGATCCACGCGCGCCAGAATCTCGCGATACGGATCGGGCTGAATCGCGGCGGCGGGCGCGACGATGGCGGCGACGGGTGTGACGGGAAGGGGTGGAGGCGGCGTGACGTCTGGACGTGCGTGCGCGCTGCATCCCACGAGCAGGCCGGCGGTTGACACGACGAGCAGGTGGGGCGTCAGCTTCATCACGTTTCTAACATGGAATCCGGTGCCGCGTGCTCATCGGTGCAACTCTGGTGCCCACGTTAACATCCGGCGTCGGACCGGTCAACGGATCAGGCGCGGCCGCCCGCGCCGGGCCAGCCCGCCTCGATGAACGTGCCATGTGCACGGGCCAGATCACGCGCCGCGGGAGTGACGATTGTGCGCTCTCCGATCACAATTTTGCGTCCCGCCTTCACGGCCTGACGCACGTCCTCTTCGCACACGAACGGCACGGGACGATCGGGGCCAGGCGAGGCCGCGGCGGGCTCCGGTGCGGCCGCCGGCGGCGCGCTGCCCACGGGCGCCGCGAACTGCGCGCGCACGACATCCGCGGCGAGTCCGCGATCCACAGGCACGATCGGCGCCCTGGGCAGCGCGGGCTCACTCGTCACCGCGCGCCCTGCGGTTGCGGCTGGACGGATCTCGTACGCGAGCCGTTTGATGTTCAGCAGGTGGCGCGGCGAAATGTTGTCCGACGTGATGTTGCCGCCGTAACCGCCGCAGCCGAGTGTCATCGCGGGATCGAGTCCGGTCGTGAGGCCAATCGATCCGTGCGAGGTCGGCGTGTTGACGACAATGCGGAACGCCGGCTTCTTCAATCCGAACTCGAGAATGACCGGCTCGTTCTGCGAGTGGATCGACATCGTGTGGCCCATGCCGCCATAGCGCAGAATCTGCATGCAGCGTTCGCACCCTTCGCGCCAGTCGGCGACGACGTAATAGGCGAGCACGGGGCAGAGCTTCTCGACTGAGAGCGGATAGTCCCGGCCGACGCCCGCCAGTTCCGCGATCAGGACCGTCGTCGACGTCGGGACCGTGATGCCGGCCCGCTCGGCGACGACGCCGGCCGACTTGCCGACGAGTGCGGGATTCGAGAGCCGCTGAGGCGTCACCAGTACGGCGGCGACCTTCTCGGCCTCGGCCCGCGAGAGGAAGTGCGCCCCCTGCCGGATGAACTCCCGGCGCACTTCGCCTTCGACGGCTTGATCCACGACGACCGAGTTGGGCGAGGAGCAGAGCACGCCGTTATCGAAGGTGCGGCCCGTCACGATGTCGCGCGCGGCCTTGGTGAGATCCGCGGTGCGTTCGATGTAGCAGGGCGCATTCCCGGGGCCGACGCCGTACGCGGGTTTGCCGGCGCTGTAGGCCGCGCGGACCAGGCCCATCCCGCCCGTGGCGAGAATGACCGCCACGTCGCGATGCTGCATGAGTTCCTGCGTGCCGGCGAGTGTCACGGTGCCCATCCACTCGATGGCGCCGGCGGGCGCGCCGGCGCCGGCCGCCGCGTCGGCCATGACGTGGGCCACCCGCGTGATGCAGTGCGCGGCGGACGGATGCGGGCTGAGCGCGATGGGGCAGCGCGCCTTGAGCGCGATCAGAATCTTGTAGATGGCGGTCGACGTCGGGTTCGTCGATGGGATGATCGCGGCGACGACCCCAAACGGCTCGGCGATCTCCACGACCTTCTTCGCGTCGTCGCGCCGCACGACGCCGACCGTCGTCATCGGGCGAATGAAGGCGTGGACCCGATCGGAGGCGAACAGGTTCTTGGCGATCTTGTCGGCGACGATCCCGAAGCCGGTTTCCTCGACGGCCAGGCGCGCGAACTCCTCGGCGCGCGCCCGCGCGGCCGCCGCCATCGCGTCCACGATGCGATCGATGTCGGTCTGCGTGAGCTCGGCC
>CAZFAT010000419.1:0-25949 GCA_964517075.1 uncultured Solibacteraceae bacterium
GCCGTGCTCGCCCGCGCGCGTGGGATGACCGAAGGCGAGCGGTGCGCCCTGTTCCGGATGGGCAATCAGCACGACCTGACGCACGCGGCGCTCGGTCCCGGCGCCGGCCGTCGTCACGATGAGGACGACGACCGCGACGACCGCGGCGGGCTCCCGACGTGTTTTTGAGGGGCACACCCGATGCCGCATCCGCTCGCCCTGGCCGCTGAACTCGTCGAACGCTACGCGCCGGAGTGTAGCGACCGCGACATCGCGCTCGGCGCGCTCGACGCGCTCTTGCTGCACGCCGACGCCGACCAGCGGCACTGCCGAGACTGTCAGCAAGAATTTTTCCTGTGCGCGCCCGAGCGGCTGTTTTTTCAGTCGGAAGGACTCGCGGAGCCCACGCGCTGCAAAAAATGCCGTCAAGCGCGGAAGCGCGCGAGAGAACAACATGAGCATGACGAAGAACCCGCCCGCGACCCCGGCCACCGCTGACCCGGTCGCCGCGCCCGTCACCGAGTGCCCGCGCTGCACGGCCGCCGGCCGCGCGCATCGAATGCGACCGGAGACGCAATTCGCGCGGTCGCGTTGCACCGCGTGCGATTGGGTGACGGCCCGGCCCCGCGGTCGGCGCCCGCGATGACGCATGACGCCCGCCGAGCGCCCGGAGGACGCGCCGATGATGACGCGGACGCTGTGTCCGCACTGCGGCGACGTGGCGTCGGCGGTCCGCGGGCGCATCCCGTGCGAGGCGTGCGCCGCCGTGTGGGCGCGCTCGGTCGAAGGCGCGGCGCGGGCGCTCGGTCGCATGCGCGTCAGTCGCTGGCCGCAGATGGCCGAGCGGGCGCGGTGGTGGTGAGCGAGTAGAATCGGGGCGCGGCCGGTGCATGAGGCACCGCGCCGCTCCCCTGGCCGTCGCATCGTTGCGAGCGATGCGGCCGGTTCCGTGTATCTTCTCGCACCGGAGGCCCACCATGCCGAAACGTGAAGTCGGCGAAATCATCACCCCGCGCCGCGGCCGGCCCTTCTATGCCATCCGCTACTACGATGCCCGCGGCCGGCGGCATCAAGAGAGCGCGGGCAGCGCCGTCCGCGCCGACGCGGAGCGGTTGCTGCGCAAAAGGCTGAAGGCGAAAGACGACGGGCGGCCCATTGACCCGCGCGTGGACCGGCTGAAGTTTGACGACGCGGCCCACGACCTCATCACGGACTACACCATCCACGGCCGGAAGTCGCTCGACGAAGCGCAACGCCGCATTGACAAGCACCTAACCCCGTTTTTCGGCGGTCTGCGGCTGGCGGGCATCACGGCCGCCGACGTCCGGACGTTCATCGCGAAACGGCAGGCCGAGACCTACATCGTGCGCAAGGCCCGCGGCGACGAGCCCGCCGTGCGGCGCTCGTTCTCGAACGCGGAAATCAACCGGGAACTGACGACGCTCAAACGGATGTTCTCGCTCGCCATTCAGGCCGAGAAGCTGTTTCACAAACCGTATATCCCGCTGCTCCGCGAGGACAACACGCGCACCGGGTTCTTTGAAGTGGAGGCATTCCGCGCGGTCTGTCACGCGCTCCCGGCCGACCTCCGCTCCGTCGTCACGTTCGCCTACATCACGGGCTGGCGCATCGCGTCGGAAGTGTTCCCGCTCGAATGGCGGCACGTGGATTTCCGCGCCGGGGAAGTGCGGCTCGACGCGGGCACGACGAAGAACGGCGAGGGCCGCGTGTTCCCGCTGACCGACGAACTGCGGGCGCTCCTGGACGCGCAGCACGCCGCCCACGTGACGCGCACGAAAGCCGGAACGATTGCGCCGTGGGTGTTCGTCCGGATGATTGCCAAGGGGCGCGGCGGCGACAAGAAACCGCGCCCACTGCGCGCGTTTACGAAAGCGTGGAACGCCGCGTGCCTGACCGCCGGCTGTCCGGGCCGCATTCCGCATGACCTGCGACGGACGGCCGTGCGGAACATGGTGCGCCGGGGCGTGCCCGAACGGGTCGCGATGCAATTGACCGGACACAAAACGCGGTCGGTGTTCGAGCGTTACAACATCGTGAGCGACGGCGACCTGACCGCCGCCGCGACGAAGCTCGCCGGCCTGCTCACCACGACGGCGCGCGCGACCGCCACGACCGGCTGACGCCCGGTTTTCGATTCCAATGGGCGCACTTATAGGCGCACTTGGGAATTTCGCGACTCACCGCGCCGATGAATTTGCGAATTTCCTAGGGATTAGTGGAGGCGCCGCCCGGAATTGAACCGGGGATGGAGGTTTTGCAGACCTCTGCCTTACCGCTTGGCGACGGCGCCCAAAGACAGACTCTCTATTGTACGGAAAACCGCGACCGAGAAGTTTCGCGTGCGGAACGGAGCGGGCCCCCGGGCCCCGCGGAGTGAAGGCCGCTTGGCGCCTGTCGGGACAGCACGCTGGCCGCCTATGGGAACAAAGCCGAAACGTGGGTGAATGGTGCGGCTGGAGCGGAGCGAGCGCCGAAGCGCGAGCGTAGCGCAAGCCGCTAGCCGGGGTGCAGGGGGCCCCGGCGATAATGGATGGAGCGGGAAACGGGATTCGAACCCGCGACTTCGACCTTGGCAAGGTCGCACTCTACCACTGAGTTATTCCCGCCCTGCCGGACCGACTGAGTCTATCCAAACCGCCGAACAGCGGCAACTCGACGCCCCACTCGCCGTTCACCACCTCGGCCCTTGGCGCACGCAGGATTTCCGCGTGGCAGTCCTGCCAGTCCTTGAGGGTTTTGCCATCTCAGAAAGAATTCAGACAAAAGAAAAAGGCCCGCCTTGCGGCGGGCCTTTCCCGAATACCTCTGGCTCCCCAGCATGACCCCCTCCGAAACGGAATGGGTCTCAGAAGTACTCGGCCCTTCCAAGAGCAAGGTACGTGCCGCGCTGATTTCCTCGCGAAACTTGTAAGCCTTTTCGAGCGAGTCCACGTGCCTGCCCACATTGGCACGCAGGAGGGAACGGTCGCCGAAACGCGGCAAGCGTTGACCACAAATGCCCGTCCGGTGCCGCTCGCGTGGGCTGTAGACTTTGAGCGGATGACCGAAATCCGAGACCCGGCTTCGCTCGTGGAGTCTGCGCAGCAGGCGGCCGCGGTGGGGGACTACGCCACGGCGGCGCACCGCCTGCGAGACGCCGCGGACTGGCAGGAGCGCCAGCAGGGACCCGACCACCCCACTCTCGTCAACACGCTGAACAACCTCGGCGTCGTGCTGGAACGTTCAGGACGGCTGGCCGAGGCCGAGGCCGCGTATCGTCGCGCCTACGCCATCGCGCGCAAGGTCTACGCCGCCGACCACCCCTTCGTCGCGACGAGCGCCGCCAATCTCCGCGAGTTCTGCGACGCGCATGGACTGGTGTTCGACCCGACGGTGCAGAGACCGCCGGCGCGACCGAAGCCCGCCCCCGTCGTCGAGCGTGGCGACGATCCCGTCCTGCAGCCCGTTCCGGCACTCGGTCTGCCGGCGGACGAGTCGCAGCCGCGCTCCCTGCGCATTCCCTTCATCCTTGGCGTGGCCGTCGTCGCCCTTGGCCTGATCGCCTGGCTGATGAGCGGGTCGGCAGAGCAGGCCGCGTCGCCGGGCGTCAATCCGGTGCCAGCTGCCGAGCGCGGCGAAGCCGCTCCGCCCGTCACGTCAGCCCCAGCGCCATCCCGGGTCCCAGCAGTCAGCGCGCCCTCGGAACCAACGAAAACGGGGAGGGCAGCGCCCCCGCCCGTCCGCGAGACGCCGGCGTCCCGCCCGACGCCCGCTAACTCCTCCGCGAGCCTCTCCGTCGTCGACGCAGAACTTTGCCAGGCACTGGTGACGCGCGCCGGTGGCGCCGAATGGACGTGCACGCCGGCGGGTGCGTCAGTGCCTCCAGGACGACTGGCCTACTACACACGCATCCGGTCATCAGCGGCCGTGGATGTCCAGCATCGCTGGTATCGCGGTGATGCCCTGCAACAGCGAGTTGAGCTGCCGGTGCAGGCCAACCCGGGCTCGGGGTATCGCACGTACAGTCGGCGCACGATAGGTTCCGACGAGGCGGGCCCGTGGCGCGTCGAACTCAGAAACGCTGCGGGCGCCCTGCTGGACGAGCAGCGGTTCGTGGTTCGCTGATTCCCGGCGCCGCTCAGAATCCGAGCGTCAACCGGACGCCACGGCGACCCTGGCCGGCAATCGGCGACAACCCCAGCCGCGCCGATGCGTGAGCCGGCCGCGAGAAGACCACCTTGTCGCTGGACTGCACGCCGTCGATGCCCACGCCAATCCCGGCACCCATCGCGCCATACACCAGAATCATCGGAATGGCGGCGCCTGAGCCAATCTCCCTGACGATGGCCAGAGCCACGAGCGTCCCGAGGCCGGCGCCGACGCCAAACCCGATCTTCGCGCCATTGGCGAGCGTATCCGCGTGCCGGTACCGGATGGTGGCGGTGGCGTCCTCCTGCAGCACGCGGGTGGCGCCGTCCACGTCGATCTCGAGCGATGTCCTGAGCAGCCGGATCATGCGGCCTCGCGTCTCCCGGCCATCGTTTCCGGTGATGGTGAGGGTGTCTCCGGCCTTGATGAGAACTCTCAACTGATCGAACGTGCTGGCCAGTTCCTGCGCTCTGGCGGGCCACGCGGAGCCGAGAACCAGGATTCCCGCGACGAGGACCCTAAGCATGTGTGCCTCCCTGGCCAATGATGGGGGCCGGGACACGGGAAGTCCTGACGGCTGTGCTGAAAAGTGCTGATTATTTCGGCAGGGCGTAGGCCACGATCCCCGTCGGGCCCGCTGGCGCCGAACCCGCCGCGCGGCCGCGGCCTCCGCCGCCAGCCGCTGCCGTGACCAGGAGATACTGGCGGCCGCCCAGCTCGTACATCGACGGCGCGCCGCTGGTGGTGCCGCCGAGCGGGATCTCAGAAACCTGTCGGCCGGTCGCCGCGTCGTACACGTGGACCTTCCGGTCGGCCGCGGTTGCGAACAGCAGCCCGCTGGCGGTCACGAGCATCCCGCCCTTGTTGGTGGCCGCCGATCCGGTTCCGGTAATGCCCTGGTCAACCAGCCGCAGGTCATCGCCGAGACCGATTTGCCATTTGATCGTGCCGGCGTTCAGGTCGTAGGCCGTCAGCGTCGTGTACGGCGGCTTCACGATGGTGGGGAACAGGCCGAAGCCTTCCGTCACGGGCCGTCCCTCCTGGACGACCTCCGAGCCGCCGCCGCGCCCGCCCGCCCGCGTTTCGCCGGGCCGCAGGAGCCGAATGATCGTCGGCACGTTGAAGCCAATCACGTACACGCTGCCATCCGTCGGATTGGCCGCGGTGCTGCCCCAGTTCGACCCACCCTGGTTGCCCGGCATGTGAATGACCTCGTCGAACCCGATGGGCGTGAACGGCCCGTCGTTTCTGGCCTTCAGGATGCGCTGGCGGAACGCCTCTCGTTCCTCGGGGGTGAGGAGGTGCGGATTCAGGTCGTCCACCGTGAACCGCTGGCGTGAGAACGGCGGCGGGTTCGTGGGGAACGGCTGCGTCGGCGACAGCCGCTCGCCCGGCACCGACGTGGTCGTCGGCACCGGTCGCTCTTCGATCGGCCAGATGGGCCGGCCCGTGACGCGGTCGAACACGTACAGGTAGCCGGTCTTGCTGGCCATCGCCACGACGTCGATCGACTGGCCGTTGTGGCGGATCGTGGTCAACTGCGGCGCGGAGCTGTTGTCCAGGTCCCAGATGTCGTGATGCACCGTCTGGAAGTGCCAGAGCCGCTTGCCTGTGCGTGCGTCGAGCGCGACCAGGCAGTCGCCGAACAGGTTGTCGCCGTGTCGGTTACCGCCGTAGAAGTTGTACTTCGGGCTGCCGGTGGGGATGTAGACGATGCCGCGGATGGGGTCGATTGACTGCTCGGACCAGTTGTTGGCCCCGCCCACGGTCTTCCAGGCATCGGGCGGCCACGTGTCGTAGCCGTACTCCCCCGGCCGGGGCACGGTGTGGAACTGCCACACCTTCTCGCCGGTCACGACGTTGTAGGCGCGGATATCGCCCGGCGCGGACGCGTACTCCTGGTTCGTGGCCGACCCCATGATGATGAGATTCTCGAAGACACGTCCCGGGATGCGGGAGCCCGCGTTGATCGTTTCGGGGTCGCGGTCCAGGCCCACGCGGAGATCGACGCGGCCGTTGACGCCGAACGTCGCGAGGGGCTGGCCGTTCGCGGCGTTGATCGCGTAGAGGAAGTTGCCCGCGCTGTACAGCAGCCGGCGATCCGTGCCGTCGGCGCTCTCCCAGTAGTTCATCCCGCGCCCGTTGAAGCCCTGGGCGCCTTCGTGAGTCCAGATCTCTTTTCCGGTGGCCGCGTCGATGGCGACGAAGGTGCCTTTCGGCCCGCGGCCGTAGACCACGCCGCGGACGACCAGCGGATTGAAGTCGGTCTGGCCACCGGGGTAGGTCCACGCGACTTGGAGCTGGCCGACGTTGGACGGAGTGATCTGGCGCGCCGCCACGAAGCGGGAGCTGTCCGGGCCGCCCGCGTAGTCGCGCCACTCGCGCGGACTCTGCGCCGAGGCGTTGATCCCGGCGGCCAGGAGAAAGGCGATTGTCCAACGAACGGCCTGCGTCATCGATGGGGTGCCTCCTCGATGGAAATTACGTCGCCCGAAGCCTATCCCGCCCGGTGCCCGGCCTACAATGTCTGTTTCCCCATGACACCGGCCGTCGAAACGGAGCACCTCGGGCGGGTCTACCGGGCCAAGGCCCGCCGCCGGCAGTCGCCGGAGGCGACCAGCCACCGGCTCGCGCTGAACGACGTCACGCTGACCGTGCCGCGCGGCGAGCTCTTCGGTCTGCTCGGGCCGAATGGCGCCGGCAAGACCACGCTGATCAAGATCCTGACGACCCTGCTGGCGCCCTCATCGGGATGGGCGCGCGTGGCGGGACACGACGTGACGCGCGAGGCGCATCGCGTCCGTCCCCACATCAGCATGGTGTCGGGCGGCGAGTCGTCGGGGTACGGGCTGCTGACGGTTCGCGAGAACCTATGGATGTTCGGCCAGTTCTACGGTCTGACGTCGAAGGAGGCCAACGGGCGCATCCTGGAGCTTCTCGACATCGTTGGCATGACCGACCGTCTCCACACCAAGTGCTACGCGTTGTCCACCGGCCTGCGGCAGAAGATGAACATCGTCCGCGGGTTCCTGACCGACCCCGACGTCGTGTTTCTCGACGAGCCGACCCTCGGGCTCGACGTGGGCGCCTCGCGCGACGTGCGCGCCTTCGTGCGCCGCTGGATGGCGGAGGATCCCGGCCGGACGACGATGCTGACCACGCACTACATGGTGGAGGCGGATGAGTTGTGCGACCGCGTCGCCATCATCAATGACGGGCGACTGCTTGCCTGCGACAGCCCGACCGCGCTGAAGCGGCGCCTGCAGCGCGATGCCATCTTCGAGATCGAGACAATTCCCGTGGCGGCGGACGGCCTGGCGGCGATCACCTGCCTGGGCGGTGTGCGCAAGATGTCCTGCCAGCACGACGATGGCCGGTCGACGCTGGAGCTCATCCTGGAGGAAGACCGGGCGATCGGGGTGGTGTTTGGCGCGATGGAGCGGCTGTCCTTGCCGCTGCTGAAACTAACGAAGCGCGAGCCGACGCTCGAGGATGTGTTTGTCGACCTGGTGGGACGCAGCATGGCGGAGGTCGAACGTGGCGGCCCGGCGGCCGGCTAAGGCGACCGGCTGGCGGCTGTTCGTGCGGACGACCCTGGCGAGGGTCTACCCGCGCGTCATCGGCGGCAACCGCGAGAAGGCCTGGGTGTTCTTCGACATCGTCCTGCCGCTCCTGGCCCTGTCCGCCTATGTGTTCGTCTATCGGGGCCTGCAGGCTCCCGAGGAGTTCGTCGGCTTCGTGATCCTCGGCGGCGCGATGAGCGCGTTCTGGCTGAACGTGATGTGGGCGATGTCGAGCCAGTTGTACTGGGAGAAGGAAACCGGCAATTTGCCGCTGTTCATCATGGCGCCCGGGCCGCTCGCGGCCGTGCTGCTCGGCATGGCGCTCGGCGGCATTCTCAACGCGTCCATTCGGGCGATCGTCATTCTGGCCGCCGGCATCTGGCTGTTCGACGCGCCGTTTCAGGTCGCCGACGGCCCGATGCTCGCCGTCGTGTTCGTCCTGACGCTGACGGCGCTGTACGGCATGGGCATGATGTTCGCGTCCGTCTTTCTCCTTTTCGGACGCGAAGCCTGGCACCTCGTCAACCTGGCGCAGGAGCCCGTGTTCCTGCTGTCGGGCACCTACTTTCCCATCCGGCACTTTCATGGCTGGATCGCCGCCGGCGCCTCGCTCATCCCGCTGACGCTGGGCCTCGATGCCATCCGCCAGCTCGTCTTCGAGTCGGGCGCGGCGCTGGGATTTCTGAGCGTCGGCACGGAGGTGCTCGCGCTCCTGGCGCTGACCCTCATCTTCCTCGCGGGCGCCCGCCTGATGCTGGCCTACATGGAGCGGCTGGCCATCGCGGAGGGGAAGCTCACGGCGGGCGGGGCATGACGGCGAACACCTGGCGCTCGTTCCGCACGGCAGCCTGGCTGGGCTGGCAGATCGAATCGAACTGGGCCGATCCCTTTCTGTTCGCCGTCTATTCCATCGTCAAGCCGCTGGCGACTGCGGGCATTCTGGTCGTGATGTACGGCATCGTGACTGGCGGCCGCTTCGAGTCGCCGGCGTTTGCCTACATGTACCTCGGCAACGCGTTCTACATGTACGTCGGCGCGGTGATGACCGGCGTGGCCTATGCCGTCATCGACGACCGGGAGCGCTATCGGACGCTCAAGTACGTCTACGTGGCGCCGATCGATATCCGGCTGTACCTCGTGGGCCGAGCGGCCGCGCGCGTCCTCACCGGGACCGTGGCCGTGGCGATTACGATCGCCGCCGGTGTGCTCTGGCTCGAGGTGCCGGTGCGGCTGGCCACGATCGACTGGCCGCTGTTGGTCGTGTCACTGGCGATTGGACTGACCGGCCTGGCCCTGCTCGGACTGGTGCTCGGCGGCGTGGTGATGCAGGTCGCGCACCAATCCTGGTCGGTGGGGGAGGCGGTGGCGGGCACGCTCTTCCTGTTCAGCGGCGCGGTGTTTCCCCTCGAGGTGCTGCCCGCCTGGCTGCGACCGATTGGGTTCACGCTGCCAGTGACCTACTGGCTCGAATTGATGCGCCGCGCGCTCGTGGGACCCGGCGGGTTCCAGACGCTGGCCGGGTTCAGTGACCTGCAACTCCTCGCGATCCTGGTCGGCCTGACGGCGGCGCTCGCCGTCCTGACCCTCCCGATCTTCAAGCGCTGCGAACACCGTGCGCGCGAGCGCGGGTTGATCGACAGGACGACGGGGTACTAGGGTTCGAAGGCTCGACGGGCACGGCTCGCTCGTCACATCGCCGCCGCCGCGAACTCCTCGTACGGACCCTTGACGTCGGCGATGCGGCCGGCCTCGAAATGCCACACGCGCGTGCCGACCTCTTCCATCAGGTCCTGATCGTGCGTGGCAAGGAGCACGGTGCCCTCGAACTTCTGGAGCGCGATGTTGAGCGCGTTGATCGACTCGAGATCCAGGTGATTCGTCGGCTCGTCGAGCAGGAGCACGTTCGGTTTCTGCAGCATGATTCGGCAGAACAGGAGTCGGGCCGTCTCGCCGCCGGAGAGCGCGTGGGTGGGCTTGTGGGCTTCCTCGCCGCTGAACAGCATCTGGCCCAGCAGGCCGTGAATCTCCTGGCGTGACGCGCCCGGGTCGAACTGGTGCAGCCACTCGACGGCCGTGGTCCCAGGCTCGATGGCGCCCGCGTGATCCTGCGGGAAGTAGCCGATGGACACCTCGTGTCCCCACCGTACGGTGCCGCCGTCGATGTCATCGGACGAGGTCCGGCGCCCCGGCGCATCCGCCAGCAGCGCTTTCAGCAGCGTGGTCTTGCCGAGGCCGTTGCGGCCGACGAGCAGGACTTTTTCGCCCCGGCTGACGATGGCGTCGAATCCCGAAATGACGGGCACGCCGCCGTAGGCTTTGTCGATGCCGCTGCACTCCACGGCCAGCTTGCCTGACGGGCGCGCGATCGTGAACCGGATGTACGGCCGCTGGATGTTCGAGCGCGCGAGCTCGGTCGTCTGCAGCCGCTCGACTTCCTTTCGTCGCGACTGCACCTGGCTCGAGCGCGTGCCCGCCGAGAAGCGGGCGATGAAGTCGTTGAGCTGCGCGATCTTCTTCTCGCGCTGGGCATTGCTTGCTTCGATGGTCGAGCGCACCTGCGTCTTGGCCAGCACCATCTCGTCGTAGCCGCCGGTATACGTGATGATGGTCTGGTAGTCGATGTCCGCGGTGTGCGTGCAGACCGCGTTGAGGAAATGACGGTCGTGGGAGATGACGATCAAGGTGCCGTCGTAGCGGTTCAGGAACTCGCGCAGCCAGTGAATGGAGTCGAGGTCCAGATGGTTCGTGGGCTCGTCGAGGAGCAGCGCCTCGGGATGGCCGAAGAGCGCCTGCGCCAGGAGCACGCGCACCTTCTGGCCGCCGGGCAGCTCCGCCATCGTCCGCTCGTGCAGGGCCTCGGCAATGTCCAGACCCTGCAACAGGATCGCGGCGTCGCTCTCGGCCGAGTAGCCGTCCTCCTCGCCGACGATGCCTTCGAGCTCGCCGAGGCGCATGCCGTCCTGGTCGGTCAGGTCGGTCTTCGCGTAGAGCACGTCGCGCGCCTGCAGGGCCTGCCAGAGCCGGGCGTTGCCCATCATGACCGTGTCGATGACGCGGAACTCGTCGAACGCGAACTGGTCCTGCCGCAGGACGCCCAGCTTGCCTGGGCGGACGACCGTGCCTTTCTGCGGCGGCAGCTCGCCGGTGAGGAGCTTCATGAACGTGGACTTGCCGGCGCCATTCGGGCCCGTGAGCCCGTACCGCCGCCCGGCGGAAAACGTCGTGGTCACGTCCTCGAAGAGCACCTTCGAGCCGTACCGCATCGACACGCCTTGCACTGAGATCATCGAGAGAGTCCCCTACGCCGGGCCGGAAATGGCCAGACGGAACTCTCTATTCTAGCCGACTTGACGCTGATCGGAGTCGGTTCGGGGATTCGAGGGTTCCACGGGCCTTCTGACTTCTACCTTCTGGCTTCCAACTTCAAACCTTCGCGAGCTTCTCCTAAGGCTTCGCCGTCGCCACGGTCAACTCGTCCACCCAGAAGGACTGGGCGACAGGCGAGCCAGGACCGATGTAGGGCAGCATCGCGAACTGATCGAACTTCAGGTGGGCATGCTGGCCGGTGCGGAAGAGGATGCGGTCGGACGCGATGAGCGTCCGGCCATCCTGCACCCAGCGGATCCGGCCGTCGGGAATCCCCACGCCGTCGCGGATGGTGTTCATCGCGAAGTACACCTCGACGAAGTGCCAATCGGCTTTGTCGGCGGGACCGGGCGCGTCCACGAAGGCGCCGGGGGCGGACCAACTGCGCGAGCTGTACCAGCCGCCGCCGGTGGGAAAGCAATCGCGGCCCTGCACCTCGCCCACGAGACCGTTGCAGGCGGCGACGGACCGCGCTTCGGTGAACGGATAGGCGTCGAAGCGGCCGCCGCAGCCGACCACGGTGTCGTTGTTCCTGAGCACGCATGTCGTGTCGACGTTCTTCGCGTCCTGCAGGGCCAGCACCGCGCGGCCGTTGACCACCTCGATGTAGGTGGTGAGATAGGTGCGTGCCGGACCGACGCGGTCGTCGTCGAGGTCGTTGAGGAAGTGGAACATGTGCGGGTGGTAGGTGCGGCCCGACCCCGCCCAGGTCGCGCTGAACTTCAGCCAGAAGCTCGCGTAGACCCTTTCGCTCGCGGGAAACTGGCGGCGAGAGGGCTTGCCGGCCGTGCAGGACATCGCGCCCACGGCGAAGGCGCACTCGAAGGCGCCACCGCTGCCTGGCGCGGGTCCCGCTCGACTGATGGCGCCGCCCGGACCGTCGTACCAGCCCCGCGACGCGAACGCCGCGTCCTCGAACCGCTCCTGGAAGAGGACGGTGCCGCCGCCGGGAATGCGCGGGAGCACCGGGTCACCGGCGCTCGCGCGCTGCGCATGGCCGCGACTCTCGCCCAGGCACAACAGCATCAGCGCGCCGGCGCAGCAGATCATGGAGAGCCGCGCGCACGGCCACCTGTGGACCATGTCTCCTGAATACTAACCAAGAGCGCGGTGCGAAATTGCACCGCCACTGTAATTCCGCATTGCAGATAGAATTCGACTCCAAGCACACCCAGGGGGCTGACATGCTCGCACGAAGCCTGCTCGCGTTCACCGTCGTTCTCGCCAGCGTGGGTGCGGGGGCGCAGCGCGGACAGCCCGCGGCAGACCAGGCGTCCGCCTTCCAGGCCGGCCTGGCGGAGATCGACATCACGCCGCCGGTGGGCTACCGCCTGGACGGGAACTTCGCCGAGCGGCTGGCCACCGGCCAACGGGATCCGCTGAAAGCGAAGGCCCTGGTCTTCCGGCAAGGTCCCACCTGGGCCGCCATCGTCGCCACCGACCTGCTCGGGATACCGCAGTCGATGTCGAGCGAGGTCCGCGCCCTGGCCGCGACGCGCACGGGAATCCCGGCGGCGAACATCGCCATCACGGCGACCCATACGCACACCGGTCCGATGTTCGCCGGCGAGCGAGCGCGTGTGTTCAGCGAGCAGGCCGCGGCGAAATATGGAACGGACCCGCTCGCGGCCATGAAGTATCCGGAGTCGCTCAGCGCGAAGCTGGTGGAGGTCATCGTCGCCGCCCACGCCCAGGTGTCGCCGGCGACGATGACGTTCGCGCGGACCGAGGAGGACCGCGTGTCGTTCAATCGCCGGTTCCATATGAAGGACGGAACCGTGCGGTTCAACCCGGGCGTCCAGAACAAGGAAATCGTGCGGGTCGCCGGCCCCATCGATCCGGATCTGCCATTCGTGCTGATTTCGAAGCAGAACCGGCCTGTCGGGTCGTTGACCGTGTTTGCCCTGCATCTCGACACGACAGGCGGCACCGAGTACTCGGGTGACTACCCGGCGCACCTGGCGACCGAGCTGCGGAACGACTTCGGTGAAGAGTTCATCTCGGTCTTCGGCACCGGCACCTGCGGGGATATCAACCACATCGATGTCAGCGGACGCCGGCGCTATCGCGCCACTCTGATTGGCCAGCTCCTGGCCGTCAACGTGCAGTCCGCGCGAACGGCGGTGCCCCTGGAGCAGCCATCGCTGGCGGTGCTCTCCACACGATTGTCTCTGCCCCTGCGCCGCGTGACGGCTGAACAGGCGGCGGCGGCCAGGGCGAGGCTGGCGGACGTTGGTCGAAGCGGCGTGCCTTTCCTGACGCAGGTGGAGATCGTGACGACGCTGGATCTGGCGCGGCGGGGGCCGACGCTCGACGCGGAGGTGCAGGTCATCCGCCTGCATCCCGACGTGGCCGTCGTCCTGCTGCCCGGCGAGGTTTTCGTGGAGCTGGGCCTGGCGATCAAGCGCGCGTCGCCGTTCAGGCACACGCTGGTCATCGAGCTCAGCAACGACAATCCCGCCTACATCCCCACGGAGAAAGCCTTTCGTGAAGGCAGCTACGAGACGGTGAACTCGCGCATCGAGCCAGGCGGCGGCGAAAAGCTGGTGGAGGCCGCGGTCGAGCTGCTCACGCGGCTGGCCGTGAAGTAGGCGCGGCCGCCGCGCTCACTCGCCGAGAAATCGTCCGATCGGCTGAAGATCCTCGACCCGGTCGCTCACGGCCTTGATGACCATCATCATGGGCACGGCGAGCAGCAGGCCCCACACGCCCCACAGCCAGGTCCAGAACAACAGGCCGGCAAACATCGAGACGCGGTTGATCTGCGCGACCTTGCCCATCCAGGTGGGCGTCAGGAGCATGCCCTCCAGCGTGGTGATGAGGAGCGCGACGCCGGCGACTGCCGCCACCATGCTGAGCGTGCCGAATTGGAGGAAGGCGACGACCGACAGCGCGCCGGTGACGATGACGGGCCCGTAGTAGGGAATCGAGTTGAAGATGCCGGCCACCAGTCCCCAGAGCGCGGCCTGCCGGAGCCCCAGGGCCCAGAGCGCCACGCCGGTGGCGACGGCAACGATGGCGCTCGTGAGCAATTGAATGACCATGAACCGCTGAATCTGATCGGCGATTTCGTCCAGGATCTGGACGGTCACCTTCTTCTTCCTGAGCGTCGGGCCGGCCACTTCCACGAGCTTGCGCTTGAACAAGTTGTCCGACAGGAGCATGAAGTAGGTGAGGAAGAGAATCATCACCATCTGGTTCACGAACATCGCGGCATTCATCGAGCCCGACCAGAGGTAGTCGTTGATGCTGAACGGCTCGTTCTCAACCTGGACGCGCGTGACGCCCCGCTCTAGCGGCTTCTGATCTTCCTGGAGTTCCCGGGCGGCCTGGTCGACCTTCTCGAGCGCACCGTTGGGCGCCCCCCGGCTGCCGCGGATGGCTTCGCGGATCTTCCGGGCGCCCTCGGGCAGCCCGTCGGCCACCGCCATGGCCTGACCCTGCAGGCTGTAGGCGAGTCCGCCCACGCCCGCGACGAACAGGAGCAGGACGAGTGCGGCGCCCAGCGCGCGCGGAACCCGGTGGCGTTGGAGCCAGTCCACGGGGCTGTCGAGCGCATAGAAGAGCAGTCCGCCCAGCGCCAGGGGAATGAACACCTCCTGCATGTAACGGAGCAGGAAGATCACGGCGGCCACGGCCAGAAACGACAGAGCCACGCTACGGAAGTTGAGGGGCACCTGCAGGGACGTGGGTTCGTCCGCGGTCTCGGCAGGCAGCGCCGGCGGCGAGGTCGGGGATTGTGCGGGCGGAGAGGTCTTGGTCGCCTCGGACGCCTGGCGGTGCGCCGAAGGTTCTGCCGTCTCGGGCCCGGTCGGTGGCCCGTCGGTGACGCGCGCGTGCGACGACTCTCGTCCCATGCGTTGTGACCTGCCTGCCATGTTGCAAGGCACGCGCCATGCGGCGAGATGGAGTTCAGTGGCGGATCCGGCGGGCGAGCGTGAGGAAAACGGTCTACGGCTCCTGTGAGAGCGCCGTCAACATGCCCTCGAGATGCTGGTGCGTGAACCAGCGGCCGCGCGTCATGACGCCGAGCGGCCGTTGCAGGTGGCCGACGCTCTCGAGTGGATTGCCGCCGACGAGCAGCAGGTCCGCGCGCCGTCCAGGCGCAATCGTCCCGAACTCGTCGCCTCGTCCCAGGAACACGGCGGGCGCGACCGTTGCCGTGCGGAGGGCGTCGTACGGCGTCAGCCCGCTTCCGATCAACAGCTCCAGCTCGCGATGCAGCGAGGAGCCGGGCGTGAGCCACGGGTAGCCCATGGCGTCGGTGCCCGCGATCAAGGGCACGCCGTGTCGGTGGAGGGCGGCGGCGACGGTTTGCATGAACTCGGTGTAGCGATAGCCGCGCGGGGCGGCCTGCGGGATCCGACGCCAGCGCTCGCGGACGTCCGGCCTGAGGTAGTCGAGCGCTGGATTCTGCAGCAGCCGGTCCCGTCCGGGCCCGCCGACCGCGTCATAGGCGACGAGCGTGGTCTGGACGGACAGCCCGGCGTCGCCGAGTCGCGTCGCCAGCCGCTCGATGCCCGCCGGGCTGCTGCGCCACGCCACCGGCACCCAGAACGCGAGCGCCGCGCACACGAGCGCCAGGCTGGCCATCGACGCGACGGTGACCTGAAGGCGCCGCGCGCCGGACGTGATCTCGTCGCGCCAGACGGCGCTCGTGACGATCAGCAGGGCCACCGAGTGGGCCGTGATGGCGAGACACAGGATCGAGAACACGACGCGCAGCGTGACGCTCTCGAAGTAGGGCCCGCCGGGGAGAAACAAGGCCGCGCTGACGGCCGCGCCCACTGTGGTGAGCAGTTGCATGCCGACCAGCAGGCGGATGCGCGCGATGTAGCGCGGCGGGCGGCCGTAGGCCGGCCACCGGCGAAGCATGGCCCTGGCTGCGCCGGCGACGGCGACCAGCACCAGCGCGGCTACCGACACGGCCGTAACGATGAGCCAGCCGAGGTGCGCCACCATGGGCAGGAAGTAGATGTTCGAGAGCGACCCGAGGTGCGCGAGCGGCTGCCGGGCGTCCAGCATGGCATCGAGTCCGAGCCGGACTGGCGCGTGCCCCACGAGAGGAACGCCCAGGCGCCGCGCCACCTCGTTCATGTCACGGTACGCGTCGAGCGAGAGCCCGGCGATCGTGATGTTCCCGGTGTCGGTCGTGTAGATCTCGTGGAACTTGATGACGTCGTAGCCCTCGCGCACCTGCCGGGTGATTTCGCGCTCGACGTCCTCGGGCGTCGTCACGCGGGGCTCGTTCACGAACTCCCCCGCCGTGTAGATCGTCGGGCCGATCAGGCGCCCCTCCTCGATGCGCCGGCGCCACTCCAACTGCGTCTCGCTGCCGCGCAGATTGATGATCGTCGTGACGCCGTGCGCGAGATAGAGCGGCGCATCGCCGAAGTCGGCCCGCGTCGCGCCGCGCGCCGTGCCATCGCCGATGAGGTGCACATGAGCGTCGGTCAGGCCCGGCGCCAGATACCGGCCGGCTCCGTCGATCCGCACCGCCCCTGTGGGCACCGCGACCTCGGTGGCCGGACCCACCGCGACGATGCGGTCGTTCTGGACGACAACGGTGTGGCCGGGCAGCACGCGTGCACTGTCCATGGGCACGACGGTGACATCGACGAACGCGATGGGCGCGGCAGGTGCCCCCGCCGCCGGCTGCGCCTGCGCGGGGGCTGCGTCGGCGAGGCCGACCAGGACCAGCCCCGCCACGGCCAGACTGGTGACCAATCTCTCCGGTCGCCGGGTCACTCGTGACACGCGGATCATACGGCCCGACAGTGTATCGAAAGGCGATCGGGCGCTGTGGCGGCAGGAAGAACCATCCCAGCGAAGGTAGACACCGCGGGCAGGAGTACGGGAGCCTTCGTCACGCGCCAGGTTGACAGCGGTCCGATAATTGGGCGCACGTTCCATCATCGAGAGTTTGAGCATGCCCCCCAGCCTCGAGTTTCGCCGGCACGTCTTCGTGATGGTCGCCGCGGTGCTTTCCCTCATCGCAGTCGGTACTTCCGCCTGCCTGCCCAAGACCAGCCCGTTGCCGGGTGATGGCCTCACGGCCGAGGTCACGGACCGGCGGGGCGATGCCCGCGCCAGCGCACGGGTTCCGACCCCGCCCGACTTCATTCGCGCCACGGCCATCGTCAGCGACGGCGCCTTCACGCTGACGGTGTCGTTTGCGCCCGGGACCCTGTCGGACCGGACGGCCATCCGTGTGTACCTGGACACGGACGAAGACGCGGCGACCGGCACGGTCGCGTTCTTCCGCAACAGTCGCCCGATCGGCGCGGAGTACGTCATTCGACCGGTGCAGCCGATCAACCCCGCGCGCGCGGCGCTCACTCACGAAGTCGCGCCCAGTCGGTCCGTCTTCAGCGGCGCGCTGGACGTCACGTCGCCTGCGCCGGACCAGCGCCGGTTCGTCGTGCCCCTCGCCCGGCTGGGCAACGACGACGGGCGGCTGCGGTTCAAGTTGGAATGCGATCAGGTCGTGGAGCAGTCACAAGAGGGACCGAAGAGCACGGCGACGCTCGTCACGCATCTGGACGAGATGCCAGATGCGGGCGCTCCGGCGGGCGCAGTCCGGTAGGACGAACGCCACGCGCCGACAACCTGCCAGAGTCCCGACTGAAGCGAGAATGAGGCCGGCGCCTTTGCCAATCGTACGTTTTTCGATCGGGGTGCGGACGCCGCAGATTCGGTGACGGTCAGGAGGCCCGATGAGTCGCAGGCTCCGATTCCTGTTAGCGGTCCTGGTCGCGACGAGCCTCGCGACAGGCCCAGCCGGACTGGCCGGGCAGACTGGCCCAGTCCCATCGGCGGCCATCAGTGGCGTGGTGGTCGACGCCTCCTCGGGCCAGCCGCTGCGGAAGGTGATCGTCACCCTCGCCGACGCCGGTCGCGACCAGGCCAGACTCCTGACCGACGACCGCGGCCGGTTCCTGTTCCGTGGCTTGCCGCCGGGCGAGCGCTACACGCTCCTGGCCGCCAAGCTCGGCTACGTCAACGGCCAGCACGGCGGCAGATACGGCCGGAATCCTCGCCCCGTGGTGCTGACCGCGGGCCAGTGGTTCCCCGAGGCCCGCATCGAGCTGGTTCGCTTTGGATCGATCTCGGGCATCGTCGTGGACGAAGCGTCGGAGCCGGTCGTCGGGGCCTTCGTCCGCGTCCTCACCCAGATGTGGATCAGCGGACGGCAACAGTGGACCATGGGGGATCCCGTGCGCACGGACGATCTCGGCCGCTATCGGTTCAGCAACCTCGCGGCAGGCCGGTACGTCGTGTCGGTGCCATCCGCGCAGAACGCGCTCCCCGCCGAGCCTGGCAACGATCCGGGGATCACCCGCGCACTGAACGACGGTCAAGTCGTCGACAGCCCCTCGTCCGCGCGGCTCGTGGTCGGCAGCTTTCCGACGCCGCCGCCGCCCGCGAATGACGCCCCCTCACTGGCATATCCGACGACGTACTTCCCAGCGACGACCGTCATGGCACAGGCGCAGGTGGTGACGCTTGGCGAGGCGCAGGATCGCGGTGGCGTGAATATCGAGATTCGCCCCGTGCCAACCTGGCGCGTGTCCGGTCGCCTGAGCGATCCCTCCGGCCCGGGAGCTGGCCTTCCGCTCCGGCTGATGGCGCCTGGGACGGAGACGTTCGGGTACGGCAGCGAAACGGCAACGACGTTCGCCGATCGACAGGGGCGGTTCACGTTCCTGAATGTGCCCGAGGGGCGGTACACGATCGACGCGCGGCGGAGCTTCCTCGAGATCCGTTATGAACCCGACCGGGCCATCTTCGGGCAACCGCTGCCCTTGCCGGGTCTGAGCGACGGTCGCGGCGGCGCAGGCGAGATCGTGGCCGGACCGAAGGACACGGTGTACTTCTACGGCGCGAACGGCGAGCGCGCCGCGTGGGGACGGCTCGAGGTCGACGTCCCGAAGAGTCAGGTGTCGGATCTCATCCTCGAGATCCATCCGGGGATCACTCTCGAGGGTCGGATGATCTGGGAGCAACAGGGAAGGCTCGAGCCGAAGGGGAACCCTGTGATCGCCGTCCTCGCTGAACCGGTGGGACCGGCATCCCTGGGAATGCCCTCCGGGGAAGCGCAGGATGGTCCCACTACCACGTTCTCAGTTTCCGGGCTTCTTCCAGGTCAGTATCTGCTGCGCCCGTTCGGCGGCGGTCAGCTGAAGTCAATCATCTGGAACGGCACGGACTATACGTATTCGCCCTTCGACGCGTCAGCCGGCCAGGACTTCAACGACATCGTGGTGACTTTCACGGACCAGACGAGCTCGATAGCCGGCACGGTGTCGTCGGTGGGACCGGAGGGCGCCGCCGTGCTGGTGTTTCCGACGGCACGCGACCGGTGGACGCAGATGGGATTCCGGCCCCTGCAGTTTCAGTCCGTGGCTGTGTCAACGGATGGCCGTTACTCGATCGAGATTCCTGAAGGCGAGTACTACCTCATCGCGGTCGATGCGAGGGATGCCGAGGCTTGGCACGATCCCGGCTATCTCGAAAAGGCCGCAGGCCTGGCCGCCCGCGCGGCCGTGTCGTGGGGTGGTGCCCGCGCGGTGAATCTCAACCTCAGCGAGGTCCGGTGATGTCGGCCGATTTGGTGACGCGGACATTCGTCCCGATCGTTCTCGCCGTTGCCATGGGCACCGCGCTGACGGCGCAGGGGACTCCGACGGGTCCGGCCCCTGTTCAAGCCGGCGCGCGGCTGGCGGGGCGCGTGGTCGCGGGCAGCAGTACGCAGCCCGTGCGGCGGGCGATCGTTCAGGTCAAAGGGAGCAGTCTCGCGCGCAGCCGCAGCACCATCACCGACGACGAGGGCCGCTTCGCGTTCGACGGTTTGCCGGCGGGCCGGTTCACGATCACGGCCTCTCGTCGCACATTCATCACGGCGTCCTTTGGGTCGACGGCCCCGGGTCGACCGGGCACGCCGATCACGCTGGAAGCGGGGCAACAGATCAGCGGCATCGAGATGGCGCTCACACGCGGCGCCGTCATCGCCGGCCGCGTGACGAACACGGATGGCGAACCGATGCCTGGCTCGGCCATTGCCGTGGTGCGCGCGCCGCTGGCGCGAGCGGCAGGCGGCCTCTGGTCGCCCACCAGGGCTGTCGTGACCACAGTCGAAACCGACGACCGGGGAATCTACCGCGTGTTCGAGCTCGAGGCGGGCGAATACTTCGTCGCCGCCGGCGTCCGCTTCGTGAACGCCGAGGTCGGAATGCTGACCTCTGAGGAGATTGATGTCGGCATTCGGGACCTCCAGCAGCGGCGCGCAGGTGGGTCGACGTCACCGGCCCCTGCTCCGCCGCGAACGCCCTCCTACGGCTTCGCGCCGGTGTACTTCCCCGGTGTCGTTGACATCGCCTCTGCCTCCTCGGTGTTGCTCGCAGCGAGCGAGGAACAAACGGGGGTGGACATTGTCTTTCGGCTGAGTCCGGCGGTGGCGGTCGAGGGGCTCGTGAGCGGCGCGGACGGCGCGATGCCCGCCGTGGTGCTCAGTCTGGCGCCCGAGCATCCGTCACCGCTGCCCAACAGCCTGATGCCTCGTCCCTCACTCGCGGTTCCGGCGGGTCCCGACGGTCGGTTCCGATACATCGGCGTGACGCCGGGCACTTACGTTCTGAGCGCGCGCACCACGCCGTCGGACCGTCTCGCAGCTGCTGGGACCCCTGAACCGGTGACCGCCGGCCCTCCTCCCGTGCTCTGGGCCTCGACGACTGTCATGGTTGGAGGCACGGATCTTTCCGGCCTTGCGTTGAGCCTGCGGCCGGCGATGCACGTGAGTGGCCGGATCGTGTTCGACGCGGCGACGGGCACTCCACCCGGCGACCTCAGTACTGTGCGGGTCACCTTGCGTGCGCTGGGCGTGGAGGGCGGGTACTCAGTAGGCCGCGGGGCGCTCCGCGGCCGCATTCCGGTCGAGCCAGGCGCGCCGGCCGCGGACGGCACGTTCGAGCTGCACGGCGTCCTGCCTGGCACCTATCAGATTGGCGCCGCGCCCAAGAGTGCGCCCGGCTGGTTTCTCCGGTCCGCCATGCTCGACGGCCGCGATCTGCTCGACGTGCCTCTCGAGATCACGGCCGACTCGCCCGACGTCCGCGGCGCTGTCCTGACGTTCTCCAATCGCCACACCCAACTCGCCGGCGTCCTTCAGACGCCCGCCGGCACGCCGGCGGTGGAGTACTTCATCGTCGTCTTCACAACCGATCGGTCGCTCTGGCGGAATCAGCATCGGCGGCTGCGTTCGACGCGACCGGCCACCGACGGCGCTTTTTCGCTCACCGATCTGCCGCCAGGAGACTACTACGTCGCGGCCCTCACCGATTTGGATCCCGCCTGGCAGACGACGGCGTTTCTGGAGCCGCTGGTGGCCGCGGGCGGGGCGGTCAAGGTGACGATTGGCGAAGGCGAAGCGGTGCGCCAGGATCTCCGGCTGACTCGATAGCGCCGACACCGCAGGCACGCGGCCGTGATCGTCTTCGGGTTCGCCCTAAGATGATCCCGTGCGCATCTGGGATCTTCCGGCGGGCTACCTGAACCGCCAGAGCCTGCTCGGCGAGCATCGCGAACTGCACGGCATCCACATCATTCTGAGTGAAGGAAAGGCCGGCTACGCGCGGCATCCGGAGACCCGGCGATGGCGCGGGGCCCTGAGCGGCCTCGTCCAGCGCCACGCGCTCCTCGCGTCGGAGATGCGTCTGCGGGGCTACGCCGACCGGACTCCGATACCGTGCGTGTCGACCGTCACGTGGCCCATGACATTCGTCTCCGAGCCGGGCGAACAGGTCACGCTGCTGCGGCGGAAGTACCTCGGCCGGGAGCCGGGCCGCATCCCTCTTCCGCGAAATGCCCAGCAGCTCTGGGCCCAGCACAAGTATTCGGTGCTCGCCAGGAGTCCCGTGCTGCATCGCCGCTTTGGCCAGGCCATGGCTCGACCCCGGTCTCGCGTGCCCATGGCCGACATCCTGCGGGAGCTCCTCCTGATCCTCCGTGAGCCGCCTACGTCGGGTGGGTTCGTGACCGCCATCGAACACATGTGGGGCCATGTCCGCACGCGCGCCACCGCGGACGAACGGCAACGGGCGAAGAGCGGCGCACTCGAGATGCTCGCGCTGACGCAGAGGCTGGCCCTTCGGGCGCGCGAACCGCACCTGACGGCGTCTACTGCGCTCAGCGAAGTGGGCGCGTTTCGACAGGCCGAGCCATCCTCGACGCGCGCGTTGACGGCCCGCGACCCATGATGGACGCCTTCGCCAGCCTCAGTCCCATCGTCCAGGCGTTGATCGCCACGGTCGGCACGTATCTGTTGACCGCGATCGGCACGCTGCCGGTGCTCTTCTTTCGATCCGCACCGCGCCGGCTGATGGACGCGATGATGGGTTTCGCGGCCGGCGTCATGGTGGCTGCGTCCTGCTGGTCGCTCCTGGTGCCCGCGATCGAGGCGGGTGGAGTGGCCGTGGCCACCGTCGGGCTGCTGGCCGGCGCCGCGTTCCTCTACCTCGCCGACCAGATGCTGCCACACCTCCACGCGGAGTTTCCCGAAGAGGCGGTCCGCGAGGGGCCGAAGGTCGCCTGGCGCCAGTCCGCCCTGCTGATGCTGGCGATGACGCTGCACAACTTTCCTGAAGGGATGGCGGTCGGCGTCAGTTTCGGCGGGGGCGACGTCGGCGCCGCGGTCGCGCTCGCCATCGGCATCGGCCTCCAGAACGTGCCGGAAGGCCTGGCGATCGCCCTGCCGTTGCGGCGCGGCGGCATGAGCCCCGGCCGGGCATTCTTCTGGGGGCAACTGTCTGCCGTCGTCGAGCCCGTGGCCGGCGTGCTGGGCGCCGCGCTCGTGCTGATGTCGGCGGCGTGGCTGCCGTACGGCATGGCGGCCGCGGCCGGCGCCATGCTCTACGTCGTCGTGGAGGAGCTGTTGCCCGAGACCGTGCGATCGGGGACCGCCGACGTGGCCACGCTCGGCTTCATCACGGGGTTCGCGGTGATGATGGCCCTGGACAACGCGCTGGGATGAGCGAGGCCGCTAGCCGGTCTTCCCGCCGACCCGCGCTTCGCGCACGCCCATCGCCACCAGCAACCCGTTGAGGATCGCCTGAGGACGAGGCGGACAGCCGGGCACGTACACGTCCACGGGCAGCACACGGTCCACGCCGCCCATCGACGCATACGTGCCCTCGCCGAAGATCCCGCCGCTGCACCCGCAGGCGCCCACGGCGACGACGACGCGCGGGTCCGGCGCCGCGTCGTAGGTCCGGCGGAGCGCGATCTCCATGTTGCGGGTCACCGGGCCGGTGACGAGCAGCACGTCCGCGTGCCGCGGGCTCGCTACGAGATGGATGCCGAAGCGTTCCAGGTCGTAGAGCGGGTTGGTGGTGGCCGCGATCTCCAGTTCGCAGCCGTTGCAACTGCCGGCGTCCACCTGCCGGACGTGCAGCGAGCGGCCGAGCCGTCCGCGGATCCGCGCCCGAAGCCGTTCGGCGGACTCGTCGAGGCTCGGGCCCTCGGCGGCGTGCACCTCCTGCAGCGCACTGTGTCCCGTCGCCGGATCGACCGCGAAGGACGCGCTCGCGGTGAGCTGTTCCCGGCGGTAGGCGGCGACATCCACGTTGGTCGAGACGCTGATCGCCTGTTCCGGACAGCCGGCGACGCACTCCCGGCACTGGATGCACGCCGCGTACGACAGCGACACGGTCTTCGTGTCGGGCGCCGTCGAGACGGACTGGATCGCGCCGGTCGGACAGACGCCCGCGCACTCGTCACACGCCGTGCACCGACTGAAATTGATGACGGGAAACCCGAAGGCGGGTACGACCGCGAGCGGGGCCCTCTCGGTGAGGACCCCGGTTTTCAGACTGGTCAGGATGAGGTTGAACATGCAGGTCCTGGCCGGCTCGGATCAGCGATCGCTGCCGGAATACGAGAGGTTGAAGCTCTTGTTGATGACCGGGAAGTCCGGAATGATGTTGCCCGGCACCGCGTGCACGAGGGCCGGCCAGTTCAGAAAGCTCGGGTCGGTGACCTTGACGCGCGCGATGTCGCCGCCCTCGTCCGTCGCCACCCAGTGCGTAATCGGGCCGCGCCACGCTTCCACCCATCCGAGCGCCGAGGCGCGGGCGGGCAGCGCGTGAGGCAGCGCGGCGACGATCGGCGTGTCCGGGAGTGTGCCGAGCACCTGCTGCAGGATCGCCAGCGACTGCTCGACCTCGCGCGCGCGAATCATCAGCCGCGCGCGGACGTCGCCGCCGTCTTCCACGGGGACCTCGAAGCGCAGCCCGTCGTAGGCGTCGTAGGGGTGGTCGCGCCGCAGGTCCGCGTCGATGCCCGAGGCACGCGCCGTCGTGCCGACACTCCCGAGGTCGAGCGCCGCTTGCCGCGCCAGAACGCCCGTGCCGTCCACGCGATCGGTGAACGTGCCGGAATCGATCAGCAGTGTCACCAGGGCGTCGAACTCCTTCGCGAATCCGTGCAGGTGCCGGCGGAGGAGGTCGCGGCCGCCGGTCGTCAGATCGCGGGCGACGCCGCCGATCCTGATCGTGCCCCTGAGCAGGCGCGTGCCGAACAACTGGTCCTGGAGGCGGACCAGCCCCTCGCGCAACGCTTGGGCGCGGCTGGCGGGCACCGTAAACGCCACGTCCGTCGCCAGGGCGCCGATGTCGGCGACGTGGTTGTACATGCGCTCGAGTTCCAGCAGCACGACACGCAGCACCTGCGCGCGCGCCGGGACGGTCACGTCCACGAGCCGCTCGATCGCGTGCGCGTAGGCCAGCGCGTGGCCCACCGCGGTGTCGCCCGAGATCGACTCGGCGAGAAACAGGCCCTGGCGCCACGGCACGCGTTCGAACCTCTTTTCAGTACCCTTGTGCGTGTAGAACAGACGAAGCTGCAGATACAGCACGGGCTCGCCAGCCACACCAAACCGGAAGTGGCCCGGTTCGATAATGCCGGCATGCACCGGTCCCACAGGGACCTGGAAGACGCCTTCGCCGGTCACGGGCCGGAACGGGTGAAAGTCCCCCGGAGTCCTGGGCACCGGCTGGTCGTCGGGGAAGTCCTTGCGGAGGGCCCACGCGCCGTCCGGCCAGTCATCGTGCAGGGCGACACGCTCCGGGTTCGGATGGCCCCCCGGGACGAGGCCGAAGAAGTCCATGACCTCACGCTCGAACCAGTTGGCCGCCGGATGCCGGGCCGCGATGGACGGAAACATGGGGGCTGCCGCATCGACCGGCGCCGTGATGCGCAGGAAGCAGTGGACGGCCGGCAGCGAGAAGACGTAATGAAGGAGGAAGCCACCCGAGGTGGCGCGGTCGTCGCTCGCAAAGAGCGACAGGAGCCGTCCCTGCAGGGACTCTCCGAGCGCCAGGTCGGCAAGCGCCGGCACGGCCGCGAGGCTAGTGTCCAGCACGAGCTCGCCGCCGCGCAGCTCGCGGACCGATCCGTCGGGCACGCCCAGGGCCTCGGCGACCTTGGTCGAAACAGCGGTCATTGGCCCCTCCAGACGACATCGGTTGCGGCGCGAATGAGCGCCATCAGCGGCGCCGGCAGATAGAAGGCGGAGACGACGGCCAGGATCGCGGCCACGATGGCGGTGCCCAGGCCCAGGTCGATCCGCTCGACCGGTGCGGCGCCTGTGATCGTCCGCGGCGGACCGAGGACGAGGCGGCCGACCTGATAGGCGACGGCGCAGAACAGGACGATGAGCGCGGCGAGGAAGACGGCGGTCGTCGTGAGATGCGTGCTGACGAAGCCGGCCCGGAGGATCATCATCTCGCTGAAAAACAGGCCGAACGGCGGCGAGCCGGTGATCATCACGGCCGCGAGCACGAATAGCGCACTGGCCATGGGTGCGCGCGCGAACGTGCCACCGCCGATCTTGTCGAA
>CAZFAT010000420.1:0-5644 GCA_964517075.1 uncultured Solibacteraceae bacterium
ACCACTTCCCGGAACACTGGATTCCCATCCTCGGCCAGCGGACGAAGAACATCCACTTGAAGGAGTATTCGAAGAAGCTGCACGAGTTCAATCTGAATGCGTTCCGGCTGCTGCTCGACGGCACGACGGACTGGCCGAAGGTGCTCGACGCGCTGGACGCCGTGGGCTATCGGGGCTACCTGACCTTCGAGTACTTCAATCCCTTCCCGCACTGGCCCGAGGCCATCGTGTACCACACGTCAGACGCGCTGGATCGGATGCTGGGGAGGAAGGCATAGGGTTATCGGTTCCCGGTTGTCGGTTTGCGGTTACTGAGGACCGTCGACCGAAAACCGACAACTGAGAACCGAGAACACGCCGGGGAGCCGCTACCGCTTCACTGTCATCGTCTCTGACAAGAGCTTTTCCACCGCACCAAAACAGACCCCCAGCGCGGCGACGCTGTCCGTGGCCTCCGCCTCCGTCATCGTCAGCGGCGGGGCAATGCGGAGCACCTTCTTTGACAGCGGGCCCATGATGTGGACCGCCCGGCCCTGCTCGTCGCCGCGATAGGCCGCGAGGACACACGCGTTCGCGACCTCGTTGGCGGTGTGGCCGGCGAACTCGCGGATCTCCACGCCCCACACCATGCCGCCGTCCTCGCCGCGCACGTGCGTGACGAAGGGCAGCTGCTTGAGAGTGACCAGCCCTCGCTCGATGATGCGCGACGCGCGGCGAGCCTGGCCGAGAATGTCCTGGCTCTCGAAGATGTCCAGCGTCGCGAGCACGGCCGCCGCGCCGAGCGGGTGCGCGCTGAACGTGTCGGACGCCTCGCCGTAGGACAGGGCTCCGAAAACGTCGCGACGGCCGGCGGCGCAGGCGACGGGAATGCCGTTGCCCAGCCCCTTGCCGAGCACCACGATGTCCGGCTCGAGTCCGTAGGTCTCGAACGCGTACATGTGCCCCGTCCGGCCGAAGTTGGCCTGGATTTCGTCCAGGATGAAGATGATGTCGTGCTCGCGGCAGAAGGCCTGGAGGAGCTGGAGGTAGCCCTTCGGCGGATGAAACGACCCGCCGCCGCCGAGATATGGCTCAGTGATCAGGCACGCGATGCCGCGCCCCTCGCGGGCGATCGCGTCGAGCTCGGCGCGATACGGTGCGGGGTTGAACGGCGCGTCGCGCAGCGAGACGTCGCGGCATTCGTCCTTGGGAAACGACACGAAGCGCACGCGTGGATCGCGGTTGCGGTCCTGCTCGCTGCCGGTGACGGCCTCGGCCAGTCCTTTCTTGCCGTGGAACCCGTCGCGGGTGGCGATGATGAGGTCACGTGTGGGATCGCGCGCGAGCGCGGCCCAGAGCGCCTTTTGCACCGCTTCCGAGCCGGAGGCGGCCCAGAGAATCTGTTCGAGCCGCCGCCCGCCCGCGGGTGCCTGCAGGTTCGCGGTGAGCCGGCGCACCGCCTCCGCCTCGAGATGCGAAATCGCGTTGTACGCCGTGAGCGGCGCGGCTTCGAAGTACTCCGCGTCGGGGAGCGCCACGGACCAGCCGAGATAGTCGAGTAACCGGCGCTGCCACTCCACGGGATTGTGGCCGAGGTTCGCCACGAGTACCCCCGATGTGTAGTCGTAGAGCTTGCGTCCCTCGGCCGTCCAGTGAAACACGCCCGCGCTCTTCGCAATGGCGAGCTGGGTGGGCGTGAACGTGCGGAGCGACGTGGGCTCGCGCTCCTCGATCAGACGCCGGACGGCGTTGGACGCCGGTTCGTTGGGATGTTCAATGGACATGGTTATCTCGCATAGAGCACGGCCGGCGCCGCGTCGCCAGGCCACTGCAGACTGAGCCGATCGGGTTCCACGCGGACGACGCCGTCGGGCCGGCCGCGGGCGGCGGATTCGAGGATGGCTTCCATGGCCTGGATGGCCGCGACCACCTGCCGGTCGGCACCCAGATCGTTGTACGCCAGGGCGCGCATGGCCGCGAGCCGTTCGCGCCGCGCGCCGGCCGGACCGCCGAACTCGACGAACGCGACCTCTTCGACGAAGCGCCGTAGGATCTCGACGCCGTACCCGCGCTGCGTGCGTTCGCCCCACGGCTCGATCGCCACGCCGTTGTAGTGGGTGTTGATCGTGGTCTTCATGGCGGTGGGCGTCTTCCCCTCAATCGTCAGCTCGACACCCCGCTTGCGGGAGTGACCGTTCCACACGCCGTTGTCGAACCGGAACTGCACTTCCTGTTCAACGTATCCCGGAAAGTTGTCCGGGTGCACCCAGCTCGTGTGGATGTCGAACGCCGCCTCGCGGCCGTCCGGGTATTCGTAGATCAGGCGGAGCTGCGTCGAATCCCAGGTGTCGCCGTCGGCCGGACCGACCAGGCCGCGCTGGCCGGTGCACGCCACCGTCTTGAGGCGGCCGCCGAACGTGAAGTCGATGAGCTTGATGTAGTGCACCGCGACGTAGGTACCGGGATTGCGTCCACGAATCCACTCGGCGAACTGGCCGGTGGAGACGCTCTTGGGCTCGAGGAGCGAGCAGTAGCCGTTGTTCACGTGCCGCAGATCGCCGTCGTGGACGAGCGTGCGGAGCCGCTTGTGATCAGGGTCCGACAGCTTGTGGTACACGACTTTCGCGAGCACGCCGCGTGCCGTCGCGAGCGCGACGAGTTCGTCCAGCTCGGCCAGTGACAGCACCGACGGCTTCTCGATCAGCACGTGGCAGCCGGCTTCGAGGGCTTGCTTGGCGGCGGCGAAATGCCGGTTGTCCGGGCTCGCCACGCAGACGAAGTCCACGCCGGCGGCGAGGAGCTGGTCCATGGCGTCCGGGCCCGCGGCGCTCATGAAGTCCGCGACGCGCTGGCCGGCGCGGGCCTTGTAGGCGCGCGCCCGGTCACCCGTGCGCGTTGCCACCGCGGCAAGCTCCACGTCCACGACGCCGAAGTCGCGCCGGTAGAGGCCGTCGGCATGCAGTGCCTCGAACATCGGTCGGTAGGTGTCGTCGAAGATCATGCCCATGCCGACCATGCCAGCCCGCAGGCGCGGCGGCGGGGAAGACGTCGCGGTCATGACGCCAAAGGGTATCAGACGTGTCGGAACTGACGCAGCGGGGGCATCTGGCTATTGGTTATTGGCTATTGACTATCGCGATTGGGTTATTGGGTTATCGATCGGCTATCGGGCTATCGGGCTATCGGGCTATCGGCTATCGAGTGATCGGGCTATCGGGTGATCGGCTATCGGGTGATCGGGGCTATCGGGCGAGGTCACGGCGCAGTGCCTTCATCCATCGACAGAGAATAGGGCTTGACAGTCGTCCGGCCGGGCGCGGTTCGCGTGGTCACTCCTCGAAGACGTCCGTCACCCGCAGCCGAAGCTCCGGCAGCACGGCCGATCGAAGCACCTGTCGCACACCGAAGCGCCGGACACGCGGAAGAGCCTCGAGCTCGCGGACCTCGATCTGGCCGCGCCGCGGAACGACCAGCCAGCACTCGCGCACGCCGTAGCGTGCGTACCACGCAAGTTTTCGGCCGCGGTCGCGGCGTACGGTGCCGGTGGACAGAACCTCAACGACCAAATCCGGCGGGCCCCAGATCTGTCGGGACACGATCGATCGTCTCGCCGTCGAGACGAACACCACGTCGGGCTGCACGATCAGCGCGCGCTCGGCATCGAGCACGACATCAATCGGCGCGACCACGACGCGTCCCAGCCCCCGCGGCCGGACGTGGGCGTCGAGCAGCACGACCAGCCGCGTGACCAGGGCCTGGTGCGAGTAGAGGGGCGAGGGCGCATCGCGCAGGATCCCCCACTCGAGCTCGCGGCGCCTCAGCGTTTCCGCGCCATCCAGGTAGTCCGCCACCGACAGCCGACGCTCCATCGATTGATCCTCGCGACGACGATGCCATCGTCGGTGGCGGAAAAGCAAATGGAGGTCAGCGCAGACTGACGGGTGACGCCGGCGGGCCGCTGCGGTTACCATTCGTCCGGCGGACCAGGAGGAGGGCGCATGGCGCCGGCAACGGGGTTATCGACGATTGGCCAGATCGCGATGCGGGTGCGTGACCTCGACCGCGCCGTGGCGTTCTACCGGGACACGCTGGGATTGCCGTTCCTGTTCAAGGCGCCGCCGCAACTCGCTTTCTTCGATTGCGGCGGCATCCGGCTGTTGCTCGACGTGCCCGAGGATCAGGAATCCGATCACCCCGGGTCCATCCTCTATTTCACCGTGGACGACATCCGTGCCATGCACGAGACACTCACCGGTCGCGGCGTCAGCTTCCGCCGAGAGCCCCACCTGATTGCCCGCCTCTCCGATCGCGAGGTCTGGATGGCATTCTTCGACGACACCGAGGGCAACACGCTCGCGCTGATGTCCGAGCCGCGGCTGTGACGCCTCGTGCCGCGTCGAAACGCATGGGTGGCTTTTCTTCAGACCTTCATTTCTTCACATTGTTCTGACTTCTAACTTCTGGCTTCTGACTTCTACCTTGCCCCTGCCCGAGTCTCGTCCTCTGACGCGCCACGTACTCCTGTCCGCCAGCGGTCGCGCGGCTCTCGAATAGGACGGTCTCCCCGACGGACAGGCGGCCGAGGACGGCATTCGTGTGGCCCTCGAGCAGCGCTGGCACGCGGAGCCCGGCGGCGTCGCGCACACGAGCCAGTGTGAGGTGCGGCTGGAACGGGCGATCGTCGGGCGCAACACCGGCCAGCGACAGCCGCGCCGCGACCTGGTGTTGCAGGTCCCGGAGTCGTTGAGCGCCCGCCGTCACTCCGGCCCAGATCACCCGCGGGCGGCGAGCGCCCGGAAAGGCTCCCGTCCCGCCGAGCACCATCTCGAACGGCGGAACGTCGATCGGCGGCTCGAGTGCCTGCTCGATGGCTTGCGTGCGTGATGGGTCCGCCTCGCCGATGAACTGTAGTGTCAGGTGCAGCCGTTCGGGCGCTGACCAGCTGATCCGCGCGCGTCGTGCGATGTCCTCGCAGCGCCCTCTGAGGTCGTCAATGAGCCGCGAGGCGGCGGCCTTCACATCAGTAGGCAACTCAACGGCGACGAACAGCCTCATGAGCACGCAGAGTAACTGAAGGCCCCGCCGCTGGGTGCGGGCGGCAACTCGGGTTGCCACACAGGCCGGTCGCCCTCTTGCGACCGTCTCCCCGTGTTTGCATTCGGAGCTCACCGAGGGTTGGCCCTTGCGCGGCCCGCTCGTGACGCGTCGCCGCAAGCGCTGGATCCAGTTGAG
Source organism: uncultured Solibacteraceae bacterium (assembly GCA_964517075.1). Classification (GTDB taxonomy): domain Bacteria; phylum Acidobacteriota; class Vicinamibacteria; order Vicinamibacterales; family SCN-69-37; genus CAZFAT01. The sequence goes on from CAZFAT010000420.1 coordinate 5,212, forward strand.
GTTACGAGGCACTCGTATGGCGGAGCGCCCGCCTGGCGAGCAACTTGCCATTCAGCCTGCCGGACGGCCGGCGGCAGGGGCCGCGGGCAACAACTCAAGGAGAGCGAGCATGATGCGCAACAGCTGGGTAGCGGTGGCCCTGACGGCCGCGATGGTGATGGGCGCGGGCTTCACGACGCCCGTCGAGGCGGGGCGGCCAGCGCAGGACGCGAAGCCGGGGGCGGCCGCGCCGGCGCCCCTCAACCTCAACGTCGCAACGGTCGCGGATCTGCAGAAGCTGCCCGGCATCGGGCCGGCGCTCGCCGCCCGGATCGTCGAGTACCGGCAGAAGAACGGCGGCTTCAAAAAAATCGAGGAGTTGATGAACGTACAGGGCATCGGCGAGCAGTCCTTCCTGAAGCTGAAGGCGCTGGTCGCGATTACTCCCGCGAAG
>CAZFAT010000421.1:0-29556 GCA_964517075.1 uncultured Solibacteraceae bacterium
GCGCCCATCGCCCGAGCGCTCGCGATGGCCGCCGACGCGACGTCGAGATCGGGATCGTGCAGGAGCGGAATCAGCAGCGACCGACACGCCGGGTTGCGGATGCGCGCCAGGGCCTGCGCGGCGTCGCGCCGGCCGGCGGCCGGGCCCGGGGTATCCGCGATCAGCCGCGAGAGCGCCGCCTCCGCCGCCGCGGCGTCCGGCGGCCGCCCGGAATCCGCCAGCTCGACGGCCGCCGTCACGACCACGCGCGGATCGGCGTCCTGGAGATGGCGCATGAGAAGCGCCGAGATGTCCTCGTCACCCAGCGCGGCGAGCGCGCGCACCGCCGCCGCGCGCACGCCGGCGTCCTCGTCGGCGACGAGCCGACGGACGGCGGAGATCCAGCGATCGGTCCCCTCCGCCGGCGCCGCCACGCCCATGGCCGCCAGCGCCCGTGCGCGCACCGCCGGCGAGTCATGGTGGAGAAGCAACGGCGTCACGAGGTGCCGCTGGTCCAGCATCTCCAGCATGTCGATGGCGTAGAGCACGGCCGACTCATCCGTGCTGGCCAGCTCCCCCACCAGGGTCGCCACCGTGGCCGGATCCGCCACGGTGACGCGCACCGCCTCCGGCTCGATCTGGCGCGCATCGAGACTGCGCCGGAACGATCGCAGATACTCGCGCCGCGCGACGATCGCCATCCCCGCCCAGAGCACCATGATGGCGAGGCTCGCGTAGCTCAGCCGGACCCAGTCGAGGCCCAGGCCCCACGGCTTGATCAGCACCAGCGCCAGCAGGTTGCCTGCCGCCTTGGCCATCCGGTCCATCGTCACGTCGATGAAGGCCTTGGCGCGCAGCTTGAGATCGGGGGGCAGCGGGAGGAACAGCACCTCGCGCGTGGTCTTGTCCAGCGAGTAGCGCAGCGAACTGTCGAGCACCTTCGCCGCGCTGGTCGCCCACAGCGCCCCCGTCAGCAGGATGGCGGTCGCCGCCACGCCCAGGCCCATCGGCAGGACGAGCAGGGCGAACGTCAGCCCGAGCGACCGGTGAATGCGGCTCGTGAGGCCGACCTGGACGACGAAGCTGACGAGCGACAGGTAGAACGTGATCTCCGCGAGGAACGACGTCAGGCCGGCATCGGTGTCCGTCATCGCGGCCGCGGCCATGCTGAGCTGCTGATCGATGATCGCGGCCCCCATCGCGGCGAACGCGATGACGAGCGAGATGATCTGCAGATGCCGTGACTGCCCCAGCAGCCGGATCGCTTCGCCCATTCCGACGCCGTGCTCGACGCCGGACAGCGGCGCGTCGACGGGCTCCACGGGCTGTCGGCGCACGGCGAGCGTCACGATGCCGACGCAGGCGGCCAGGCTGACGGCGCTCACGAGGAGCAGGTTGTCGACGCCGACCTGGGCCACGGTCCAGGCCGTGATGGCGGCGCCGAGCGCACCGCCGAGGCTCGCGCCGCCGCCGATGAACCCGAAAATGCGGCGCGCCTGCCGCGGATCGTAGATCTCGTTCGCCAGCGTCCAGAACTGGCTGATGAGCAGGATGCCGAGCATGACGCTGAAGACGAAGAACGCGGCTGACACCCATTCCGCCTCGAGCTTGAAGAGCAGCCAGAACAGGACGATCACCCCGGCCAGCAGCCCGACGGTGACCGGGATGATCGACCGGCGCGGCAGCCGGGCGATGCCCCAGGTGTACAGGAGCATCAGCAGGCCGATGATGGCGCCGGCGACGAGCTGGATGTACGGCAGATTGTCGGCGCCGAAGCTCAGGATGAACTTCGACTTCGAGATGGGTTTCAGGACGTTGTAGGCCGTCATCGCCAGGAACGAGTAGGCGAACATCAGCCACGCGACGGGTGCTTCGCCGTGCTGGAACTGGACGACCCGGTGAATCAGGCGCAGCGGCACGGCAGGCGGATTGTCACACGGATCGGCGCCAACCCGTCCGCTGGCACGTGGTGTGACGAGCGTGTCGGGTCAGCGACCGATCTGAAACCCTTCAGGCGTCTCGACGAGTGCGGGGAATCGCTGGACGATGCCCTGCTCGCGCGTCAGCCGTTCGAGCGCGGCGAGCTCGGACGGCAGGAAGGCGGTGAAGTTCTCGTATCCAGTCGCCGTCACGACCACGGTGTCCTCATAGCGGACATACAGCCCCTCGCTCCGCACCCAGAGCTGCGGATCGACCGAGAACACGTGCCCCGGCCTGAGCGGGCCGTTCTGATAGGTGCCGACATCGTGCACGGCAAGGCCGACGCCATGCGAGAACACGCCCCCGCCGGTCTTGACGAGCGCCCGGGCGGCCTGCTCGTACTCCGGCTTCGAGAACGTCGTCCGCGCGAACACGGCGTCCATCGCCTGCGCGGCTTCCGCGCGAATGGCGGCCGTCGTGACACCTGGACGGATGCGCGTCAGCACGGCGTTCCGGTAGTCGAGCACGACCTGGAGCAGCTCGCGCTGCCACGGCGCATACGTCCCGTTGACCGGCCACATGCGCCCGATGTCGCTCACGTAATAGCGAAAGTCCGGCGCGTAGTCCATCAGCACCCAGTCGCCGTCCTTCAGCACGTCCGAATTCCGGTAGTAGTGCATGTTGTTGATGTTGACGTTGCCGGCCGCGGTAATCGACCGGTAGCCGTCCAGCCGCGCGCCATTGACCAGGAAGACGTACCGTGCCGCGGCTTCCAACTGGTATTCCCTCACGCCCGGCTCGGTGCTGCGAATCGCCTCCATCAAGCCCAGACCCGCGAGCTCGGAGGCTTTTCGAATCAGCGCAATTTCGCGCAAGCTCTTGACGCTCCGGAGCTCGTCGAGGATGGGATTCAGGTTCCGTATTTCGAGGGCACGGCCGGTCAGGCGCGCGACGAACTGCTGCTGGCGCGCGAACCGGCCATCGAACGGGTCGCTGAGAACCGACCGATCGCCCGCCCGGAGCTCGCCACGGCTCTGCGCGTACCCTTCGGGCGGTTCGAACTCCGCGTAGATGGCCTGCAGCCTCGGTCCGCCGCCGCGGCCGCTCCCGCCACCGGCCGGCCAGTTGCCCTGCGCCATCGCCAACGTCGCCTGCACGTCGTCCACGCCCGTCAGTGTCTTCACCAGCTCGACGTCGTCGGCCGACAGCACCTTACCTTCGGCCGCCTCGAGCGCCGCGTTTCGAGGCGGCAGGTAGAAGGTGACACGGCGCGTCCGGCCGTCGAGCACGATGTAGCTGCCCGGCGTCTCGATGCCCGAGAGGTAGTAGAACGTGTTGTGCTGGCGCGGCAGCTGGAACCCATTGGTCGCCGGCACGCCCTGCACCACGGCTACCGCCTGATCGCCGATGCGGTCGAACAGGAGATTCCAGCGGGCGCGAAACTCCTCCGGCGGGAAATCGGCTTGATAGTGCTGGGCCGCCGGCGAAGCGGCCACGCAAAGAACTGCCATCAGGACCAGGCGCTTCATGGGGATCTCCGCAGTCAGGAGCCGCTCCGACGCGTGAAGTATAGGTCTGCTGCCGGGCTGAAGCCCGGCGGCGACGAACGTGTGAAACGCGCGCTCAACGCAGATCGAACGCGGCCAGCGTGCGCTCGTTGTGGACGTAGAGCCGGCCGGCGGCCAGGGCGGGATAGGCGCGGACGACGGCCGGCAGGAGCGGGGCGCGCGCCGACGGCGCGAAACCCTTGGGCGTCGCGGGTGCGAGCACCAACTCCCCCGATTCGCGCACGATCACCAGCCGATCGCCGGCCACGATGAGGGACCCCGCGCCAAAGCGATCCACGGTCCACATCACCTTGCCCGAGGCCAGCTCGATGCAGCGCAGGCTCTGGCCGAACTCCTGGCGTCCCTCGAACCCGTAGAGATAGCCGGAATGGTGCACGCTCGTCGAATAGTGATTCGACAGCACGTCGTCTCCCGACCAGATGGTCTTCAGCGCGTTGCCCGTCACCTGCAGCCACACGGCGCCGGTGCCGTAGCTGGCCGACAGGAAGATCCGATCGCCGATAACGAGGGGCGTGGCGGCGTTCACCGACGTCGCCATCCTCGCTCGCCAGGGAAACTGGTGGCGCACCGCGCCGCTGGCGGGATCGAGCGTGACCAGGCCGGCGCGCGTGAGGAAGACGGCCGTTCGCTGGCCGCCAAGGTCGGCGACAACCGGCGACGAGTAGCTCGCCGCGTCACCCGTGGCCGTCCAGAGCGTCGCACCCGTCGCCGCATCGAACGCGACGATGCCCGCCTTCGGTCCGCCGACGTTGACCATCACGCGGTTGCCGTCGACCAGGGGCGACGTGGCGACGCCGAAATACCCCTTGGGCGCCGCGAACACGCTCCGCGTATCCACGGCCCAGAGCCTGCGTCCATTTGAGAACTCGACGCCGTGCAGCCACCCATCCGCGCCATGCGTGAACACCCGTCCGTCCGCGATGACGGGCGGAGCTCGCGGTCCCTCATCGAACCCGAAGTCGTCGCGATACGCCGTGGGATAGGCGAACGTCCAGATGGTCTTGCCGGTGAGCGCATCCATCGCTTCAACGACTTCGTTACCGCCGACACGATGAAAAAGGACGAGACGGCCGGCGGACACGGACGGTCCGGCAAGCCCCGCGCCGATGGCTCTCTGCCACGCCCGCCGAGGCCCGTCGGCCGGAAGCGTCGAGGCGAGGGGCGGGCCGCTGTAGGCGCCGTTCCTCGCGGGTCCGAGGATCTGCGGCCAATCCTGGGCAAATGGCGCCGTCGAGAAGGCCATCGCAAGCAGGACGACGGCGACCGGACGCATTAGACGGGCACCATAGCACGTGGTCGTCAGGATTACGGGCCGACCTGACCGCCTCCGCCAAGGCTACGGCGAGTCCGCCGGAGCTTCAGCGCAGGCGGACGGTCGGCCTCTCCATCACCCAAGGGTTGACGGCGGGTCTACGCGCGGCTGGTGGTGAGCTCGGCCTGCCGCCGGTCTTCGATGACGTCGGCGATCTCCAGCCGCAGGTTGTTGGCGTTGGTCGCGTAGTTCATCCCGACGTCCACGGAAATGACGTCGGCGCGGATCAGCCGCTCGATCTCGCCGTCGAAGTGCTGCATCCCGTCTTCCTGGCCCACGCGCATGGCGTCGAGCAGCGTCTTGCCATCGGACTCGCCCTGCTCGACGTAGCCGCGCGTGCGGAGCGTGGCCTTGAGGACCTCGAGCACCGCCACGCGGCCGTCGCCGTCCTGACGCGGGAGCAGGCGCTGCGAAATGATGTACTGGAACGCCTTGGAGAAGCGCGTGCGGATCGCCTGCTGCTCGCCGAGCGGGAAGGCGCCGACGATGCGCTCGACGGTCTTGGCGGCGTCGACGGTGTGCAGCGTGGACATCACCAGATGCCCCGTCTCGGACGCCTCGAGCGCGATGTCCATCGTCTCGCGGTCGCGCATTTCCCCCACCAGAATCACCTTCGGCGCCTGCCGCAGCGCCGCCCGGAGCGCGAGGCTGAACGTCGGCGTGTCGCTGTGCAGCTCCCGCTGATGGATCGTCGCCTTCTTGTGCGCGTGGATGAACTCGATGGGATCCTCGATGGTGACGATGTGGATGGCCCGCTCGTCGTTCATGCGATCGACGATGGCCGCGAGCGTGGAGGACTTGCCGGAGCCGGTCGGACCCGTGACGAGCACGATGCCGTTGCGCAGCGGCACGATCGCCTCGAGCTGCGGCGGCAGCCCGAGCTGATCGAACGTCGGAATGTTGACGGGAATGACGCGCATGACGACGGCGAACGTCGAGCGCTGTCGGAAGATGTTGACGCGGAAGCGGGCGACGCCGGCCAGCATGTACGAAATGTCCGCGGACCCGTCGCGTTTCAACTGTTCCACCGCCATGGCACTGCCGTTGACCAGGTCGTCGGCAATCTCCATGGTCTGCCGCGGGGTCAGCGTCTCGAAGCCGCGGAACGGCAGCTCGACGAGCTCGCCTTTCGACTCGATCTGCGGCGGTCGGCCAGGGGAGAAGATCAGATCGCTGACATGATCGTCGCTCGACAGCATGCCCGCGATGAGCTGGTCCGTCCGGGTGGGGGGGCGTTCGGTGTGCGTCGAGACGTCCATCTGGTCAATACCTCTGATGCGCTCCTTGTCCGCGGGAAGGCGGGCGAGCCTCGGGCGAAGCCACGTTCTCAGCCGTTATCGGCCATCGGCGGCCCAGCCGACAGGACGCTATTCAGAGTGCGTGCCAGGTCTGGCGCCCGGTTTCGTCCCGCCCACGGGCGTGTTTCCTCGTGCCAGGCGGCCGGCTACTCGTAGGCCATCCGCAAATCTTGCGTTCGGGTTTCGTTCTCGCCAAGGGTCAGGCTGAGGGCGCCGGGCACGACCTGATCCAGGAATTCCGGCGTTTGCCACGTCGCGGTGTCGAGGTCCGTGAGCGCGGCGATGTAGTACTCGCCGGGCGGCAGGTCGCGAACGGAGAACTGGCCGTCCGTGGCCGGACGCGCGAAGGCCAGGCGCCGGCCGTCCGGACGCCACCATCGACGCTCGGTCGTGAACACGACGATGAAGTACTCCGGCGCGGGCGCGCCGGCGGGCGTCTGCAGCGTGCCGGTGATCTCGGTGTGCCGATCGCTGAAGGTGAGCACCACGCCGGTGATGTCCACCCGCTGGTCGGGGGTGACGACGAGCAGATCGTCGAGAAGCTCGCGTCCGCTGAGCGTGGCCGACCGCAGCCGCCAGGTCGTGTCCCCGGGCACGGCGGCGGAGATGCGAAACAAGCCCGGGTACACCGAGTAAATGGAAAAGCTGCCGTCGTCCTCGACGACCGTGCTGCCTGAAGGAAGCGCCTGGAACATCGCCGGATTGAACCCGAAGACGTCTCCCGCCTCCGCCGTCGCGCGACCGAGGCTGACGGGCACCTTCATGAGATCGGGCGGCCGGGGCGCCGAGCCGTCGAACCGCACCTGGCCGGTGAGGCGAATGGGCGGCCGCAGCGCCAGTTGCACACCGGCGACGTCGCCAGCGCTCACATCCACCTCGGCGCTCGCCCAGAGGGTGGCGCCGCCGGGGACCGTGCGCGCGATGACGGTATAACGGCCCGGCGTGACTCCGGTGAAGCGGAAGCCGGTCCTGGTCGCCGTGGGCGTGGGCTCGTCCAGCGTCAATGCCGGACGCCGCTGCACCCGAAACGGCAGCGCCACCGGCGTGTCCATCGTCAACGTGAGCTGGAGACGCGGCCAGGGACCGCCGGCGCTGATCACGTGGCCCTCCACCCGCACGGCCGGCGTGATCGTGAACGGGATGTCGATGCCGGTTCGTTCGTTGCCGAACTCGACGACGATCGGCTGCGCGTGCGCCGCGCTGGGCGTGCCGGGATAGAAAATGGAGGAGTAGCCGTGTCGAGGGTCGGTGGCGGGTGAAGCCGCAGGCGCTCGGCCGCGGCCGCCGGCGCTCGCCACCGGTGAGGCGCCTCCCAGGCGTCCGAGTGTGCGCTGCGCCTCGGCGAACCGCGCGTCCATCTCGGCCGAGGTCATCCGTTCGACTGCTTCGCTCACCAGCAGTTGCAGCGACGCCGCCACGAGATACGAGCCGGCCCGCAGTCCCCACAGTCGATACGCGCCCCGATCGTCCGTGACGGCGGAGACCGACGGGTCGGGTGCCAGCCCGACGTTCACGAGCGCCGCGGCCCGCGCGTCCGGCCGCCGGAGCGGCAGGGCGGTCACCCGGACATTCGGGACCGGCTCACCGTACTCGTTGCGCACGGAGCCAGTGATGGCCGCGGCACGCGCCAGCCTGATCACGGCGTCGGTGACGTACTGTCCCGGCGCGAGCGAGAGACGTGTGCCGGGCGCGCCAGGCGCTTGGGCGCCGAAGGACGAGGTGATGAAGCCTGGCCGGCTGGCCGTGAGCGTGAACCGGCCTGCCGGCAGATTCGCGAAGGCGAACCTGCCGCTGTCGTCTGTAATCGCGCTGAGACTGCGCGACAGGTCGCCGTTGAGCGTGACGATGGCGCGGCGGACAGGGCCGCCATCGCTCGTCAGCTCGACCCGACCGTCGATACGGCCCGTGCCGGTCATCGTGCGTTCCTGCGCGACGAGCCCCGCGCCGAACGCCAGCGCGAGGCACACGGTTGCCGCCCTTCCATGGCGGGTCATCGACCGACCTCGACCACACGCAGGTCCTGCAGCTTCTTCTCACCCCACGCGAGCGAGATGCGCGTGGCGGCGCGTGCCGCAGCTTTGAGGAACCCGGGATCGATCCACGCCCTGGCGAGCGATCCGTCAACGGCCGCAAGATAGAAGTCCCCGGCCGGCAGCGCGACTTCATAGCGCCCGTCGGCCGAAGCCTCAACCGATCGGAGCAGCGTCGGCTGCAGACCATAGTTCGTCCATCGCTTCGGATCGACTGGGAAGGCGATCACGGATGGACCCTGCCCGCTGGCGGGTGCACCGGCCACCACACCTGCCACCGACTGCGTCTGGTCGGTGAGCATAATGACGACGTCCGCGACGTCGGCCGACGTCGTCATGTCGAATGGCGAGTGCGTGTAGTCGGCGCCTTGCCAGACAATCGACTTGACGGAGAAACCAGCGCCAACCGGACCGCGGACGCGAACCAGGTACTCGCCAGGCAGTAGGCCGCTGATGGTGAAGGTGTTGTCCGAACCCATGACCGCGTTCGGTTGGCCGAGCCACAACGCGCCGTCGGCAGGATCCGCGCGGACGATGGTCTGGCGAATGCCGTCCTGCACGCTCACCGGCGCGCCCGGCCGCCCGGGTGCGGGAGGAGCCGTCGGGGCGGCTGCCGTCGTGCGTTCCCACTGGATTCGTCCGTGAAGTTCGGCAGGTCGCTGCAGCAGCAGCGTAACGTCGGTCAGATCCCGGTCCGAGACCTCGACGTCTCCACGTGCCCACCGCATGGGATCCCAGTCGCCCAGGGTATTGTGGAATTCGGTGCCGAGCGGCGCGTTCTGCACGCGGCCGAGGCTGCTCCCGCCCCGCCGTCCGAACCCGGGCATTGGCGGCAGCGCGTTGTCGCGATCAATCGCAAACCCCCGGGGGCCGAAGGCGTAGGCACTCACCAGGCCTCGCAGGACGAGCGCGTAGCGGCCGGCTGGAACGTTGAGGAATGTGAATCGGCCGTCCGCCTCGACGACGGTCGTCGCCGCTTCGCTGCCGAAACCCAGGTCATCTGGACCAGCCGGCAGCAGCCGCAGCGGGAACCCTGCAGTGACTTCCTGGGCTGGTTCAATCCGCCCGGACACGAGGAAGGTGGGGACCGGCCGAAGCTGGACGTCGACGCCGTCGCGCTCCTGACCGGCGGCGAGCACGATCGGCGTACTCGCCTCGAGCTCGCGCGCCTCCGGGTGAAACGTCGCCGGATAGGCTTGTGGCCGTGCTCCAGGCTCGGGCGGAGGCGGCGTGACATAGCCGCCAATCACGAGGCGGTGACCCGCGTCCATCTCGAGTGCTGGCGGGCCAGTGTCTTCCGCCACCCCCACCGAGCGCGCCCGTGCCTGACCGGCTGACGCACCAGCGACCACCCGCGCCGGCGTCTCAGCCGGCACGGCATGCTGCACCGACGGCACGGATATCAGATACCGCCCTTCAGGCAGGCCGCCGAATCGATAGAAGCCGCGATCGTCGGTTGTGGCGACCGGCCCTCCTGCCGGGTGCACGCGTCCGGCAATTGGCAGAAGCGCCAGGAGCCGCACGGGCGCGCCGACGACCGGCTCCCCACGCTCGTCGCGCACAACGCCGCTAATCGAGGCCTCCGGAATGATTTCCAGCCGCTGATCGGCGAGCCATTGACCTGGTGCAAGCGTGAGCTGCCGCGGCCGGACGAGGTTGCTCCGATCGAGGTACCCCGATTGGTGCGCCTCGAGCGTATAGTTCTCGGCCGGCGGCAGGCCCAGGAAGATGAACCGGCCGCGCTCGTCGGTAAGTTGTCGTGTCCCGGTCCCGATGCGGACGGCCGGTCCGAGGGTGACCAGCGCGCCGTGCACCGGTCGCTTCGTGACCGAGTCCACCACGACGCCGCTGATCGCGCCGGGTGTCTGCCCCGTGCTGGACGGCGCGCTCTGGCCGGAGCCGGTGGTGGGGACCAGCAGGGCGAGCGCGAGGGCCGCGAGACCACGAAGCCTCATGGGCGGTGGGTGTGCGGGTATCTTAGACCCGGAAACCACTTGACCTGACGTGGTCAGGCTAGGAAAGCGTTATTCGTACGCGGTCCGTAGGTCCTGGGTCGCGACCGCGTCATCGCGCACGATCAGCTTCAGCGCGCCGGGCACGACCTGCTCCAGGAATGCCGACGTCCGCCAGGTCGCGGTGTCGAGGTCCGTGAGCGCGGCGATGTAGTAGTCGCCGGGCGGCAGGTCGCGAATCACGAACTGACCGTCGGTTGCCGGGCGCGTGAAGACCAGCCGTCGTCCATCCGGGCGCCACCAGCGGCGCTCGGTCGTGAACACGACGATGAAGTACTCGGTCGCAGGGGCGCCGGCGGGCGTCTGCAGCGTGCCGGTGATCTCGGTGCGCCGATCGCTGAAGGTGAGAACGACTCCGGTGACGTCGGCCTCAGTCGCGGGACTGATCGGCAGGGGATCATCAAGAATGTCGCGCTCGGCGACCACGGCCGATCGCAGTCGCCAGACGCTCCCAGGCACGGTGGCGGTGATCTGATAGCTGCCAGGATAGACAGGCGTCAGCTCGAACCCGCCATCGGCCCGGGTCGCGGCCCTGGGCACGGGAAGCCCCCGGAACGCCTCGAGGTTGACGTCGCCGGCGGTCGCGGGATCGGCAGGCGCTCGCGCGAGGGCCACGGGAATGTTCTCGAGGCTCCGCGGTGGCGGAGAAGTACCGACGGACTGGACGCGGCCGCTGACGTGGAACGCGGGGCGGAGCGTCAACTGCACGCCGCTCATGTCGCTCCCCGCCACCATCACGTCGGCGGCAGCCCAGAGCGGCGGGGGCGCCGGGCCGTCGGAGGTGATCCGCATGATCCGCCCGTCCGCATCGGCGACCACTTGTCCGGCCCCAGCCCGCGCCGTGATCATGTATCGGCCGGGAGTCACGCCCGTGAATGCGAAGTTTCCACTCGGGAGCGGGTGGGTGTATGGGGCCTGACTCGTGCGAGGTTCCACCTGCATGTCGCTCGGGACAGGCACCGTGTTGTGCGGCGTCATGTCCATCGTGAGCCGCGGGAGCGCGCCAGCCGCGCTTGCAACCGTTCCGGCCACTCTCACGGTAGGTGTCGGCGCGAGGACGATATCGATGCCCGTGCGCTCCTCGCCAGAGGCCAGCGTCACGCGTGGCGCCGCGGTCGGATCGGCGGTGCCGGGGTAGTAGACGGCCGCGTAGCTGTACTCGGACTGTGATTCCGGTACCCTGGCAGGGGCCGGCGTACGCATCGTGCTCGGGGCCGGCGCTCCCAATCGTGAGAACATCCGCTGGGCTTCGGCAAACTCCGCCTCGATTTCAGAGGTGGTTCGCATCTCTACCCGGTCGCTCACGTCGTAGGACGCCGCGACGATGTACGAGTCCGCCGGGAGACCGAACACGCGATACATGCCTCTGTCGTCGGTGATCACGGATCCGCAGAGGCGGTTACAGTCGTCGGCGTCCCTGTCGCTGACGCCACTGCGCGGATCGAGCGGTCTGGTCCCCGAGAACGCGACGATGATGTTCGGGAGCGGTTCGCCGATCTCGTTGCGTATGGTGCCGCTGAGAACGGCGCCGCGGCCCAGGCGGATGAGGATGTCCGTTACATGCTGACCGTACGCCAGCGAAAGACGCGTGCCAGGCTGGCTTGGCGCTTTGGCGCCATAGCTCGAAGGGATGAAGGCCGGACGCGATGCGGTCAGCGTGAAGCGGCCAGCCGGAAGGTCCGTGAACACGAACCCGCCGTTGTCGTCGCTGATGACGCTGCGGCTGTGCGGCAGTCCGCCGCCGCTGATAGTCACAATCGCTCGCCTGACGACGCCCGCGTCGTCGTTCACGATGACTCGCCCGTCGATGCGGCCCGTGCCGGTGACCGCCCGTGTCTGCGCGGCGAGCCCAATGCCCAGTGTCATCAAGACGGCCAGTGTGAAAAGGCCGAATCGCCGCGTCATCGCTTCACCTCGCTCAAGCGAAGATCCTGGCTCTTCGTCTCGCCCGAGGCCAGAGATACGCGCGTTGCCATGGCTTCCACAGCCTTCAGGAACGCAGGGTCGGACCAGGCGTTGGTCTGGGATTCATCGACGGCGACGAGAAAGAAGTCGCCAGCCGGAAGCGTCAGTTGATAGGTGCGGTCGTTCGCAGTCCTTCCAGACCGGATGAGACCCGGCACAAGACCGTAGTTCGTCCAGCGCCTGGGATCCACCGGAAAGGCAATCACGGCGGCCTGCTGGTCTGCCGGAACGCCGGTGACGGTGCCGCGGATGCTTTGCGTCTTGTCGGTCAATGTCACGACGACATCCGCAGCGTCGAGGCCCGACGACGCGTCGAACGGCGTGAACGTGTGGTCCGCGCCCTTCCACACGATCGACTTGACCGAGGCGGGGCCTCCCCTCGCGGGAGGGTTGACGCGAATGAGATAGGGACCAGGCAGCAGCCCTTCGATGACGAAGGTGTTGTCCGAAGAGACGGTGCCGGCGGGCAGGCCGAGCCAGGGCGAACCGTCCGCGGGTTCCGCCCGGACCGTGGTTTTCGATAGTGCGGCGACGAGCGCCGCCCTCTGGACTTCCTCCTGTGAACGCGGTGCACCAGGAACGGGTTGCGGCGCCGGCGCTGGCGTCGTCCGCTCCCATTCGATGCGCCCGCTGATTCGCCCGGTGCCCTGCAGCGGCACCGATTGATCGGTGATATCCCCATCCGCAACAGTCAGGTCCGCACGAATCCAGACGGTCTGATTCCAGTCGCCGCGGCGGTGGCTGTACGATGCGCCGACGAGCGCGCCCTCGATCGGGCCGGAGCTGCCGCCCATGATCGGACGTCCAGGCGTTGGCGCCCACCGCGCTGAGCTCGGCGTGCTGCTCAGGCCGCGGGGGTACTCGTACTCCACGGACGACGGCCTCGCGTCGAGCGTGTAGCGGCCGGCAGGGACGTTGAGGAACGTGAACCTGCCATCGGCCGCGACGAGCGTCGTGGCCGCTTCGCTGCCCGCTCCCAGATCTTCCGCGCCGGCTGGCAGCAGTCGCAGCGGCATGCCCGCGACGACCGATGGTGGACCATCAATCCGTCCGGCAATCCGGAAGGTCGAGACCGGTCGCAACTGAAAGTCGATGCCATCGCGCTGTTCGCCGCCGCCGAGCTCGACAGGCGTGCTGCCTGCGAGCGCGAACGAGTCCGGGTAGAACGTCATCGGATACGCCTGCGGGCGTCCCGATGGGTCTGGCGGCGGCGGTGTGACCGCACTACCCAGCACGAGTCGCTGGCCTCCAGCGAGGTCGACGGCTGGTCGCTCCGCGACCGAGGCGCCTGCATTCTTCGCCGCCTGCGCGACGGACTGGCCGGCGATGACCAGCGCCGACGTGTCAGCCGGGACCGCCTGCTGCACGGACGGAACCACAACGACGTAGCGCCCCTGCGGCAGTCCGGCGATGCGATAGACGCCGCGGTCGTCGGTGCCGCCGCCAGGGCCCGTCGCCAGGCGGACACGACCCGCGATCGACACCTCGGCGAACACCCGCACGTTTGCGCCCACGACCGGCTCGCCTCGCTCGTCCAGCACCGTCCCCGAGATCGAGCCCTCCCGTAACAGTTCGAGCCTTTCGGTCGCGCGCCACTGACCAGCGTCAAGCGACAGCCTGTGCGGCGACGCCAGGAAGAAGATCGGTTCGAAGTACCCGGGCTTGGACGCGCGCAGCGTGTAGTCTCCGGAGACCAGATGAAGAAAGATGAATCGTCCCCGCTCGTCCGTGAGCCGACCGCTCGAGCTTGGTCCGTCCAGCCGGACGAGCGCGTTTCGGACGGGCTGCTTCGTCGTTGCATCGAGGACGAGGCCGCTGATGGCGCCGGGCGCTTGAGCCGGAACGCCCATTTGGGCTCGGGCAATTCCACCCGCGCTGAGCATCAGGATCAGAACCATCAGCAGGCCGCGCATGAACCCTCCAGTGGGGCGATACCGGTAAGAACCCCGGCCAATGGCAATCGTGCCAGCGGCTCTGACATGATCGACGCCCCCTGGGGTAGTTACGAGGTAGAGCCGTGCGCGTGGCCACCGCCGACGACCTGTTTACCGAACACCGGAACGGCGTCTTTCGCTATCTCTGCCGGACGGTCGGGCACGTCGAGGCCGCTCGCGATCTGACGCAGGAAGTCTTCCTGCGCGTGGCGCGCGCCGAGGTGCCGAAGCGGGACCCAGCCGGGCTCCGAGCCTGGGTCTACACGATTGCCCGCAATCTCGCGCTCAATCATGCGCGCGACGGGCAGCGGCGGCCAGCACCGGTGGAGCTGGCCGAAACGGCCGGGCCCGCCGTGCAGGAGCTGGGAGTGGCCATCGAGCGCGCCCTGGCAGCCTTGCCCGCGGTCGATCGGGACGTGTTCCTGCTTCGGGAGACCGCCGGATTGAGCTACGGCGAGATTGCGACGGCGTGCGAGTTGACGGTCGAGGCGGTTCGCGCGCGCCTGCATCGCGCGCGCGTCGAGTTGCGTGCCGCCCTGGACGGCGCCGTGCGTGTGCACCGCGACCGGCCGGTCAGGTTCGGGGGACGGGAAGAACCCTGACAGGGTTCCAGGGTTCGAGAGTTCGGTGGTTCGAAGGTTTCAGGGCTTGCCCGCCGTAGCGCAGAGCGCGAAGGCGGGTTCGAAGGTTCGAGGACACGATGAACGACATGCACAGCATCATCGAAGCGTTTGCCGACAACGAGCCGGTCGATCCCGGGCGGCTGAAAGACGCGCTGGCAGCGCCCGAGGGGCGTGACTATCTCATCGACCTTCTCGTGCTGCGCGGATGCGTGCGCGGCGATGGAGACACCAGGCCGTCGCTGGCTGTCGGCCACGCGATTCGTGCGCCATCGCGGACGGGATGGCTGTCCGCAGCCGCGGCGCTCGCGGCCGTCAGTGTGATTGGTGGCTACTACGCGGGACAGCGGTCGGGCGCTCCGACGGGCGGTCAGCCCAGCGCGGCGATCACCGCTGCCGCACCAGAGCCTACGCGCGTCATTCGCCTCGATGACACCGCGGACTGGACCGAGCGGGTCGGAGAGAACTGAGATGGCGCCCCTCCGGATGGTCGCGTGCGCCCTCGCCCTGTTCACCGTGGGCGCGGCAGCGAGTGACGCTCACGCACAGGGGCGCAACGGCAGTATCGTCGGGCGGGTGACTGACGCACAGGGGCGCCGTGTCTCGGGTGCCCGCGTGACGATGGAACTCAACTCGTGCGCGCCGTGCCTGAAGGGAGATGGCGGGCAGCAGACCGAAACCAATCGTGACGGCGAATACGCCTTCGTCAACGCGCCTCCCGGGACCTACGAAGTTCGGGTCGTCGCCCGATCGAGTACCACGCTGCTCTTCTGGAGACGCCGCGACGTCAGTTTGGTGCTCGATGGCATCGCGCGCGTGGACGCCATACTCGAGCCCCTTCGCGTGCAGGTCATCCTGCGCACGTATCGTCCGGACGGCCGGATCGAGGCGACCGCGATGACGACCAGCACCACGCCGAATGGGTTCGTCTGGGCGGATCCCATTCTCTGCACGCCGGTGGCCGCAGGCGTACCACGACGGTCTGGCCCGACGCCTTCGGTGGGCTGGAGTGTCAGCGGCCGGGTGCTCAGCGCATCCGACGAGGCGCTGGCCGTGAGTGTCCGCTGGCAGCGAGCCTGGGACCAGGGCGCGCACCAACCCGACCCTCAAACCGGCGATCTTCAAGCCAGAATCCCGCTGGGTGGCCGCGTGCCGCTCGACTTCGTCACGCTGGCACCGTCGAAGGGCTGCCCGGTGTCAGCGGCCCGGCTCGAAGTCACCGTCGTCCCGCCCGCCGCAACGGTTGCGCATGATGAGCGCGCTGACAAACTGCGCGCTGATCGCCTCGCCCATCGTGTCGGTGGATCTGCCGACAACCGATCGGCGGGGAACCAGGCGCTGCGGGCCGCCGCGGCGCTGCAGTTGCTGGAAGCGCGCCAGGCCGTGCGTAGTGAGGATGCGGCTCCGGGACCGCTGTTCGATGCCGAACTCTGGCTGGTGCACAGACTGCCGGACGGCGCGGAACGCTCAGAACTGATTCGGCAGCCTCTGCGGGACACGGGGTCGTTCGTGTTTCCCGCGGTTCACCTCACCTCTGGCGCGGGGACGGCCGATATCGAGGTGTTCGGATTCGTTCGGCGCGTGGCCGGTGACGCTGGCGCGTCTCTGCAGGTGGCCATCGGCCAGCGTCACGTGGCGGCGGGCTCCAGCGAAAACTTCAGCGGCAGCGGGAAGACCATCCCCTGGCCCGTGGCCACCGAGGTGCTCTCGTTCGAGTTGCCCTCCGACAGCCGGCTCCCTTCAGGCCATCGGTTCGACCTGCGCGTCCGCATCACGCCCCGCTAGCGACCCCTCGCCCCGGTCTCTACACCGCCGCCAAGACCCGCACGCATCGCGAACATCTGCGCAGATGCCCGCATCACGCACAGACTTCGCGCCAGAGGACAGCCTCGTCCTCGGCACGGACAGTGCATCCTGTCGTAGCGGTGCCGGCGGGTTCGGCCGGCACGGATCGCGGAAGGAGTCCGTCATGACCTCCGTCTCCGCCACGCTCGAGGAACGGCGTCGTCCATTGCCCGGCGACGAGCTGATTCCTGTCGCGGCCGGTTCACTCACCCACGCCGTCACCATCGCGCGGCCGCCGGAGGACGTATGGCCCTGGCTCGCCCAGATGGGGGCCGGCCGTGGGGGCTGGTACAGCTACGACCGGCTCGACAACGGCGGTCGCCGGAGCGCGTGGCGCATCGAACCGGCGCTGCAGGCGCCGGCCACGGGCGACGTCTTCCCTGCCCTGCCGGGTCGTCGTGACGGCTTCAAGCTCGTCGCACAGGACCCCGAGCGATCGCTCGTCCTCTCATGGCCGACGCCAGACGGCGGCGGCCATGCCGTGACGTGGTCCTTCGTGCTGGATCCGCTCGACACGTCGCGGACGAGACTACTCGTTCGTGCGCGCGGGGGCGCCGGCTATCGCTTTCACGGCCTGCCGGAGTGGCTGAGTCTGGCGGTCGTGCGGCCGGTGCACTTCGTGATGGAACGCAAGCAGTTGATCGGCATCGCCCGTCGCGCCGAGCGCGAGCCAGGCGCGGGCGGCGCGCTACTCGATCGATTCGTGCCCGAGCACGACATCGTCGAGCACCACCAGATCAAGGTGAAGGCGCCGCCCGACCTGACGTTCGCGGCGGCATGCCACGTGGACTTCCAGCGATCGCCGATCATCCATGCCATCGTCCGCGGGCGCGAGTGGATGATGGGCAGCCGCGCCGAAGACCGGGCCACGCCGCGCGGCCTGCTGGCCGAGACGAAGGGCGATGGGGTGGGGCGTGCTGGACGAACGGCCCGGCCGCGCCATCGTGATGGGCGCGGTCACGAAGCCGTGGGAGCCGAACGTCACGTTTCGCGCGCTCGCACCCGAGGCCTTCGCACGCTTCGCCGAACCGGGCTTCGTCAAGATCGCCTGGACACTCGAGGCCGAGCCGGATGGCAGCGGATCGATTGCGCGCACCGAGACCCGGGCGCTCGCGACCGATGCCACGTCACGCGCCAGGTTCCGTCGCTACTGGCGCCGCGTGTGGCCAGGCATCGTCGTCATTCGCTGGGTTGCCCTCCGGTTGATGAGGCGGGATGCGGAACGTCAGACCTCCCGCTCGGCGACGCATGCACGACCATGACGGCCACGAACCATCATGCGACGTCATTCCACCTCGCGAAGAGCCGCGGCGAAACCGATAAGCGACCGCTGCACCATGTCGTCGTTCGCGGTCAGTGAGATCCGGAAGTAGCCGGGCATCTCGAAGATGTGCCCGGGACCGACGAACACGTCGTGCCGGGCCAGGATGCTGGTGAACGCCCGGTCGTCCGCAAGGGGTGACCGCACCATCATGTAGAACGTCGCCTCCGGGACCATCACGTCATAGCCGAAACCCGTGAGCGCCTCCGCCATGCGATCGCGCCGGCGCTGGAGCGCCGGGATGTCGATGGAGAGACCCTCCAGATCGGGCACGGCGCGCTGCAGTGTCGCGTTCGGCAATTGCCAGCCGCCGACGATCTGCGCGAAGAGGACGGCGGAGCGAAGCTCGCGCCGGTTCGCGATGGACGGCGAGATCGCCAGGTACCCGATGCGCTCGCCGGGCGCGAGCAACTGCTTGCCATAGGTGTAGAGCACGAGTGTGTGGGGATGCGACAGGGCCGGGCTCACGAAGGATCGGCCGTCGAAGAGAATCCGGTTGTACGACTCGTCGGAGAACACCAGGATCGGCCGGCCGTGCCGGACCGACGCGCGCGCCAGCACCGCGCCGAGCGCCTCCAGCTCCGCGGCCGTGAAGATCCGTCCGGTCGGATTGTGCGGCGAGTTCACGATGATCGCGCGCGTGCGCGCGGTGATCGCCGCCTCGACGAGCGTGACGTCGAGCGGGAACGCCGGCGGTGGCAGCGTGACGCGAACCGGGGTGGCGCCGGTCACCGCAATCATCGACTCGTAGAAGAACCACGGGGGCGAGAGAAAGATCACCTCGTCGCCCGGATCGACCGTTGCGCGCAGTGCGGTCGCCAGCGCCCCAAAGGTTCCGGGGGCCAGATGGATGTCGTCCGGGTCGAACGGCAGGGCCGTCCGCGCACGAAGGGACTCGGCGATGCCCTGGGCAGCGGCCGGAACCCTGATCGTATAGGCGAACCAGTCCTTGTTGGCCGGCACGGCGTGGCGGCGGAGCGTCGCCATAAGGTCCTCGAGCGGCATCTCGTGCGGGTTGCCGAACACGAAATCGCAGATCGTGGGGTCGCCGATGCGTCTGGCGTGTTCGGAGTTGTCGAGGAAGTCGAGAAGGGGCTGAAGACCGGCCTGGAGGCCGGCGATGCGGCGCGAGACCGTGGACATCTGGCGGACTGAGTCTACTCGCGCTCGGGTGCGTCCGGGCGCAGGCCCGGCCCGGCCTCGATATGAAAGACCTCGCCGAGCTCCCGCGACACGGGGCTGTCGTCGGGATTCGCCGGCATCACCTCGCGCATGAACCGCCACCAGCGCCGGCAGACCTCGGTGTCGGCAACCGCCGCCCAGCGCGCGTCATCGTCGATCTCGACGTAGCCAAACAGGTCGCTCGACGTCTCGTCGAGAAAGATCGAATACGTGCGGACCCCATGCGCGAGGAGCACGTCCTCGAGCTCGCGCCAGATCGGCCGATGCCGCCGCGCGTACTCGGCGTGCTGGCCGGGATGGACGGCCATGCGAAAGGCCTTGCGGATCATGGACGGATCCTATTGCTGCGGTGCGATGACGAAGACGTCGCCCACGGCTGTGTCAAAGGTGAGCAGCGGGCCCTGGAGCTGACGCACGACTCGCCCGTTTCGACGCAAGGTGACGCGCTCCGATCCCCATGGGTTCCGGAGACGGCACGTTCCGCCCGACTCCGACCGCACGTCAACCGATGCCGTGTGACCGTTCCTCCGGGCCGCACTCACCACGAATCCTCCGCGCGCACGGAGGGTGAACCGCGCATCCCACTCGTCGGGCCACGCAGGAAACAGACGGATGATTGATTGACCGGCCGGCGACCCTGGCGCGCTCTGCAGAAGCGCCAGCTGCAGTGCCTCCGCGGCGCGGCCGAGACGCTGTGCGTCGATCGCCTGATGGCCTTCGCGTAGCGCCATCCGATTGGCCATCGGCCTGCCACCCAGGTACGCGTTCGGCCGTTCGGCGGAGAGCGATCGCAACTGATTCGGGATCAGGAACCGCGTCGCCTCCACGCGGCCCAGCGTCGTCCCGGCAATAGCCCATTTCGACAGCACGCCGACGGGCGTTCCCGGTCCGATGCCGGCGCGGTACGTGCGGTCGAACGTCGCATTCGCCGCCGCGACCATTTGAGGATCGGAGTCGAGGTTCACGAGATCGAAGAACCACATCGGCAGACTGTTCCCGTCAGGTGTGAAGCCGCTGTTGTTGTTGGCGGTCGGCCTCAGACCGCGGACGAACACCGGCGGGCCGGCGTAGTCGGCGGGCCGCAGCGCGTCCGGGTGGGCGCTCGTCGGCAGCGGCGCCAGGTGGTCGAGCATCTCTCGCCAGGCCGCCCGCAGTTCCGGGTCGGCCTGCAGCAACTCGCTCGCGCGAATGGCCGCCGCCAGCACGCCGCGCATCGCCGACAGATCTTCGTCCGTATCGCGGGCGCCCATGACGCTCTCGTTACTGTTGACGTGCCGAATGTGGTACGTGCCGTCGCTGCCCTTCTGCACATTCGGGAAATGGCGGTAGAACTCCGCCGCACCCCTCAACATCGGAAACGCGCGATCGCGCAGCCAGACGTCGTCGAGCGTGTACTCGTAGCGCCGCCAGTACAGATACGCGATCTTCGCGGTGGTGCCGAGAATGTGCGTCACGGGCCCGAACGGCGCCGTGGGACGTTCAGTCGGCGTCCACGTGCCGTTCACCCAACTCCCGCCGCCCCACCAATTCCAGCGGCTCGAGTGCGGGTGCTTCGTCCGCGCGAATGCCGTGAAACGCGCGCTGCGCTCTGCCCATGGCTTGCGCAGCAGGTACAGCTCGCGCATCTCGGCGGCGATGTCGTCCGGGAGCCTCGCGAGGCCGTCGAACCACACCGTTTCCGGGATGAAGATGCCCCGGCTGCCCCATTGCTGTTCGGCGGCGACCGCCGCCGCGTCGAACATCCCCGAATACATCGCGAAGACCGGATCGAGGAGATCGATGCGATTCGCGGCGAACAGCGCTTCGTAGTAGCAGCTCAGATTCGCGAACCAATGCTGCGTTCCCCACGTCCGCAGGTCCCCGGCGGTATTCCAGATCATGCCGTTGAACTTCGGCGGATAGGCACCGCGCGACGTGGCGGCCATCAGATAGAGGTAGTAGTGGTAGTGGTCGGCGACGTACTCGGCCACGCCGTCGGCGCTCTGGAGGTCGACGAACCCGCGCTGCCAGAAAGCGTGCCACCATCGGGCATTGTCGGCCGCCAGCGACGCGAAGTCCTGCGCGGCTGCCGCGTCGAGCTCACGGAGCGCCGATGCGACGACGTCTTCATCGGCGGACAGCGTGGCGGCGCTGGCCATCAGGACGACGGCGCGACCCCGGGCCGCGGACGCGATCAGCCGAACCTCAGTGTCGTCAGCGAAACGCGGTGTGACGGCGCGGCCGGCGATCGCGATCGCGACGGCGGACTTCGCCACATGCGCTCCTTCCCGGAACTCCTGGGTGAGCACGATCCGGCTGCCGTGCACGCTCAGCCGGGACGACGCGGTGTGGTGCCGCGTTCGGATGGTGACCGACCGGCTGGCCCTCAGCGTCTCCAGCTCGTCGCCGACGTATTGCGACGCGAACCGCAGCATGCGCAGATTGACCTGAATCGGCTCGGGGGCGCCGCGCTGGTCATCGACCTCGACCGCCATGACATCGCGCGCGTGCCAGGCAACCAGACGCACGGACACGCCGCGGCCCTGGACGTTCATCTGCCCGTCGTAGACCGACAGGCGCTGGTGCGTCCCGTCGTCGGGGAACACGTCGGGTCCGGCTCCGGCGAGCTCGATGTCGACGAAGCCGGCGCCTCCCATGTAGTCGCTGTTGCGCTCGAAAAAGCTGTTGGTCCCGCTGCTGATCGGCTGCACATCCACTCGGTTGATCTGGAACTTCAGCGCCGCGGGAGTCGTCCAGACCAGGCTCCCCATGCGGCCGTTCCCGAGCGGCATCCCCTCTTCACTCCGCGGTACGGGCCGCTCGTACACGAGATCGGCCCGCGAGATGACGGCGCGATGGTCGGGGCCCAAGCCCGTCTGCGGTGTCCCCACCGTCGCAGCGGAGAGCGCAGCGAGCACGAGACAGATCACAGCAGGTCGCCTCAGCGGCTGGTTCTTCATGGGCCTTCTTGCGCGCGGCTGTCCGGGCCAGGAGCGACCGCGACTATCGCGCCGGCACGGGAGCGGATGGGGGCCGAACCCGAGGACGAACGATCAGGCCGAGCGGCACGGTGCGCCAGTTCGTCCAGCGCCGCAGCGATCCGTCCGTCGTACGCAGCGCGAGCTGACTCGAGATCCCGCCATCGAGCAGCACCGCCCGCACGCAACCGATCGACCGCATGAAGTCGGCCATCTCGACGACGGTGGGCCCCCAGGGCAGGGTCGCCCCCGCGGCGCCCAGTCCCGAGAATCGCGTGATGGCCACGACGACAGTGTGATCGGGCAGCACGCCCAGGGCGAGTCGCGAATCGCGGTGCGCGAGATCGACGCCGCGTCCCGGCGCCTGGAGCTCCCAGGGCACCCTCCCGCCGCCGAGGATGAGCGCGGGATACGACTGGAAGGCGTAGCGCGCGGTGCGGCGAGCGGTCGGAATCTCGCCCGGGTCGAGGAGCGCCACGGCGCCCTCCTGGCTGACGACGAACGCCATCGCCGTGCTGCCGGCGCCCGGCGGCTGTGTTTCCATGCCCTCGAGCACGAGCCAGCCCCAGGGCGTGTCCCCGGCGAACTGTCCGGCATTCACGGCCAGGACACCCGTTGGCGGAAGGCGGTCGATGGTCCAGGCGCCGCGGGCCTGGCCGCGCGCCGACGTGTCCAACTCAAACTCGACGAGTTGCGGATCCAGCCGCACGGCAATGACCTCGACCGGAGCCAGCGCGCCCTGGCTGGACATCGGCGCTTCGTACAGCCAGATTCCTGGCTGCACGGCCTGCCAGAGCGCGCTGGCGGCCAGCACGACGCCGGGCAGAAACATCATCTCCGCTAGTCCTGTGACGCCGCCTGCCTCTGCAGACCCTGCTTCTCGAGCGCATCCGTCAGCGACAGGATCTGTCCGCACCGCGGCGCGTACGCTCTGGCTTCCGCCTCGGTGTAGACCCAGAAGATCTTCGCGCCCGTACCTGGCACGCGGACGCCGCCGTTCTGCGCCGAGGCCTGCTCCGCTGGCGACAGTTGGCAGAACCGGAGGGCGTGCTCCTGGATGCGCGCGTCGCAGTCGGACGCCTGCTTGCCGGCTTCGGTGAACTTGCGGTTCAGCTGGTCCCGGGCCTCGCTGGGAGGCGGACCACATTTCTCGACCAGGAGACTCGACATGGCGGTTGCGAACTTCTCCATCGCCGCCTGGGATTGCGCCGGCGTCGCGTTGTCCGGGAGTGACCCCAGCGACTCCATCACCTTCTGCATCTCCGGCCCCGCCGCGAGTTCGGACTGGCAGGCGCCGTACTGCGCCTCCGTCTTCGCCGACGCGGCTTCCTTCAGAGCCGCGTCGCGCGCGGCGCGCTCGGCCTCCAGACCCTTCAGCAGACGATCCATCGCAGCGTCATCCACCGGACATCCCAGCGCCGACGCCGCCGACTGCGGAGCGGCGGGCGGGGGCGCGGGCGGAGTGGCGCCCTTCACCGCTTCCCCCGCTTTCCTGATCAGCCCTCCGAACTGCGCATCGGCCGCAGCCGTGGCGATGAGGACTCCGAGCAACAGACCGAACCCGAGGCGACGTGTCATGGTGGGCCTCCTGAAAAGAAACCGAGGGGCTTCGCCCCTGCGGGCACCCCAACGGCGTCGCTCGCGGGGGCCCCTGGGCGCCCCGCTCCGCTCCGCCGACTCGCTCGCGATCTGCTCGCTCGTTGTCATGACGACGAGAGCGGGTCCCTACTTGACGAGCGCGGCCAGCCGGGCCGCGGGAACGGCAGTCACGACCGCCCGGATGGGATCCAGGTTCGGCAGGTCGTGGCCGCTGGCGTGGACGATGAAACGGTTGGCGACGAGCACGTTCACGTCCCCCGACTGCGTCTGGCTTTCCCATTCCTCCCAGCCCGGGTGGCCGTTGATGGTCGTGCCGCGCTTGTAGCCCTCGTCGGACGTCTCGTTGAACCCGCCGCGGGCCATCATCGAGAACGGCATCACCATCGCCTGGATGAGGGCGGTGTCGATAATTTCGAGCCTCACGTTGACGTCGCCCTTGTTGTACGACGCCTCGGTGCGGGCGTAGGACACGCCCATCATCTCGCCCTGTTCACCGTCGGCCTCGCCCTTCTCCCAGCCGGCGATTTCAGGGAGCAAGGCCTGCAGCGCGGTGTACTCCACGGCCTTCGCGCCCTGCCCGCCCTGCTGCAGCATCTGCTGCATCTGTTGCATGGCGGCCTGTTCGGGCGTGCCAGCGCTCGGGGCCGGCGTCGACGATGAGGGCGGAGTCGATGTCGAGGCGGGAGCCGGCGAGTCCGACCCGCCGCAGGCCGCGACACAACCAACAGCCGTTAGTGCAATGACTAGAGCGCGTCGCATGGCACGTCCTCCAGGAGGAGACGTTGGGGAGCTAAGGCCATCCGCCGTCAGTCCACGCCGTCGGGGGGCCGCAATGAGGGCGTCAGTGTAGCCGAACTCGAGCGCGTTCGCTTCACATCAGAAACACGAGACCTCGAGATCGATCGTCTCGTTCATGTCGTTCTGGCCGACGAGGTGCAGCGTGCTAGTGCTCCCTTTGGTGCTGAGCGTCGCCGTCCCGGCGCTCTTCGGGTTCTTCGCGTCCGTGTTCAAGACGTAGGCCGGGGGGCGACCCCCGTTGGCCGTCATGACCGTGACATTGAGGCGGAACATGGTGGCCGTCGTCACCCCGCCTACGAGTTGGTGAGATCCGAACGAGATGGAGTTGATGGAGTCTCCTGGCTTGCCGTCATACGGGAACTCGATCACGAAGGCGGCCTGACCGGTAAGAGAGGCCTCTTTCGGGATCTCACCGCACACGCCGGACGTGCCTGCCAGCGTGAAACTGCCGTCGCGGAGCTTGGGGCTGCCGGAGATGGTGACGCGTGCGGTGGTCTTGCGCTGATTGATGGACGCCTGCGGGGAGGCAGACGCGCCGGACGTCAGTTCGAGGGACGCGAGGAGCACGACGCAGACGGCCAGTCGAACGAACACGGGATCGCGCATGGATCCTCCTGAGACGGGGCCGGAGTTGGCGGCACATTGTCTCGCCAGGCGCCGGCCGCTGCAACCAGGGTTCGGGGACGTCACCGCGACACTCAGGAGCGACACCACGCTCGAACTCACCATTGAATCGGACCCGCCCAGGGTTCTATCGTCTCCGAGGATGTCGCGGTTCCTTGCCTTCGACCTGGGCGCCGAGAGCGGGCGCGCCCTCGTCGGCCACCTGTCCGGCGGCCGCCTCACACTCGAGCCCGTCCACCGGTTCGCGAACACGCCGCGGCACGTGGACGGCACGCTGCGCTGGGACGTCGAGGCGCTCTGGGCCGAGATGCGCCGCGCGCTGGCCCTCGCGCCGGGACCGCTCATCAGCATGGGTGTCGACACCTGGGGCTGTGATTACGCGCTGCTCGACGCCGAGGGCTCGCTCGTTGAACTGCCCTATCACTACCGCGATCACCGCACCGATGGCGCCATGGACCGCGTGCTCGCGCGCCTCGGCCGCGCGCGCGTGTACGAGACCACCGGCGTGCAGTTTCTCCCCTTCAACACGCTCTTCCAGCTCGCGGCCGCCGCCGAGGCCCGGCCGTCGCCGCTCGACCGCGCGGCTGCGTTCCTCACCATCCCGGACCTCTTCAACTACTGGCTGACGGGTCGCATCACCTGCGAATACACGAACGCGACGACGACGCAGTGTGTGGATGCGAGGCAGCGGACGTGGGCGGCGTCGCTGATCGAGGAACTGGGTCTGCCGCGCCGCCTGTTCGGCTCCATCGTCGAACCAGGCACCGTGCTTGGACCGCTGCAGGCATCGGCTGGCGGCCCTGCGGGTGTGCCGGTCGTGGCGCCCGCGTGTCACGACACGGGATCAGCCGTGGCCTCGGTCGCGGCCGGCGGCGACACCGCATTCCTCAGCTCCGGCACATGGTCACTGCTGGGCGTTGAAGTGGGCGCGCCCGTGATCACCGCGCGGAGCGCGGCGCTGAACTTCACGAACGAAGGGGGCGTGTGCGGCACCACGCGGCTGCTCAAGAACATCGGCGGCCTCTGGCTGCTGCAGGCGTGCCGGCGTGACTGGGCCGCCGACGGCCGCGACCTGTCGTACGAGACCTTGGCGGCGGCCGCCGCCGACGCGTCGCCCTTCGGGCCGGTCATCGATCCCGACGACCCGGCGTTCCTGAACCCGGATCACATGCCGCGCGCGATTGCCGGCTATTGTCACCGGACGTCGCAGCCGATTCCCGACAGCCCCGCGGTCTTCGCGCGCACCATCTTCGAGAGCCTCGCGCTGAAGTACCGGACGGTGCTCGAGTGGCTCGAGGAGGTCTCGGGGCTGTCGATCCGCACGGTGCGCGTCATTGGAGGCGGCGCGCGGAATCGCCTCCTGAATCAGCTGACCGCCGACGCCACCGGCCGCGAGGTGCTCGCCGGCCCGGTGGAAGCCACCGCGCTCGGCAACATCGCCATGCAGCTGCTGGCCACGGGACATGCGGACTCGTTGGCCGCCGCCCGTGACATCATCAATCGCTCGTTTCCGGCCGAGCGCTTCCTTCCGAAGGACCCGGAGCGGTGGGATCGGCAGTACCGTCGGTTCCGCGACATTGGAACGAGGGCCGACCTGAAGGTCGGCCCCTCCATTGCGGATGTGTGAGATGAGTGCTGACGTGACCGCCCCACGTACCCGGTTTCTCGGCGACCTCTGGGACCCCGCGGAGGCGGCGCCCCTCGAATCGCACCCGCTGGATCTGCTGCGCTACCGGTCGAATCTGCTCGGCGCCGACCTGCGCATCACGAACTTCGGCGGCGGCAACACGAGCTCGAAGTTCGACCTGCCCGATCCGCTGACCGGCACGCCGACACGCGTGATGGCGGTCAAAGGCAGCGGCGGCGACCTGCGGTCGATCGGCCCGGCCCGTTTTGCCGTGCTCTATCTCGACAGACTCGAGAGCCTCATCGGCCGGTATCGCGGCGAGACGCACGAGGACGAGATGGTTGGCCGCTATCCGCTCTGCGCCTTCGGCGAGAACCGTGTCGCCGCGTCAATCGACACGCCACTGCACGCCTTCCTGCCCTTCCCTCACGTCGACCACTTGCATCCCGATTGGGCCATCGCGCTCGCGGCGAGCGCCAACGGCAAGGCGAAGCTCGACGAGTTCAATGTCTGCTTCGGCCGCCGCATCGTGTGGGTGCCGTGGCAGCGTCCCGGATTCGAGCTGGCGCTGATGCTGCGGCAGGCCGTGGCGGACACGCCCGGCTGCGACGGCATCGTCCTCGGGGGCCATGGTCTCTTCACTTGGGGCGCGACCCAGCGCGACTGCTACCTCAGCAGCTTCGTCACCATCGATCAGATGGGCCAGTTTGTCGACGACCACCGCGAGCGCTCCGGCCGGCCGCTGTTCGGAGGTGCCGTGGTCAAGGCCACTTCCTCCGCGGATATGGTGGCCGAGCTGCTGCCGCACCTGCGGGGCGTGGTGTCTACCAGCCGGCGGACCATCGCGCACTGGGACCAGTCGGCCGACGCGTTGTCGTTTGCCGGCTCGGCCTGGGCCGAAGACCTCTGCCGGCTCGGCACCAGTTGTCCGGACCACTTCCTGCGGACGCGCATCTCGCCGATGTTCGTGCCGTGGGCTCCGGCCACGGAGTCGGTCGACCAGCTGAAGGCGCGCATTTCTGAACGCGCCGTGCGGTATCGCACGGACTACGCGGCCTATTACCAGGCCCACGCCCGGCCCGACTCGCCGGCGCTGCGCGATGCCAATCCCTCCGTCGTCGTCATTCCCTCGCTCGGCCTCTTCGGGTTCGCGAAGGACAAGCGCGAAGCGCGCATCACCACCGAGTTCTTCGTGAACGCGATTCACGTCATGGCGGGCGCCAACGCGCTCGAAGGCGACACAGCGACTGCCGGTCCGCTGCCGCAGGCGCGTCACCCGTCGCAGGCCGGCCAGTTCTCGAGCTTTCACAACTACGTGGCGCTGCCCCGGTCGGAAGCCTTCCGCATCGAGTACTGGGCGCTCGAGGAAGCCAAGCTGCAGCGGATGCCGCCCGAAAAGGCGCTGAGCCGCCGAGTCGCCCTGATTGTCGGCGCGGCCAGCGGTATCGGCCGCGAGGTGGCCCTGCGGCTCGCCGCCGACGGGGCGCACGTCGTGGTGGCCGATCTGACCCTCGACGCGTCGCGCGAGGCAGCCGCGGCGATCACGAACGCCGCGTCGGGCGGGGCCGTCCTCGCCGCACGGGTCAACCTCATCTCCCGCGACACGATCCGCGAGGCCATTCGCGACGCCGTGCTGCACTTCGGCGGCCTCGACATCGTCGTCAACACGGCGGCGATCTATCCCACGCCGGCGCCGGGCACGCCGATGGAAGACACCTGGGCGATGGCGCTGCACGTCAACGTCACCAGCAATCACGTCCTCGCGCAGGAAGTGGCCGCGGTGATGCGCGCACAGAATCTGCCGGCCAGCATCGTGCTGACCAGTTCGGCCAACGCGGTGGTGCCGAAGAGCGGCAGTGAACCCTACGACGTGAGCAAGGCGGCGGTGAGCCACCTGATTCGCGAGCTGGCCGTGGGCCTCGGCCCCCTCGTGCGGGTCAACGGCATCGCGCCCGCCACCGTGGTGGCCGGATCGGCGATGTTTCCACGCGATCGCGTCATCGGGTCGTTGCAGAAGTACGGGATCGCCTGGGACGAGGGGGACTCGACCGAGACCCTTCGCTCCAGGCTGGCCGACTTCTACGCCGAGCGGACGGTGTTGCGCCGGACGATCCTGCCGGCCGACTGCGCCAACGCCATCCGCTGGCTGGCGGGGGACGAGAGCGGCAAGACCACGGGCCACGTGATCCCGGTGGACGGAGGACTGGCAGACGCGTTCTTGCGGTAGCGCCTGACAGGAACGCGAACGTCAAGGTGGGAATTCTAACTTCTGGCTTCTAACTTCCGACCTAACAGCGAAGGACCAGCGATGCCTCTGCCCTTGACCGATCTCGTCTTCGAAGCGCTCGACCGGTTCCGGATCGAGCTGCCGTCGTGGGGCTTCGCGGACACGGGCACGCGGTTCGGCGTGTTTCGCCAGCCGGCCGCGGCGGTGACCATCGAAGAGAAACTCGCCGATGCCGGGCTGGTGCACGCCCTGACGGGCGCGTGTCCGTCCGTGGCGCTGCACGTGCAGTGGGATCTGCCTGGCGGGCCCGCCGACGCGCCGGCGGTCGAGCGCGCCGCGGCCGCCGCGGGCGTCCGGCCGGGCGCCATCAATCCCAATTTTTTCCAGGATCAGCAGTACAAACACGGATCGTTCGGCCATCCCGATCCTGACGTGCGCGCGCATGCCCGCCGCCACGGGCTCGACAGTGTCGCCGTGATGAACGCGCTCGGCAGCCGCGACCTGTCCTGCTGGTTCGCCGACGGATCGAACTACCCGGGCAGCGCGTCCATTCGTCAGCGCAAGCGCTGGTTCGAGGCCGAACTGCGGCGCCTGCACGACGCGCTCACCGGCGACCAGCGCCTGCTCGTCGAGTACAAACCATTCGAGCCGGCCTTCTACCACACCGACATTGGCGACTGGGGGATGGCGATGCTCTTCGCGCGCGCCGCGGGCCCGCGCGCGCGCGT
This sequence comes from uncultured Solibacteraceae bacterium, assembly GCA_964517075.1. GTDB lineage: Bacteria > Acidobacteriota > Vicinamibacteria > Vicinamibacterales > SCN-69-37 > CAZFAT01. Next base: position 29,547 of record CAZFAT010000421.1, read on the forward strand.
GCTCGTCGAC
>CAZFAT010000422.1:0-16247 GCA_964517075.1 uncultured Solibacteraceae bacterium
ATGCGATACGGCTCGAGGCACCCGCGCGTCACCAGATCGTCCACGAGAATGCCGATATACGCCTGATCCCGGCGGAGCACGATCGGCGCCTCCCGCCTGACGAGACGCGCCGCGTTCAGGCCCGCGATCAGCCCCTGCGCCGCGGCCTCCTCGTAGCCGGAGGTCCCGTTGATCTGCCCGGCCAGAAAGAGGCCGGGCGCACGTTTCGCCTCGAGTGCGCCGGACAGCTCCGTCGGCTGGATGAAGTCGTACTCCACCGCGTACGCATGCCGCAGGACGACCGCGTCCTCGAGACCCGGCAACGCATGGACGACGGCGTCCTGGACATCGCGGGGAAGACTCATTGACAGGCCGTTGACATAGATCTCCGGCACGTCTTCGCCCTCAGGCTCGAGGAAGATCTGATGGCGCTCCTTCTCGGGGAAACGCATGACCTTGTCTTCGAGCGACGGACAGTACCGCGGGCCGATGCCGGTGATCTGTCCGTTGTAGAGCGGGGATCGCGCAATGCTGGAGCGCACGGTGTCGTGAACCGCCGCGGTGGTGTGCAGCAGATGGCAGGCAATCTGCGGACGATGGATCGGCGACGACACGAACGAGAACGGCACCGCCGGATCGTCGCCTCGCGCTTCCGGAAACCGCGAGAAGTCGATCGACGCGCGATCGAGCCGCGGCGGCGTGCCCGTCTTCAGCCGGCCCATCGTGAACCCGACGCCGCGGAGCGATTCGGCGAGGTCGCGCGTGGGCGGTTCACCGACGCGGCCTGCCGGATGTTGCTCGTCGCCGACATGGATCAGGCCGTTTAGAAACGTTCCGGTCGTGACGACGAGGGCCGCGCACGCGATGCGGTCACCCTCCTCGAAGGCCAGGCCCGACACGCTGCCGTCTGATGTGAGGATCCGGCCGGCGCGCCGGAGCAGCCAGGTAATGCCGGGCTCACGCGAGAGTTCCTCACGCATCCAAGCGCCGTAGCGCCGCTTGTCCGCCTGCGCGCGCGGCGACCACACCGCCGGGCCGCGGCTGCGGTTGAGGAGCTTGAACTGGATGCCGGTCGCGTCAATCGCGCGGCCCATCAAACCGCCGAGGGCGTCGATTTCGCGCACGAGATGTCCCTTGGCGGTGCCGCCCACGGCGGGATTGCAGGGCATGAGCGCCACGGTGTCCGGCGACGGCGTGCACAGCCCGACGCGGCATCCCAGCCGCGCCGCGGCCCACGCCGCTTCGCATCCCGCGTGCCCGGCGCCGATTACGACGACGTCGTAGTGGGAATGCATGGGCACGTCGTCATTTTCCAACACAGAATCGGCTGAACACATGCCGAAGGAGATCCTCGGCGGAGCGTTGGCCGGTAATCTCTTCGAGGGCCTGGCGCGCGCCCCCCAGCTCGGCCAGCACCAGTTCCTCGGTCGCGCCCGCCGCGAGCGCCGCTACGCCGCGGTCCACTGACGCGCGCGCAGACTCCGCGAGCGCGAGGTGCCGCACGTTCGAGATGGCGGGCGTGTCGCGCCAGTGATCCTGTTCGGTGAGCCGCGTCACGATCGCGTGTCGCACCTCGTCCAGCCCGGCGCCGGTCAGGGCCGATACCTCGAGAGCACTGGTCAGCTCCGGCACGGTCCCCGTCGCCCAGGCGCGCGGGAGATCGATCTTGGTGATGACCCGCATGCCCACACCGGATCCGGTTGCAAGGATCCGCCGGTCGGCGCCGGTCATCGGCTGCGATCCGTCCACGACCACGAGCGTCAGACTGGCGACGTCCACCGCCTGCCGCGCGCGTCGCATGCCTTCGGCCTCGATGTCGTCCGCGGCATCGCCCAGACCGGCGGTGTCCACGAGCGTGATGGGGAGGCCCCCGATGTCGACGCGCTCCGTCAGCAGGTCGCGCGTCGTGCCCGGCACGGCGGTCACAATCGCGCGCGCGGTGCCCACGAGCGCGTTGAACAGGCTGGACTTGCCGGCGTTGGGCCGGCCGGCCAGGACCACCGTCGCGCCCTCGCGCACCACGCGACCCGCGCGACCGCCGCGAATCAGATCGTCCAGCGCCGCTCGGACCGCCGAGAGCTCCGCGGCCGCCTGCTCGCGCGTGATGAAGTGGAATCCCTCGTCGGGAAAGTCCAGGGAGGCTTCGAGGCGCGCGGCCAGATCGAACAAAGCGGCGTCCACGGCGGCAATCGCCGTGGTGAGCGTGCCCTCGAGTTGGTCCATCGCCACCCGCGCCTGCAGGGGCGTGACCGCATCGACCAGGTCCGCAATCGCCTCGGCTTGCACCAGATCGAGCCGGCCGTTGAGATGCGCGCGCAGGGTGAACTCGCCGGGTTCGCCCAGCCGGGCGCCGGCCTGCAGCGCCAGCTCCACAATCCGGTGCAGCAGCACCGGGCTGCCATGTCCGGTAATCTCAACCACGTCGTCGCCCGTAAACGAGTGCGGCCCGGCGAACGAGGTGACGACGACCTGATCGACGGCGCGGGACGGCGCGCCGTCGGCCGCGACGATTCGGCCGAACGTCGCATGCCGGGGCTCGAGCGGCCTGTCGCGGCCGAGCAGCGCCTCTGCGATGCGTTGGGCGTCGGGCCCCGAGAGGCGGATCACGCCCAACGCGCCCCGTCCGGGCGGCGTGGCAATGGCGACGATGGTATCCGCGGTGGAAAACACGCCGGTCCTGAAGGGCGACCCGGCCGGCGACGCGCTCAGCCTTTCGACGAGATGACGACGGTCTTCAGGAACGCGTCGCCGATGCTCTCGGAGGTGAGCGACGTGTCGCCGGCCACGACGAGGTGGACGATGCGACGCGCGTACGGATTCAGGGGCCCGATCTCCTGAGGCCGGCCGGTGGTCTTTGCCTTGTCCATGAGGAGCTGGGCCATCTGCCGCAGCTCGATGTCCTTCGCCTTGCGGAAGTCGAGCGCGTCCACCACGTAGTGCCGCTCGCCGCGCGCGTCGCGGCGGAACACCGTGTTGACGATGACCTGGAGCGCGTCGAGCGCCTCGCCCTTGCGCCGCAGCAGCACCTCGGCACCCTCGCCCGAGAGGTTCAACCGGATGTTGTCGGGCGTTTCCTCGAGGGTCGTCTCCAGTTCGAGACCCATCGCCGCCACGACGCGCTGCACGAAGGCAATCACCTGCTGGTCGAGTTCGCTGCTCATGGTCGTCTCTACGACTTGCCGGCGTGGTTGGCGGCCTTGGCCGGCCGCGTCACGGCCGGCCGCACCGGCATCACCGGCGCGCCAATCAATCGGTTGGTGATGTACTGCTGGCCGATGGCCAGCAGGTTGCTGACGAACCAGTAGAGGACGAGGCCCGACGGCGCCCACAGGAAGAACGCCAGGAAGAACACGGGCATCAGCATGAAGATCTTCTGCTGCACCGGATCGGCGGTCGTCGGCGTGATGCGCTGCTGCCACAACATGCTGAGGCCCATCAGCACCGGCGTCACGTACCACGGGTCGTGGCGCGAGAGATCGGTGATCCAGCCGACGAACGGCGCGCCCCGCAGCTCGATGGCCGCGTAGAGCATCGAGTAGAACGCGAACAGCACCGGCATCGTCAGCAGCATGGGCACACAGCCGCTGGCCGGATTCACGCCGCGCTGCCGGTAGAGCGCCATCATCTCCTGATTCATCTTCTGGCGCTCGGGATCGGTGACCTTGTACTTCGCGTAGCGCTCCTGAATCGCCTTCATCTCCGGCTGCAGCGCCTGCATCTTCCGCATCGACACCATGCTGCGGTGACGCAGCGGGAAGATGACCAGGTTGATGAACACGGTCAGCAGGATGATCGACCAGCCGTAGTTGCCGACGAAGCGGTTGATCCACTTCAGCGCCTGGAGCAGCGGAACGACGAGCCAGGTGAACAGCCCGAAGTCGATGGCGCGCATGAGCTCGAGCCGCGGATCGACGTCGCGCAGAATGTCGAAGTCCTTCGGCCCGAGAAAGAACTGGAACGCGACCGATCCGGCAGCCGTGACGCTGTAGGCGATGAACGACCGTGTCTGGCCCGCCGGACCGCCGGGCACCGGCAGGCTGATCGGCACGTACTCGATGGCGATGGACTCACTGGCGGGCAGCACCGCGTTCAGGAAATACTGCGTCTCGGCGCCCGCCCACCTGAACTCGCCCTCGTACCGCGATCGGTCCCCAAGATCCGAGGCCTCCAACCTGTCCACGCCGTCGTCGTGCCAGTGCACCGCACGCGCCGGCATCGCCGATGAGTTCTCTGGGTCATACCCCCAGCCGAGCGCGGGCCCGGACGTCAGCGTCGCCGGCCGCGATGTTCCGGCCACGTCCACCGCCGCTTCCACCTTCACGATGTACGGTTTCCCGTCCGGCTGAAAGTAGAACGTTTTCCGCGCGTTCAGCCCCGTCTCGGGATCGCTGTACTCGAAACTCAGGCGGCCGGGCGTGCTGCCGAGCGACAGCGCCGGTGCGCTCGGCCGGAAGATGGCAGTGGCCAGTCGCGCGGACAACGCGGCATCGTTGGTGGTCAGCGTGAACGGCCGCGGCAAACTCGCCGGCAGATCCGGCGGAACGAGGTCGAGCGGTTGACCGCCTTCGAGATATCCCTTCAGCCTCCAGCTCGTGAGCGTGGCGCCGGCCGTGGAGAAGACGGCGCGAATCGTGTCGGTCTCCACGACGATGTCCGTCGCGGCGGGATCCACCGCCGCCAGGGGCGCGGTGGCCAAGGGCGCCGCCGGGGGGGGGGCGGCGGTCGTTTCCGCGGGCGCTCCGGTACCGGCTGGCGCAGACGTGGTGCCTGCGGGTGGCGGCGGGGGAGGGCCGACGATCCCCTGGTAAATGACGAGGACGATGAACGAGAGAAAGATCGCGAGAAGAACGCGTTTTTCCATGAAGGCTACGGATCGATCCGGGGAGGTACCGGGTCGAAGCCCGGGCGGCCGAGAGGATGACAGCGGCCGACGCGACGGGTGGCCAGCCACAAGCCCCGAACGAGACCGTGGGTTTCCACGGCTGTGATCGCGTATTCGGAGCAGGACGGCTCGAACCGGCAGGCGCCGCCGGCAAACGGCGACAGCAACAGCTGGTAACTCCGCACCAGCACGACACCCGCGCGCACGGTCCACGTCATGCGGACGCTCGTTTCGCGACGTGGAGCCGCTGCACCGCCGCCAGAAAATCCGCTTCCAGCGCGGCAAAGGGGACTTCGGCCGCGCCGGTCCGGCCGATCACCACGACGTCCCAGCCATGGCCCACGGATCCACCGGCGACGTGCCGCCGGAAGATCTCCCGCAGGCGCCGCTTGGTTCGGTTCCGCTCGACGGCGCCACCCAGGCGCCGCGACGCGATCAGCCCCAGCCGGTGGTGCCCGATGGCGTTGGGGTGCCCGAGTACGGTGACGTAGCGTGCGCCCACCCGCCGGCCGCGCTGCTGAACCGCAGCGAACTCCTGACGGGAACGCAGCCGGACCGCAGGGCCAAACCTGACAGACATATAGGGGGACAACCCGCACGCCTCGCGCGGGTGGACCGGAGCGGGATTAGGAAACCGTCAGACGCCGGCGACCCTTGGCGCGGCGGCGTTTCAACACGATGCGGCCGTTCTTCGTCCGCATCCGAACGAGGAACCCATGGGTCCGTCGGCGGCGCCGGCGGTTTGGCTGGTAGGTGCGTTTCATGGAACTCCAAACCGGGCGATGAGGCGCCTGGCAGAAACAGGGATCGTAGCGACCGGACAAAACGGTGTCAACGGTCGGGTGAGCTGTCCGGCCGCCTTTCGGGGCCTTTCTCGCGTGTCGTTGTCGGAGGGCGACGGCTGTGGTAAATTCGCCGCCCTTGGCCGCCGCCCGGCCTGGCAGTTTTCCACACCTGTGGAAAAATCTGTGGAAATCCACAGGTTTCCGCGGGCCAGGCTGCCAAACCACAGCAAACGCTGGAGTTCCGACGGGTGGCCCTGACGCGCTTCCGCTGAAGCGGGCCGGAATTTCGAGGTCCGGGCGCGTCCGTTCTTGTCCAAATCGGCCTATCCGCGGGCCAAGGTCCGCGGAGACCGGGAAATCTGGGTTCGTATGGCCGGCACGATTTGGGACGAGGTTCTGGGGCGCGTTGAGACCAAAGTCAACCGCTACAGCTACTACACCTGGTTCAAGCAGACATCTCTTGCCCACGACGAGGGCGGGGTGCTCACCATCCGGGTGTCCGACCCGATGGTCGTGGAGTGGCTGACCAGGCACTACGTCGGGATCCTGGACGAGGCTCTGACCGAGGTGGGCCGTCCCGGTGCGCAACTGCGGTTTCAGCCCGAGACGGCGGAGGCGCCCGAGCCGCCTGGCTTGGAGGTGGCAGACGAAACCGTCCCGGACGAGCCGGCCGCGGCCGCCGACGATGAGGCCGTCGACTTCGTCGGCCTCAGTCCACGCTACTCCTTCGATACGTTCATCGTCGGCGCCTCCAACCAGTTTGCGCATGCGGCGTGCCGGGCTGTGGCCGAAGCGCCGTCGCGCTCGTACAACCCGCTGTTTCTCTACGGCGGGGTGGGACTCGGCAAGACCCACCTCATGCACGCGATCGGCCACTCCGTCCTCACCCAAAGTCCCGACCTCAAGCTGACCTACATCTCCGCCGAGCGGTTCATGAACGAAGTGGTCAACGCGATCCGTTACGACCGCATTCTTGAGTTCCGCGAGCGCTATCGTGGCGTGGACGTCCTGCTCGTCGACGACATCCAGTTCATCGTCGGCAAGGAGCGGACGCAGACCGAGTTTTTCCACACATTCAATGCGCTGCACGACGCGCAGAAGCAGATTGTGCTCAGCAGCGATTGCCCGCCGCACCAGATCAGCGAACTCGAGGAACGGCTGCGCAGCCGCTTTGAATGGGGCCTGATCGCCGATATCCAGGCGCCGGATCTCGAGACCAAAATCGCGATTTTGACCCGGAAGGCCGAGGCGGAAGGCGTGTCGCTCCCGGGTGATGTGGCCCTGTACATCGCCGGCCGAATCAAGTCGAACATCCGCGAATTGGAAGGATCGCTGATCCGGCTGCTCGCCTATGCATCGTTGACTGGACGCGACATCTCGATGAGCCTTGCCCAGGAGGTCCTGCGCGATGTCCTGCGCCAGGAAGGGCGCACCGTCACGATTGACATGATCCAGAAGTTCGTCGCGGAGTACTACCAGTTGAAGCTGGTCGAACTGAAGTCGAAGAACAACTCCAAGTCCGTGGCGCTGCCGCGTCAGGTTGCCATGTACCTCTGCAAGGCCCTGACGCCGTCGTCACTGCCGGAGATCGGTAAGAGTTTTGGCGGCAAGCATCATTCGACCGTGATTCACTCGCTCAAAAAGGTCGAGGATTTGCGCAGGCGTGACGAAGTCTTCAACAGCCTGATCAACACCCTGACGGAGTCGTTTCGCTAAGCAATTGTCATGAAAGCCGGGGGAGTCCGGGTTTTCCACACCAGGGGCCTGTGGACGGCTGTGGACAGGCGGCCGGGAGGCGGGATTTCGACAGCGGACCGCCTCTGGACGCGTCCGTTATGCGCGCGATTCTCCACAGGATAAGTGTTTGAATGCGTGAGGGTTATGGGGAGACTTTGGGTTCCCAACAGGCCTTTACTCTTGTTATACTTCTTTGTCTTGTAGATCTCTGATCAGGGCTGAAGGGATCAGCCCGGTCACATCCCGACCGACGCCCCAGGACGTGGGCAGTCAGCGAGGTCGCCCTGCCTATGGAACTTGTCGTCCGCAAGAACGATCTGCTGAAAGAACTCTCCCTCCTCCAAGGCATCGTCGAGCGGAAGAACACGATTCCGATTCTTGCCAACGTCCTGCTGGACGCGAGCCAGAACCAGGTCTCGCTGCTGGCGACCGATCTCGACGTCGGCTTGCGCAGTCAGTGCGAGGCGTCGGTCGTGAAGCCAGGCACGCTCACGCTCCCGGCGAAGAAGTTGTTCGAGATCGTCAGCGCGCTACCGGACACCGAGATCCGCATCGAGGAGGACAAGGGCGGCAAGTCGGTCACCGTGGCGGCCGATCGGTTCGAGTCGCGGATGCAGACGCTGCCCGCGGCCGAGTTTCCGACGCCACCCGATGACAGCGGAGGCCAGAGCGTGTCGCTGCCGGGTCCGGCCCTGAAGCGCATGATCTCGCACACACGTTTCGCGATTACCAGTGAAGACACACGCTACTTCCTGAACGGCGCGCAGCTCGTGCTCCAGCCGGACTCGATGAGCATGGTGGCGACCGACGGGCATCGTCTGGCCTTCGTCCGCGTCCACACCTCGCCCGGTCCTGGCGCGAAGGGCGAAGTGCTGCTGCCGCGCAAGACGTTGAACGAAGTCGCCCGGCTGATCGACGGCGCCGAGTCGATCGAGTTTTCGCAGGGCGAGAATCACCTGTTCTTTCGCGCGGGCAACCGGCTGCTGATCTCGCGCCGAATCGACGCGAACTTTCCCGCCTACGAGCGCGTGATTCCGAAGACGAACGACAAGCGGATCGAGTTCGACCGCGATCGGCTCGCCGCGGCCGTGCGCCGCGTGCGCCTGCTGTCGAACGAACGATCGAAGGCCGTGAAGTTCGTGATTGCCAAGGACCAGGTCGACATCACCTCGAGCACGCCGGAGGTGGGCGAAGCGCACGAGGTGCTGCCCGTCGACTACGACGGCGCGGCGCTGCAAATCTGCTTCAACGCCGACTACGTCGACAACTTCCTGAGTGTCGTCGAGACCGACGCCATTGAGCTGGAATTCAAAGACGAGATGAGTCAGGCCGTCGTCAAGCCGATTGGCGCCGAGGGCTACGACTACACCTACGTCATCATGCCGATGAGGATCTGAGCAGACGCGGCGGTCGGCCCGGGCCCCGCCGATCGGGTGCCGTCGGCTCGGCGACCGCCTCCGTCTCGAAATCATGTCGAATCCCGAACTTCACCACGACGTCACGTCCGCTCCCGAGCTGCTGGACGACTACGGCGCCGACAAGATCAAGGTCCTCGAGGGTCTCGACGCCGTTCGGAAGCGCCCGGCGATGTACATCGGCTCGACCGGACCGACGGGCCTGCATCACCTGGTCTACGAGGTCGTTGACAACTCGATCGACGAAGCGCTGGCGGGGTTCTGCCGCAACGTCGACGTCACCATTCACATCGACGGGTCCGTCACCGTCGTGGACGACGGCCGCGGCATTCCGGTGGACATGCACGAGAGCGGCCGATCCGCGGCCGAGGTCGTCATGACCGTGCTTCACGCCGGCGGCAAGTTCGAGAACGCCGCCTACAAAGTCTCCGGCGGGCTCCACGGAGTGGGCATCTCGGTCGTCAACGCGCTGTCGGAGTGGCTCGAACTCGAGATCTGGCGCAACGGCCAGGTCCATCAGCAGCGCTACGAGCGCGGCGTGCCGACCGCCGATCTGTATGTCACGGGCCGGACCGAGAAGCGCGGCACGAAGGTCACGTTCAAGGCCGACGCCGTTGTGTTCGAATCGATCGACGTTTCGTTCGAGACGTTGTCGCAGCGGCTGCGCGAGCTCGCGTTTTTGAACGCCGGCGTCATCATCTCGATCACCGACGAGCGCGACGGCAAGACGCATCAGTTCGTCTACGGGGGCGGGATCCGTGAGTTCGTCGAGTTCCTGAACCGCAGCCGCGGGGCGACCACGGACCGGCCGATTTACATGACCGGGGAGCGCGACGGCATCCAGGTCGAGATCGCGCTTCAGTGGAACGACAGCTACGCGGAGACGACCTACACGTTCGCGAACAACATCAACACCATCGAGGGCGGCACGCATCTGTCGGGCTTCCGCGCGGCGCTCACGCGCACGGTCAACCAGTACGCGTCGAAGACCGGCCTGTCGGACAAGCTCACGGAGAGCGTGACGGGCGAGGACATCCGCGAAGGCATGACGGCCGTCGTCTCGGTGAAGATCCCGCAGCCGCAGTTCGAGGGGCAGACGAAGACCAAGCTGGGCAACACGGAAGTCAAGGGGATCGTCGAGGGCATCGTCAACGATCGGTTCGGCGCGTTCCTCGAAGAGAACCCCGCGGTTTCGAAACGCATCATCGCCAAGGCGGTGGACGCGGCGTTGGCGCGGGAGGCCGCTCGGAAGGCGCGCGACCTCGTGCGGCGCAAGGGCGCGCTCGACAACAGCGCGCTACCCGGCAAGCTCGCCGACTGCCAGGAGCGCGATCCGGCCAAGAGCGAGCTCTACATCGTCGAGGGCGAGTCGGCCGGCGGATCCGCCAAGCAGGGCCGCGACCGCAAGTTCCAGGCGGTGCTCCCGATCAAGGGCAAGATCCTCAACGTCGAGAAGGCGCGCTTCGACAAGATGCTGGGCCACGAGGAAATCCGGGCGCTCATCGCGGCGCTCGGCTGCGGCATCGGCTCCGACGAGTTCGACGCGTCGAAGCTGCGCTATCACCGCGTGATCATCATGACCGACGCCGACGTCGACGGCTCGCACATCCGCACGCTGCTGTTGACGTTCTTCTACCGGCAGATGCGGCCGCTCGTCGACCGCGGGCACATTTTCATTGCGCAGCCGCCGCTGTTCCGGGCCAAGCGCGGCCGGCAGGAGACGTTCATCAAGGACGAGCGCGAGCTCGAGACCTTCCTGATCCGCCGCGCGGCCGAATTACGGACGCTCGTGCTCGGGTCCGGCCAGGAGATCACCGGCGAGACGCTCGAGCGTCGACTCGAGAAGCTGATGGCGTTCCGGAAACTGCTGCAGATCGTCGAGCGACGCGGCCCGTCGCGGCAGGCCATCCTGGCGCTCCTCGAGGGCGAGGCGCGCGACAAGACGTTCTGGTCCAACCAGACCACCGTCGACGCGCTCGCTCGTCACCTGACGACGCCTGGCGTCACGGCGACGGTCGCGGAGGACTCCGAGCATCAGGCGCTCGCGGTGGTCATGGTCGACAACTCCGCGGGCTACGGTCGGCGCCACCGGCTCGACCTGGACTTCGTCACGACCGGCGAGTTCCGCACGCTGTCGGGGGCGTACGGGGACGTGAGGGACCTGCTCGCGGGTCCCGTGACCATTCGCACCGCGACGACAGCCGCTGGCGCCGCCACTGAGGCTGCCGAGGCGGCTGAAGCCGAGGCGGCGGCGGGCGAGAACGCGGCGGCGCCCCCGGCCTCGCGCGAGGGCGCGAAGGCGTCGAAGGACGGGGACCAGAAGGTCGACTCGCTCGACGAGGTCGTCGAGTATTTCGTCGCCGCCGGACGCCGCGGTCTCGCGATCAACCGCTACAAGGGCCTCGGTGAGATGAACCCGGACACGCTCTGGGAGACGACGATGGATCCGACGAAGCGGACACTGCTGCAGGTCCGCGCCGAGGACCACACGGAAGCGGACCTGATGTTCACGACGCTGATGGGCGACCAGGTCGAGCCGCGACGTAAGTTCATCGAGGACAACGCACTGGACGTGAAGAACCTGGATATCTGACACCTCGCCTTGTAGCCCTGTTCGCCCGACGTTCGACTGCCTATGGACAACGATCTCTCATCGAGAATTCCCGTCAACATCGAAGACGAGATGAAGCGCTCGTACATGGATTACGCCATGAGCGTCATCATCGGGCGCGCGCTTCCCGACATTCGTGACGGGCTGAAACCCGCCAATCGCCGCGTGCTCTACGCGATGCGGCATATGGGGCTGGCGTCCAACCGCGCGCGCCGCAAGTGCGCGGCCATCGTCGGCGAGGTGCTCGGCAAGTTCCACCCGCACGGCGACGCACCGGCCTACGACACGCTGGTGCGCCTGGCGCAGGACTTCAACATGCGGTATCCCCTGGTCGACGGCCAGGGCAACTTCGGCTCGATCGACGGCGATTCGCCGGCGGCCATGCGCTACACCGAGGCGCGCCCCGAGGCGCTGGCCGAGGCGCTCATGGTCGACCTGGACAAGGACACCGTCGACTTCGTCCCCAACTACGACGAGACCACCGAGGAGCCGTCGGTTCTGCCGGCGCCGTTTCCGAATCTTCTTGTCAACGGGTCGACGGGCATCGCCGTCGGCATGGCGACGAACATCCCGCCGCACAACATGCGGGAGATCATCGACGGCGTGATCGCGATGATCGAGCGACGAACGGCGCCGCGCGAGGAACGCTTCCGCGTGCTTCTGCAAACGGTGCCGGGGCCCGACTTCCCGACGGGCGGCATGATCGTCGGCCGCGAAGGTATCTACCGCGCCTACAAGGACGGGCGGGGCGGCGTCACGGTCCGCGGCAAGGCCACGTTCGAGGAGCACAAGAACGAGCGCGTTTCCATCGTCATCACCGAGATTCCGTATCAGGTGAACAAGAGCAGCCTGGTGCAGGAGATCGCGGCGCTCGTCAACGACAAGCGGATCGACGGCATCTCCGACATCCGCGACGAGTCGAGCCGCGAGGGCATGCGGATCGTCATCGAACTCAAACGCGGCGAGCTGCCAGAAGTCGTTCTCAACAACCTCTACAAGCACACGAAGCTGCAGACCGGGTTCGGCATCACGCTGCTGGCGATTGTCGGCGGGCGGCCGCGCGTGCTCGGGTTGCTCGACATCATCGATCACTTCATCGAGTTCCGTCGCGACGTCATCCGGCGCCGGATCGAATTCGAGCTGCGCAAGGCGGAAGCGCGCGCGCACATCCTCGAGGGCCTGACGATCGCGCTCGATCACCTCGACGCGGTGATCACGTTGATTCGCGCCGCGAAGACGCCGCCCGAGGCGCGCGTCGGCCTCGTGACCGAGTTCAGCCTCTCGGTCATCCAGGCACAGGCAATCCTGGACATGCAGTTGCAGCGGCTCACCGGCCTCGAGCGCCAGAAGATCGTGGACGAGCTCGCCGAACTGCGGACGCTGATCGCCCGCCTGCGGGAGATTCTGTCCAGCGACGATCTCATCGTCGGCCTCGTCGTCGACGAGCTCAAACAGATTCGCGACAAGTACGGCGACGACCGCCGCACGGAGATCATCGAGGAGAGCGGCGAGTTCCGCGTCGAGGACCTGATTGCCGACGAGGACGTCGTGATCACGGCGACCAATACCGGTTACATCAAGCGCACGGCCCTGGAGGAGTACCGCAAGCAACGGCGCGGCGGGAAGGGCCTCATTGGCATGCAGACGCGCGAGGAGGACATCGTCCGGCACCTCTTCGTCGCCAACACGCACGCTTACATCCTGATTTTTTCGGATCGCGGTAAGTGCTACTGGCTCCGCGTCTACGACGTGCCGGAGGTGAGCCGCAGCAGCCGCGGCAAGTCGATTGCGAACCTGGTGAACATGGCGGAAGGCGAACGCATCGCCGCGCTCCTCCGCGTGCAGGAGTTCCCGGCGGAGGAGGGGTCGCGGTTCATCGTCATGGGCACGCGCAAGGGCGTCGTCAAGAAGACGGACCTCACAGCGTTCTCGAATCCCCGCGCGGCAGGCATCATCGCGATTCAGATTGACGACGATGACCGGCTGATCGCGGTGGCGGACACGGATGGGACCCGCGATCTCGTGATTGGCTCGAAGAACGGCATGGCCATCCGTTTCGCCGAGAGCGACGTGCGGCCCATGGGACGTACGGCGCGGGGCGTCCGGGGCATGCAGCTTCGCGATGGCGACGAGGTCGTCGCGATGGAGGTGGTCACCGGCGACGGGACGCTCCTCACCGTGTGCGAGCGCGGCTACGGCAAGCGGACCGAAGTGGCCGAGTACCGCCGCCAGAGCCGCGGCGGCATCGGTCTGAAGAACGTCCAGACCAGTGACCGGAACGGCCTGGTGATTGGCCTTGCCTGCGTCACGGCCGATCACGAACTGCTCCTCGTGACGGAGCAGGGCCAGATTATCCGCATGAAGGCCGGCGACCTGCGCCCGATTGGCCGCGACACGCAGGGCGTGCGGCTGATGGATCTCGCGGAAGGGGACCGGCTGGTGTCGATTGCCACCCTGTCCGATCCGGCCGGGGCGGCCGGCGAGGACCTCGGCGGCGACGCCGACGGGAACGGGACCGATGAGGGTGAGCCCGGCGAGACTGAGCCGACCGGAGAGGGAGAGTAAGAGACGCGGATGATCCGAACCTGATGGAGGGGCGGACCTACGCCGGCTCGAGACCGGCGAAACGCGCGAGCAGTTTCTTGGTGCCCGCCGCCGCGAAGCGCACCGTCAGCTTGTAGTCGTCGTCGTGTTCCTCGACGGCCATGACCATGCCCACGCCGAACAGCCGATGGCGCACGCGCATCCCGGCCCGCACCGTCATCACCGACTGGTCCTCCAACTCGTAGGCGAAGGTCGTCCCGGCCTCCTCGCGCACGCGATCCGGACGGCGCCGCGCATACGGGTTGCGCAACTCGAAACGCCGCGGCTGCCAGCGCGGCGCCGCCGGCTCGAGCCGCTCCACGAGGTCCGGTGGAATCTCGTCCAGGAACCGCGACGGCTCCGTCGGCTGGTAGTCGCCGAAGACGCGCCGGCGTGAGGCGCCCGTGAGAATCAGCCGCTCCCGCGCGCGGGTGAGACAGACGTAGCAGAGCCGGCGTTCCTCCTCGATCTCGCCCGCGTCCTCGGTCGATCGGGAATGCGGGAACAGGCCCTCCTCCATGCCCGCGACGATCACGGTCGGGAACTCGAGGCCCTTGGCGGCATGCATGGACATCAGCCACACGCGCGCTTCGGCGGCGCCTTCCGCTTCGTCGGCCTCTGAGAGGAGCGACAGCCGATCGACGAATCCGCCGAGCGCCGCGTCAGGATCGCGGCTCTCGTATTCGCGCGCGGCCGAGACGAGCTCCATCAGGTTCTCGATGCGCGCTTCGGCTTCTTCGCTCCGCTCGTCGCGCAGGGTGCGGAGGTAGCCGGAACGTTCCAGGACCAGCGTGACCGCCGTGGAGACGCTGGCGGTGGCGGTGTCCGTCGTGAGGCCCTGGATGAGATCCCGGAACGCGCCGAGCACCGCGAGCTGTCGCGGCGTCAGCCGCCGGCCGCGGGCCGCGGTGGCGAGTCGCGACCACAGCGACCGCCGGACGGGGCCGGCCTCGGAGCCGGCCGCGAGTAGGGGCGTCCGGTTGTCATCGCCGTCGCCGGGTTCGATGGCCTCGAGCGCGTCGAGCACGACCCGCCCGATGCCCCGCGCCGGCACGTTCACCACGCGACGGAAGCTGACGTCGTCGTGCGGGTTGAGGAGCAGGCGCAGGTAGGCGAGGGTGTCCTTGATCTCGCGCCGCTCGTAGAACCGGACGCCGCCGATGATGCGGTAGGCGACGCCCTCCCGCATGAGCGCGTCTTCAATCGCGCGCGACTGCGCGTTCGTGCGGTAGAGCACCGCCAGCGTGCCGCGGTCGCTCGCGCGATGGGCGTCGCGGATCGCGCGGGTGATGAAGTCGGCCTCCTCGATCTCGTCGCCCGCGCGGAAGTACTGGATCTTGTCGCCGCCCGCCTGGCTCGTCCACAGCCGCTTGTCCTTTCGGTTGCGGTTGCGACGGATCACCGCCGTGGCGGCGTCGAGAATGACCTGCGTCGAGCGGTAGTTCTGTTCGAGCTTGACGGTCCGCGCGTTGGGGAAGTCGTGCTCGAAGTCGAGAATGTTGCGGAGGTCGGCGCCGCGCCACCGGTAGATGGACTGATCCGGGTCGCCCACGACGCACAGGTTTCGATGGACCTCGGCCAGCCGGCGAATCAGCAGGTACTGCGGGCGGTTCGTGTCCTGATACTCGTCGACGAGGATGAATCGGAATCGATTCGCGTACGTGGTCCGGACCCGTTCGCTGTTCTCCACCAGCTCCAGCGTTCGCAGGAGCAGGTCGTCGAAGTCCAGGGCCTGCGCGTCCAACAGCGAGCGCCGGTAGATCTCGAAGATGCGCGCGACCTGCTGGTCGCGCAGGCCGGCGCCGCTGGCTTTCAACGCGTCGGGCCCTTCCATCCGGTTCTTCGCCTGGCTGATTCGCCCGAGCGCGGCGCGCGCGGGAATCATCTTGTCGTCCACATCCAGCGTCTTCATCGCCTGCTTGACGACGGCGATCTGATCCGAGGAATCGTAGATGACGAAGTCGCGCGAGAGCCCGATCGCGGGCGCCTCGCGGCGCAGCAGTCGGGCGCACAGCGCGTGGAACGTGGACAGCCAGATGTCGCGGCAGTCGCCGCCGACGAGGTGCTCCACGCGCTGGCGCATCTCCTCGGCCGCCTTGTTCGTGAAGGTGACGGCGAGAATCTCGCCGGGCGCGGCCAGCTTCTGCTCGAGCAGGTGCGCGATTCTGGCCGTGATGACACGGGTCTTGCCCGACCCGGCGCCGGCCAGGATGAGCAGCGGGCCGTCGACGTGTTCGACAGCCTCACGCTGCGCG
>CAZFAT010000423.1:0-9700 GCA_964517075.1 uncultured Solibacteraceae bacterium
CTCGCGCCGGGCGGCCAGCAGGGCGACCGCCGCGCCCTCTCCGTAGCCGACCACGGCGAGACGATTGTCATCCACGTCCTCGCGCCGGCGGAGCCAGTTCACGACATGAACGACGTCGCCGGCGTAGTCTTCGAGCGTCGCGTTTTCCGTCCGGCCGCCGCTCTGGCCGACCCCGCGGCCGTCGTACCGTACGACGAAATAGCCGCGCTCGGCGAGGGCCCCGGCGAGCTGGCCGAAGACCGGCAGCTGGCCGGCCGTGCCGACCACCGTATAGTCGCGGTCCTGCGGACCAGGTGCGGACACGAGCACGACCGCGGGGCCTTCGGCCCGGGCGCCGGCCGGCGTGGTGATCGTGGCGCCGAGCGAGAATCCCGTCGAGGGAATGAACAGCGCCTGGTCGCCCGGATTGCGGACATGCTCCTCGCGCGCGAGCACCGTCGCGAGGTCTTCGCGCACGGCCAGCAGTCCCGCGCGCGGCAGCGTGACGCGCACGAGGCGATGCCGGTTGTCCGTCCACACCTGGAGTGGCGTCGGCCCGACCGGCGTGGTCAGCGTCAGCGAGAACTCGCGGATGTCGATCGTTTCGCCGGGCAGGGCGACGCGGCGTGACGTCACCCGATCGATCGTGGCGGCGACTTCGAACTCGGGCGCCAGGTAGGCGCGGAAGACGGCGCCGGGCGCCATGCCGCCAATCTGCGCCGCCAGCGCCTCGTAGGCGCCGAAGAAGTTGGCGGGCAGCACGACCGTGCCCGGGGAGACGGGCACCGTGTTCGAGGCGCGCGCGTCGCCCTTCAGCAGGGTCGTGGTGGCGGTCGTTCCCTCGAAACTCGTCGTCATGTTGACGAGCTGGCCCTGAAGCACGCCTTCGATGGCGAGATCGCGCGGCTGCCAGTCCGGCCCGTAATTGAGCTCGAACCGCGTCGTCAGCATGTCGAAGGGAACCTGGAGCCGGCCGCCTGACGTGATCATCCACCCCGTGGTCGTGCGCGACAGCGTCACCGTCTCGAACCCGACCCGGACGCCGCGCAGCATGACCACGAAGGTGGCGGACCCTTGGGCGGGCGCCTGCGCCGCCGGTGCGGCGATCATCATTGTCCCGGCCAGAACCGCGGCGCTAAGATCGCGGGCGAGTCGTCGGGTGGGCAGCATTGCCGATCAGTATCGCATTCTCGACCAGCGGCCCGCGTGGGTCGCCCGGAGCGACCGCGGATGGCTTCGCATCGAGGGGCGGAACGCCGTGCCCTTTCTCCACGCCCTGGTCTCGAATGACGTCGAGCGGCTGACGCCAGGCGAGGGGACGTATGCGGCCTATCTGACCCCCCAGGGCCGCATGATTGCCGATCTGGAGATCCTGCATCGGGGCGATGCCCTGCTGGCCGGCGTCGCTCCGGGCGTCGCGGGCCCGCTCTCGTCCCGCCTGGACCAGTCCATCTTTGCCGAAGACGTTCGGGTCAGCGACGTCTCGAGCAGCGTGGCGGCGCTGCTCGTGATCGGAGCGACTGCCGCGCGCGACGTCAGCCGGGCCCTGGACGTTGACCTCGCCCTGCTGAACTCACTGCCGGAACTGAGCCAGTGCGATATCGCCGGCGGCTTCGTCATGCGATCGGGCGACGCTCCGCTGGATGCCTTCAAAGTTGTCGTCTCGACCGGGGCGCGTGAACCGACGGTCCGGCGTCTCGAGGAAGCAGGCGCATGGCCGGCGGATGACGCGCTCGCCAACGCGCTGCGGATCGCCGCGGGGCGGCCGTTGTTCGGTGTCGACATGACCGAGGAAACGATCCCGCTGGAGGCCGGTCTCCTCGAGCGTGGCATCAGCACGACGAAGGGCTGCTACGTGGGACAGGAAATCGTCATCCGCATCCTGCACCGCGGCGCGGGGCGTGTGGCCAAACGACTCGTCACGCTGGCTTGGACCCCCGAATCGCCGATCGCGCCGGTTGGCGGGACGCCGCTCGTGGCTGACGACCGTGCGGTGGGCCACCTGACGAGCGTGGCGCCCGCGCTGACTGGACCCGGACTGGCCGGTCTCGGCTATGTGGCGCGCGACTGGGCCGTCACCGGCCGAACGGTGACGATCGGAAGCGCGACCGGGCCGGTGGCCGAGGTGACGGGCTTCGCGCGATGACTCCGGCGCGCTCAGGCGCGACGGCCCGCCAGCCGATCGACGAGCGTCCGATCGGCCGCCGGAAATGCAATCGATCCCAGCTCGTCGCGCGACGCCCAGCGGAGCGACTGGCCGAGCATCGCCCGCGGCGTGCCGGCGATCGCACATTCCCTGAAGTGCAACCGGACCGTTCGTTCCGGGTAGGCGTGTTCGGTGACCAGGATTTCGGGGCCGACGATCGCCTCCACGTCCAGTTCCTCGCGGAGCTCGCGCACCAGACACGCCTCGTGCGTCTCGCCGGGTTCACACTTGCCGCCGGGAAACTCCCACGTCCCGGCCAGGTGCGTGCCGGCCAGTCGCCGCGCCAGCAGGAATCGGCCGCGGTCCTCGATGACCGCGGCCACAACCTCGATGGTGGTGTGAGACTCAGACACCAGCGGCGGGACGCGTCTCCGGTCGGGTCCGGATGAAGCTCAGGCACTTCGACGACAGGGGACAGGTCGGACAGCGTGGCTGCCGGGCTGCGCAGACGAGCGCGCCGAAATCCATCAGCGCCTGGTTGAAGTCGAAGACATGCCGGTGGGGCAGCACCGTCCACGACAGCCGCCAGAGATGTCTGGCCATGGCGTGGCGCTTCGGCTGGCCGCGGCCCACGAAGACGCGAAACAGCACGCGCGCCACGTTCGTGTCGAGAATGGCCGCGCGCTTCCCGAACGCGAAGCTTCTGACGGCCCCCGCGGTATAGGGTCCGATGCCGCGAAAGGACCGGAGCGTGTCCTCGTCGTCCGGCAGCGCGCCGCCGTACGACTGGACCGCTTCGCGCGCGATGTCGTGCAGCCGCCGCGGACGGATGTTGTACCCGAGCGGATACCAGGTCCGGACGACGTCGTCGGGATCGGCATCGGCCAGGGTCTCGAAGTCGGGATAGCGATCCAGCCACTCGTGGTACTTGGGCAGCACGCGGTCGACCTGCGTCTGCTGCAGCATGATCTCCGACACCAGGATTCGATACGGGTCGCGCGTCTCGCGCCAGGGCAGCGCCCGCCCGTGCCGGCGGTACCAGTGCAGGAGGCGGCGGCGGAACCACTGCCGGCGGGCGGGATCCGGCAGTGGCGGCAGCCTGAGGCGTCGCGGCACGGTGCCATAATAGGCGGGCGCGGCCCGCCAGGCGATCAGCGTGGATTCCAGACCCGTTCCGCTCTACACGAAAACCGGCGATGCCGGTGAGACCGGCCTCTTCGACGGCACGCGTGTGTCCAAGGCGGACCCGCGCGTGGCGGCCTACGGTGAAGTCGACGAATTGAACGCCTGGCTCGGCGTCGTGCGCGCGCACAACTCGGATCCGGAGGTCGAAGGCCTGCTGGAGCAGATCCAGCGCGATCTGTTCGCCCTCGGGGCGCTGCTGGCCGATCCCCGCCAGCGCATCGCGGCGCGCGTCGAGAAGGCGACCCTGACCGACGCGGACGTGACCCGACTGGAGCGGTGGATTGACGGCTTCGAGGCGCGGCTGCCCCCGCTGCGTCACTTCGTGCTCGCGGGCGGGAGCCTGACCGGCGCCTCGCTCCATCTGGGGCGCACCGTATGCCGTCGCGCCGAACGCTCGGTCGTCGCGCTCGGCCTCGGTGCGGTGTTGCCGGTCGTGGTCGTCTACCTGAACCGGCTGTCCGACCTGCTCTTCGCCATGGCGCGCATGGCGAACGCGCGAGCCGGCGTGCCGGAGATCGAGTGGTAGCCGACGCCGCGTATGCCGTCTGCCTGCGTCTGGCCCGGCAGCACTACGAGAATTTTCCCGTCGCCTCCCGTCTCCTGCCGCGGCCGCTCCGTCCGCACATCGCCGCGGTCTACGCGTTCGCGCGCATTGCCGACGACTTCGCCGACGAGGGCGACCGGTCGGATCGGGCGCGCCTCGCGCTGCTCGACGACTGGCAGGCGCGGCTCGATCGAGCCGTGTCCGGGCCGGTGGTCCAGGATGGGTCGGACGCGGCCGCCATCTTCACGGCGCTCGGCGAGACGATGCGGACCTGCCGGCTGGAACGCGGGCTGTTCGACGATCTCCTCAGCGCCTTCCGGCAGGACGTGCAGGTGAAGCGCTACGACACCTGGCACGACCTCCTCGACTACTGCCGGCGGTCCGCCAATCCGATCGGCCGGCTCGTGCTGCGGATCAGCGGCTATCGCAGCGACCCGCTCGACCAGTCGTCCGATGCCCTTTGCACGGCGCTGCAGTTGACCAACTTCTGGCAGGACCTCGAACACGACTGGGCGAAAGGGCGGCTGTACGTGCCACGCGCCTTGTCGCGTGCGGCCGGCGCCGACGAGGCGGATCTCGCCCGCCGCCGCATGACGCCGCCATGGCGACAGGCCCTCGCGGACGCCGCACGGCGCACACGGACGCTGTTCGAGGCCGGACGGCCGGTGGCCGACGCGGTTCGCGGACGACTGGCCTGGGAGCTGCGGGCGACGTGGGGCGGCGGCGTCCGGATCCTCGACCGCCTCGACGCGGTTGAGTTCGACGTGTACCGTGCGCGGCCAGCGCTCAACTGGAAGGACGGGCCGGCGATCGGCTGGGCGATACTGACGTGGCGCCGCCGGCCGGTGTCGCGAATCCGTGTGTCCCCCGACGCGGCGGGGCCGGGCCGATGACGCGGAAGACCAGCTTCTACTACTCGTTCCTGGTGCTGCCCCCACCCAAACGGCGCGCCATCCTCGCGGTGTTCGACTTCTGCCGCGCGGTGGACGACAGCGTCGATCTCGCGGCCGATGCGACGGTCGCGGCAGCCGGTCTCGACCTGTGGCGCGCTGACTTGCAGCGTGTCTTCGAGGGGCAGGCCCCACAGACGCCGCAAGGACGTCAACTGCAACCGTTCGTCACACCCTTCAATCTCCCCCGCGCCCAGTTCGAGGCGCTCATTGCCGGCGTGGCCATGGACGTCGGCTCGCGGCGTTACGCCACCTTCGCCGATCTCGAGGCGTACTGCCATCGCGTCGCGTCGGCGGTCGGACTCGTGTGCGCCGAGATCTTCGGTTATCGCGAGCGCGCCGTACTCGACTACGCGCGCGACCTCGGCGTGGCGCTGCAGCTCACGAACATCCTGCGCGACGTGGCCGTGGACTACCGTGTGGGCCGCTGCTACGTCCCGATCGAGGACCTCGACCGGTTCGCGTGCACCGAGGCGGACATCGCGCGCGAGATCGAGCACGCCGGCCGCGGTGTCCAATCCGATCGCGTCCGTGCCGTGCTCGAGCACCAGGCGGCCAGGGCGCGCGTATTCTTTGCGCGCGCCAGCCGCGCGCTGCCGGCCGGCGACGCGCGCGCGTTCCTGCCGGCCGAAATCATGCGCATGATCTATCGGGATCTGCTCAGGCGCATCGAGCGACGCGCCTGCGACGTGTTCAGCGGTCTGGTGCGCGTGCCGCGCGCCCGACAGGCGCAACTCGCCATGACCACCTGGTGGGGCCTCCGCTCCGGCGGACGCTCGCTTCGTGCAGGCTGACGTCGTCATCATTGGCGGCGGCTTCGCCGGGCTGAGTGCCGCCGTGACGCTGGCCGACGCGGGCGCGCGCGTGACGGTCCTGGAGCAGGCGCCGCGACTGGGTGGCCGCGCCGCCGCCTTCGTCGATCGCGAAACCGGCGAGCGCGTGGACAACGGCCAGCACGTGCTCTTCGGCTGCTATCGCGAGACCTACGCGTTTCTCGACCAACTGGGGACACGACATCTGGCGCCTCTGCAGACGCGGCTGGCTCTCACGATGGCCGGGGCCGACGGCCGGTCGTTCGCGCTCCGGTGCCCGCCACTGCCGCCGCCGTGGCATCTCGTCGGCGGTCTCCTGCGCTGGCGCGCGGTCCCGCTGTCCGACCGACTGAGCGTCGCACGGCTCCGGCCACTGTTCGTCGCGGCGCGCCGCGATGGCGCGCCGGCGGTCGCCGCTCGCGTCGATCCGGCCCTGACCGTGACCGAATGGCTGCGACTGCACGGCCAATCGCCGCGGCTCTGCGAGTGGTTGTGGCACCCGCTCGCCGTGGCTGCCCTCAATCAGGCGCCGGACACCGCGGCGGCTCAGCCGTTCGTCCGTGTGCTGGCGGAACTGTTCGGGTCGGGCGTCGAGGACGCGGCCGTGGGGTTGCCCTCGGTCCCCCTCGATGAGCTGTACGCCCTGCCCGCCGCCCGGTTCATCGAATCCCGTGGCGGGACCGTCATGACATCGACGCCGGCCCGTATCGTGATGACTCCGGCAGGCACGGTCGAAGTGGTGCAAACGCCGGCGGCGACCATTGCCACGCGGGCGGTCCTGAGCGCCGTCCCCTGGCACGCGCTGGCCCGGTTGTGGTCGCCCGACGTGCCGGCCTCGCTCGGCTCGCTCGTGGCCTCGGCCTCGGCCATGGCCAGTTCCCCCATCGTGACCGCCAATCTGTGGTTCGATGGCCTGGCGTTGGCCGACCCTTTCGTTGGTCTCATCGGCGGACCGATGCACTGGGCGTTCGACAAGGCGGCCCTGCTCGGACGATCCGTCACCCACCTGTCGGTGGTGGCCAGCGGCGCTGCCGGTCTGGCGGCGATGGACAACGCCGAGGTGACTCGCGTTGCGACGGAGCAACTCTCCGCGGCGCTCCCTCAGATCCGGCGTGCCCGCCTGCTTCGTTCCGTCATCGTCCGCGAGCATAGGGCGACCTTCTCTTTGGCGCCGGGAGGCCCCGCCCGGCCGCAGCCGGGAACCCCGCTCGAGGGGTTCTTCCTCGCCGGCGACTGGACGGACACCCGCCTGCCCGCCACGATCGAAGGAGCGGTGGTCAGCGGCCGCACGGCGGCGAAACTGATCCTGGGTCGGCTTCGCAGCCACCTGCCGCCCGGCGCCACGAGGTCATAATCACCCGATGTCGTCCGTGGTCGTGCACTACAGCGAGCTGG
Source organism: uncultured Solibacteraceae bacterium (assembly GCA_964517075.1). GTDB lineage: Bacteria > Acidobacteriota > Vicinamibacteria > Vicinamibacterales > SCN-69-37 > CAZFAT01. The sequence goes on from CAZFAT010000423.1 coordinate 7,012, forward strand.
CGCTCAAGGGGCGCAACCGCCCCTGGTTCATCCACATGCTCGTGCGGGCGATCAAGAGCGCCCTGGCCGACGTGGGTGTGCGCGACGCGCGACCGGTCGTGGGCCGCATCGTGATTCAGCTCGAGCCGGGGACCGACTGGCCGGAGGTTCGGGCCCGGCTCGCCCGGTTGCCCGGCATCGGCAACTTCGCCCGCGCGACGCACGTGGTCCCCGATCTGTCAACGATTGCCGACCGGGTCGTGGAGAGCGTGGCGGATCTCCCGGCGTGCACGTTCCGGATCGCGGCGCGGCGGGCGGACAAGCGGTTTCCCGTCACGTCGCCGGATATCGAGCGGCTGGTCGGCCGGCGCGTGCAGGAGGCGACGGGCTGGCCGGTTGACCTGTCCGCGCCGGAACGGGTCATCCGCATTGAAGTCCTCAGCCACGACGCCTACTTCTTCGTCAACCTCGAGCAGGGCACCGGCGGCCTGCCCGTGGGGACGGGCGGGCGCGTTCTCGCGCTCCTGTCTGGCGGCATCGATTCTCCGGTGGCGGCCTGGCGGTTGATTCGGCGCGGCTGCCGCACGGATTTCGTGCACTTTCACAGCTATCCGATCCTGTCGCGCACGTCACAGGACAAGGCGCGTGCGCTGGCCGCGCGCCTGACGGCGTGTGAGCTTCGATCGCGCCTCTATCTGGTGCCGTTTGGCGGCGTCCAGCAGCAGGTGGTCCTGGCCGTGCCGCCGCCCCTGCGGGTCGTCATCTACCGGCGTCTCATGCTCCGGATCGCCGAGCGGCTGGCGACGCGGATTCGCGCCCTGGCGCTGGTCACGGGTGATTCGGTCGGCCAGGTGGCGTCGCAGACGATCGACAATCTGGCGGTTGTGGGCGCGGTGGCGACGCTGCCCATCCTGCGGCCGCTCGTCGGCATGGACAAGGCGGAAATCACCCGCGACGCCGAGCGGCTGGGCACGTATTCGATCTCCATCGTGGCCGACGATGACTGCTGCACGCTGTTCACGCCGCCACATCCCGCGACCCGTGCGTCGCTGGCCTCGGTGGAGGCGGCCGAGTCGCGGCTCGACGTCGCCGCGCTCGTCGAGCGCGCCGCCGCGGAGGCGTCAGTGGAAGACCTCCGGTTTCCAGTGCTAAGATTTTCAGCTCCGACTCAGCGGAATGCGGCAGGAGATACAGAGTGAAATTGACAGCAGGGAAGTTGGCGGGCATGAAGGCCGTGGCGGATGACCGCGGCGTGATCGCGGCAGCGGCCATGGACCAGCGCGGGTCGCTGCAGAAGTCGCTCAGCAAGGAGCGGGGCAGCGACGTCTCCGACGCGATGATGGAGGAGTTCAAGACGCTGGTGGCCGAGGTCCTGACCCAGCATGCGAGCGCCATCCTGCTCGATCCCGAGTTCGGTCTGCCGGCGTCGAAGCGGCGCGCGAAAGGCGCCGGTCTCCTGCTGGCCTACGAGAAGACCGGCTACGACAAGACCGGTCCGGGGCGGCTGCCCGATCTGCTGGACCACTGGTCGGTCCGGCGGCTGAAGGACGCGGGAGCCGACTGCATCAAGATCCTGCTCTACTACTCGCCCTTCGACACCAAGGACGTCAACGACCGGAAGCACGCCTGGGTCGAGCGCATCGGCGACGAGTGCCGCGCCAACGACATCCCGTTCTTCCTCGAGTTCGTGGGGTACGAGGACGGCGCCGACGAGAAGGGGCTCGAGTACGCCCGCAAGAAGCCGGAGGTCGTCACGGCCAGCATGGCGGAGTTCACCAAGGACCGCTATGGCGTGGACGTGCTGAAGGTCGAAGTGCCCATCAACATGAAGTTCGTCGAGGGGGCGCAGGCGTTCGGCGGCCAGAAGGCGTACACGCGCGACGAGGCCAAGCGCCACTTTCTCAACGCCGCGAAGGCCGCCACGCGGCCTTTCATCTATCTGTCAGCCGGCGTCAGCAATGCCGAGTTCACCGAGTCGCTCGAGCTGGCCACCGAGTCCGGCGTGAAGTACGCCGGTGTGCTCTGCGGACGGGCCACCTGGAAGGACGGCATGCCGATTTACGCGAAACAGGGCGCCGCCGCGTTCCGACAGTGGCTCGAGACGGCGGGTGTCGAGAACATCCGGAACGTCAACGCGGCGCTCAGGAGCGCCGTGCCGTGGTACTCGGTCTACGGCGCGCCGACCGCTGACGCACTCGCGTAAGCGGATTGCAGCACACGACACCATTCGAAAAGCGCTCTAACCCGACGCGCGAAGCACGACGATTAGATTCGAGCACAGCCAGGCGAGTGAGTGGCGCCGGAGCAGCCGGATCCACAGCACGTGCTTCACCGCCATGTTCGCGCTGACGACGTCGAACGTCCGGTCCGCGAAGGGCAGCGCCTCGGCCGGCGCCATCACTTTGTCTCGGTACGCGTCGTGGTCCCGCCGGCTGTCGGGGTCCAGGTCGACGCCCACGGGGTGCCCGGCCGCCGAGACGACGCGGTCCGCGTGGTCGGGCATCCACTCCGGGAAGGGACGTCGGCCGCAGCCGACGTTGAGCCACGCCGGCCGGTCCGCACGCTCCAGCAGGGCGGCGAGCCGTTCGGCAAACACATACTGAGAGGATCGAAGACCGGGTGTCATCCGGCTTTCCAGCCACCAGTACATCCGGAACAGCCGCTGGCCCAGCGTCGGCCGCGGCGCCCGCAACGCCTGCGAGAGCATCGG
>CAZFAT010000424.1:0-3270 GCA_964517075.1 uncultured Solibacteraceae bacterium
TGATGCTGCAAGCGTTACCGGCTCGTCAACCTCGCCTTAGGAGGGCGGTGCTCTATCCAGCTGAGCTACGGGCGCGCACAAGAATCTACGAACCCTGGACCGTCGAACCGTGGAACTTGGAGCGCGCTTCAAAGCGTAGCCGCAGGCCTTACATGCCTGCGGTCCGCCGGGCTGAAGCCCGGCGGCGACGAGCGTCGTGCCATGCGCTCTTAGTACTGCAGCACCGCCCCGACCTTCTCGTCCTGGAGCTTCTCGCGCCCCTTCAGGGCCACGAGCTCGATGAGGAACTGCAGGCCGACGATTTCGCCGCCGAGCGCGCGCACGAGCCCGACGGTGGCGGCCGCCGTGCCGCCGGTCGCCAGCAGGTCATCGACCACCAGCACCCGCTGATGCTGGATGACCGCGTCGTCATGGATCTCGAGCGCGTCGGTGCCGTACTCGAGGGCGTACGAGGCGCGCCGGATCTTGGACGGCAGCTTGCCCGGTTTCCGGACTGGCGCGAAGCCGGCCGCCAGCCGATCGGCGACGGCCGATCCGAAGATGAACCCGCGGCTCTCGATGCCCACGACGAGATCGACCGCGCCGGCGAGGTGCGGTGCGGCCATCGCGTCCACCGCCATGCGGAAGCCCTCGCGATCCTTCAGGAGCGTCGTGACGTCGTAAAAGAGAATGCCGGGCTTCGGAAAATCCGGCACGTGACGGATGCGCTGCTTCAAAGCCTGCATGACTGCCTCAGACGGCTCTCCCCTCACGTCCGGACCCTGAAGCCGTCCATACGGGTCGTCGGAACATCCTCGTGGACCTGCACGTCGTCAATGCGCGCGGCGGGTGGTCCGGTCCGGACGCGGAGCTCGAAACGATCGACCGACTCCCGATCGCCCTCTGCCTGCACCTCGACGGCGCCGTCGGGCCGATTGCGGACCCACCCGGTCAGTCCCTCGCGGCTCGCGGCGTCGTGGATGAAGAACCGGTAGCCTACGTTCTGGACGCGGCCACGCACGACGAACAACCGAGCGACGAGCACTCGGACAGTATACCGGCGGCCGCGCGTCGGCCGGCGGACCGGTATCACGCGGAGTCGCGCCTGGGCGGGCGGGGCGGCGCCCCGGGCGCGCCGGCGCGCCACGTCCACTCGCGGATCTCCGGCAGATCCTCGCCGTAGCGCCCGATGTGGTGCCTGTGCTCGATGAGCTTGTCGCGGATGGCCTGCTGCGCGTAGGCCGCGCGGACGCCCAGGGCCGGCACCCGATCGATGACGTCCGACACGAGATGAAACCGGTCCAGATCGTTCAACACCACCATGTCGAAGGGGGTGGTCGTGGTCCCCTCCTCCTTGTAACCGCGCACGTGCAGGTTGCGGTGATTGGTGCGACGGTAGGTCAGCCGGTGGATGAGCAGCGGATAGCCGTGGAACGCGAAGATGATCGGCTTGTCCTTCGTGAACAGCACGTCGAATTCCTTGTCGCTGAGCCCGTGCGGATGCTCGCTCTGCGGCTGCAGCTTCATCAGGTTGACGACATTGATGACGCGCACTTTCAGATCCGGGAAGTAGTCGGCGAGGAGTTGCACGGCGGCGAGCGTCTCGAGCGTCGGGACGTCGCCGCAGCAGGCCATCACGACGTCAGGTTCGCCGCTGCGGTCGCTGCTCGCCCACGGCCAGATGCCGAGTCCGGCCGTGCAGTGCTTGACCGCCGCGTCCATGTCGAGCCACTGCAGCGCCGGCTGCTTGCCCGCGACGATGACGTTGACGTAGTTGCGGCTGCGGAGGCAGTGATCGGTGACCGACAGGAGAGTGTTGGCGTCGGGCGGCAGATAGATCCGGATGATGTCCGCCTTCTTGTTGGCTACGTGGTCGATGAAGCCTGGATCCTGGTGGCTAAAGCCGTTGTGGTCCTGCCGCCAGACGTGCGACGTGAGCAGGTAGTTCAGCGAGGCAATGGGTCGGCGCCACGGAATCGCGTTCGACACCTTCAGCCACTTCGCGTGCTGATTGACCATCGAATCGATGATGTGGATGAACGCCTCGTAGCACGAGAAGAAGCCGTGCCGGCCCGTGAGCAGGTAGCCTTCGAGCCACCCCTCGCACTGGTGCTCGCTCAGCATTTCCATGACCCGGCCGTCGGGCGCGACGTGGTCGTCGATCGCCCGGATCTCGGCCGTTGAACACCGGTTCGTCACCTCGAACACCGCGTTCCACCGGTTCGACGTCGTCTCGTCCGGGCTGAAGACGCGGAAGTTCGTGGGGTTGAGCGTGATGACGTCCCGAATCAGCTGCCCTTGCACGCGCGTGGCCTCCGCGGTCGCGGCCCCGGGCTGCGGCACCGCCACGGCGTAGTCCCGAAAGTCGGGCAGGCGCAGGTCGCGCAGGAGCAGCCCGCCGTTCGCGTGCGGATTGGCGCTCATCCGCCGGGTGCCGGTCGGCGCGAGGGTCTGGAGTTCGGCCACGAGCCGCCCCGTGTCGTCGAACAGCTCCTCGGGCCGGTAGCTCTTCATCCAGGCCTCGAGGAGCGAGACGTGCTCGGGCCGGTTCATGTCCCCCATCGGCACCTGGTGCGACCGGAACGTTCCTTCCGTCGGCTTGCCATCGACGGTCCTGGGGCCCGTCCAGCCCTTCGGCGAGCGCAGGACGATCATCGGCCAGCGCGGGCGCGTCCGGAAGCCGTTGGCCCGCGCGGTGCGCTGAATCTCACGAATCGACGTCACGACGTCGTCCATCACCGCCGCCATGCGCTGGTGCATGACCATCGGGTCGTCGCCCTCGACGACGACGGGGGCGTAGCCGTACCCCCGGAGCAGGGCGTCGAGCTCGTCCGGCGGGATGCGCGCCAGCACCGTGGGCCCCGCGATCTTGTAGTCGTTGAGATGCAGAATCGGCAGCACCGCGCCGTCGTGCACGGGATTGAGGAACTTGTTCGAGTGCCAGCTCGTGGCGAGCGGCCCCGTCTCCGACTCCCCGTCGCCCACGCCGACCGCGACAAGCAGGTCCGGGTTGTCGAACGCGGCGCCGAACGCGTGCGACACGCTGTACCCCAGCTCGCCGCCCTCGTGGATCGAGCCTGGCGTTTCGGGCGTGCAGTGGCTGCCGATCCCGCCAGGGAAGCTGAACTCCTTGAAGAACAGCCGCATCCCCTCCTCGTCCTCGGCCTTGTTGGGATAAACCTCGGAGTAGGCTCCCTCGAGGTAGACCGGCGCCAGCACGCCGGGGGCCCCGTGGCCCGGACCCGCGAGAAAGATCGCGTTGAGGTCGTACTTGTTGATCAGCCGGTTGAG